>NZ_JCAJZS010000006.1:0-188265 GCF_059510375.1 Shimazuella sp. NTD250 | reverse complement strand
GAATATGTCAATATCGGCTTAAACGAATACCATGAGACATTGGATAGAGCAGATATCAGAAACTCATTATTGAGTAATAAAATACTATATCTAATGAAATCATCAAAATCAGATCATGCGGCACAAATCCTCAATGAAGTGTGGGAATCCATAGAAGCAATTGATCAAAAGAAAGTCGTTTTAGATTTATACAAATTTCGTTCCATTATTTTACGTGAACGAGATATGTTCAAGGAAGCTACTTCCATTTGTAATGAAGGAATTCAACTTGCTCGTAAAACCCAAATACAAAACCGACATCTTGATTTAATCAATGTAATGGGAAGTATTCTTTTTAAACAAAAAAAGTTCGATCAAGCTTTTACTCGTTTTCAAATGGTTCTTAGTATGGATCAAGAATTAGATTTTCCACGAAGACATGTAGATACCCATACTTATCTAGGAATTTTTTACTCTAGTCAAAAAAACTGGAAATCATCCTTTGATCATGCTACACAAGCGATAGAAATTAGTCGGGATATTTCAGATATTTTTCGATTATCAAGAGCATTAATTGTACTAGGGGATATCCTTTTCAAACAAAAGCAATGGCAAAATGCTATACCTTATTATCAAGAAGCTACCAGACTAACCAAAACACATGAATTTCCAAGCAGAATGTACACTGCTTTAAATAGATTGACTCGTTGTTATGATATTCTAAACATGCATGAGGATTTTTTAAATTCCATGAAACAAATGTTTGAAATTCAAAGTGAGCTAAAATTAACAAGTGAGGATGAGATTTATGACAACTTTTAAAGAAAATATAGGATGTATTTTATTTAAAAGAAGAGGAGACGATGAGGAAACAAATAATTAATCAAGACCCACTGAGTTACTTTTAATTTATTGAGACTACTAATCACGTGTAAAAAGGGATGTATCCATCACGAATACATCCCCTTTTACATTTGCACTTTCTCCTTATTCCCCCATACCACTTGCTTTAATCCCCATGCATTACTCTGTTGTTCTTGCTTTGGAGGTTTTGGTGGTACACAACTACAGGGATAATCTTTTGTAAATGAACATCCCCCTGCGATCAAAAGGAAGGAAATACATAATATCAGAATCAGACTTTTATTCATATCATCGCCACTTTCCTATGTTTTTCGAGAATGTATACGAGAGAAAATCTTATAAGTTCATAACCAAAAATTAAATTCGTTATCGATTGCTTTTACTATTGTATATTGTATCAAAAGTTCCACTTTTAAATCTAATACTCTACTTGAGCAAAAATAGATTGCCAATCCTAAATGATATTGAACCAAGTATCCACCATATTATTTTCTTACTCAAAAATAAACACCCTCCGTCTTACCTAAATACATTATAGGCAAACTATATTATAACAATTTTCTGTATTTAAAGGATGATTCACCTCATTTTCTCACAAGGTTTAAAACAGAATCAGAAAACAAGTTACCCCTCTCTCGAATGTACCGAAAAACCGAAACGTTTCGGTTTTTCGGCTTTCGGTAAATGGTGGGGGCGGGAGGATATTTACATAGTTTTCCATCTGTCACTGTGATACTCTTTAAAATAGAGGTGGTTTTAGAAACCAATCTATCATAATATAGGAAGTAACTTTGAAACTGTACTCGTAACATCCTTTCAACACTTGTCACCCACCTACTTCATTCTAAGAGGTGAAAGGTATGCTTTATCTAGGTGTATCGATGTTCTGGGGCAGTGACAACAAGGACAAAGACGAAAAAGAAGAGAAAAAATCTTACACTGGTCATTGTGCAGCGTGTGGAAAACTTTCCAACTTCGAGTGGAACGGGAATCATTACCAGTGTACGAATTGGGGCTGCGGAGAAGAAGTAAGATAGGAATCTAGCAGGGTAGAAGGCTTTTCGTCTTCTATCCTTATTTATAAGGAGATGATTTCTTTTGGATTGCTTCCAATCTGAACAGGCATTTATCATGGGAATGAAACCAGCAGTAATGACGAATGATAAGTACAATATGATTCATTATCTGAAAGAAAAGTACCCATTCTTTACTCTTCAAGAACGACCAAATTTTAACGAATACATATTTTTTCAGGATGAGTTAGGAAAAGAACGTTTTTTAGATAGAATGGACAGAAATCCGGATCCACTGAATCCTGAACACATTCGAGTGTTAGGCTTAACACTAGGGTTTCCTCCAAAAGCAGTCGATTATTTTGTAAAACTCCACTTTGCAACATCAGATAAACCTGCTTTATCTTTACAAAATGTAGGATTATACTACTGTGGAATACATTGTGCAAGCTCCATTGATACGCTAATAGAAGATGTCCTTTGGCTGTGGGACAAGTACCCCTACCCAGAAATAGACACCCTACAAATACGTTACCATCGCAGAAACATAGAACAACTATGTAAGTTAGATTATGAAGATGTGCAGTCCTTACGATTTTTTCAACAAATTCTAAAAATGACTATTGAATTGGAAAATCAACATATATACACACCTAGTAAATCAATTATGATAGAGAACTAGAACGCAGTGGATTAACCAGATTCATGGAATGAAAGTATATATAAATTCAGATCGAACATTCCACATCCTATGGGGAAAATTCAAATTTATCCATCACTTTGCCTTTCATTCTAATAACTTTCCCATCAACTTCTAAACCCACTTCTTTCATTCCATTTTTTATAAAATGCTATTGCCTGCTGATTCAACGGAGAAACTCTCAATGATATTCGCTTACTCCTTTTGTTTTGATAAATTCATAGTATATTCATGAAGGTATTTTCCGTAACCTTTTCCCCTGTATAACGGAATTAAATAATATAGATTTACATATCCGATGTTTTCATCTCTATATTTCATAATCTGTAAATCTAGTTGTCCAACGTACTTATCTAAGATTTTACTAATTATAAGAAATACATTTCAGTATTCTTTCGGTGTATTGATTTACTTTGCAACTGTAAAGAGTCATTCCAAAAGAATGACTCTTCTTTATATAAATATTCTTATTATCGGGCATCTGAACAGCTTAGGCTGCTCAGATATGCTAGGAGGCAACTCCCAGTTCTCACCGGCCCTGTTGGAAAGCCTCCACGATGCATGCCAAGTACGCATCATATGGGAGGGGATGGGAAGCATTCAGGCTAACACCTAGCAGCTCCTCACATTTGGCGTTCATCGCCAGATAGACCATACCCTCACTGAATTCACAGTAGTAGATCACGATTTCCGCGACCGAACTGGCATTGGCCTTGATCAGATCGATTCCAGCTTGGAGGATTTGATCGCTGATACTTGCTTCAACCATGGACTCTCCATTTTGCATCAGAGCTTGCTTATTTTAAGAATAGCATAATCGTTTAAAATACGCATTATCATCTCTTTTTCCATCACCAATATGGATTCATCAAACCTTTTCTATCGAAAAAAGCTTACTTTTTGCTTGTATTTTGCTATTTCTCCCAATCATCCAAGCGCTCACCCCATACAATGCAGCACTTATATAAAATAAAACATCAATGGTTAACCAGTCGATCAAATAACCTCCCACAATAACGGCAAATCCAGAAGCTATGGATGTCCAGAAGTGATAACTGCCGATATCCTTCCCTCGATCTCCCTCAAGGGTATGGTCTGCTAATAATACCCGCTCACTCATCCTCTGCATCGCATTACATATTCCCATCAAAAGTTGGAGCACGATTACCCATGCAAACTGAAGTACCCACGGAAAGGCAAACATAGCGATCATCATTCCAATTGAGCTGAGTACCAATATTTCATGTGCTCTGCTGTCGAGACGTGATGCTATAACTTGGGAAGTGATGGCAGAACTCAACGTAAAAACTGCAAAGGCTAGTCCATATTTGGAATAACTATTCCCTAAATTTTTTAAAAATAACAGATAATACGGATAGATCATCCCGGATGCTAACGTGACGATACTCTGTGACCGAATGAGCCATTTAATTTTCACGACCCGCTCTCCTTTACATATTGTTGATAAAAATAATTCATGAACAGGCGATCACGGTCATATTGATTCTTTTTTTGATAGAACCGCTGATAGTTTGGATATGCTCGTTGATATTGTTTGACAGTTGGATAAGGTGCATAGGGAAGATAGTAAGTTCCATGATATTTTTCTACAACATCGATGATTTGCTGTATATGTCCCCGAAATGATCGTTGCCCTTTATCATCGAGGGAAACATGGAACAGGCAAACAAGGGCAAACATATCCGAGTTCGCATAAGATAATGTCGATTCTTGATCTTTGTTCACATATCGAACGGTAATATTTAATAGATTTACATTGGAACCCTGTAACACTTTTCTCATATCGGCAACAAATGGGGCAAACTGGTGAATAGGGATAAAGTACTCTTGCAGTAAATCATTTTCTCCTGTCCCGTTATACTCCATAAATTCGCTTTCTGAACGCATTGCATTATTGCGACTTATCAGTTTATTGTTCTGAGAAAAGATAAACTTTCGCTGTAACTTCCAAAACACTTCTTTTCCCCAGTCAAAATTCCGATTTATCTGAAATCCTATTTTAGAAGGAATGACCCATTTTTCGCGTTCTTCCAACTGATTATACTTTGTAAGGGGTTCGGATTTTTCTTGTTTATAATTCAAGACATACATATCTTGAAGAAAATTACTTGGTGCTATGGAGATCCTCGCGATATGCATCCGCATCTGCGGATTTCCTTTTACTTGTTGAAGGAAATAATTGGTGTAATGATCTACCGAAACGGAATCGGTTATCATACGATAGAGCTCATCCTCTGTCAATGTGAGCGTTACATCTAAAATCACACCGTACAACCCAAATCCTCCGAGAACTAACGGAAACAAATCAGCGTTTTCCTTCCTGCTAACTTGAATAATCTTGCCCTCTGCTGTCAACAAACGAAAAGATTCCACGCTTTTTATCATTGACCCATTGCGAATATCCCTACCATGTGCATTGATACTGATCGATCCACCTACTGTAAAAATATTTTGTGACTGCATGGTTTTAATCGACAGATGATATGGATTAATCTTTTCTTGGATGTCCTTCCAAGTTGCCCCAGCTTGTACCGTAATTTTCTTTTTAGCTGGATCAAAAGCAAGGATTTTATTGTAGGAAGTCATATCAATGACAATGCCGTCTTTATAATACGTATGCCCTCCCTGACTATGACGTTGACCAGCGATAGATAAGCTCAGATGTTTTCTCTTTGCTTCTCTTATTAATTGGATCAACTGGGCTTCTTCTTTTCCAGCTACCACTTTTTCTACTTTAACAGGATGCAGTCGACTATAATCGGTTATCAGATATGGATCTTGGTCTAACGCATCCGTATATTTGTAATTCCATAGACACAAGGTGAAAAGCAAAACAATAGCAAGGAACTCCTTTTTCCAAAGCAAACGTAGTTTCTGATTCATACTCCCTCCGTTTAAATGATTTTTATTCTTCCATTAAATCTAACTAGTATAAATAGACTTATTAAGTGTAATTTTACACTTTTAAAGTAAATTGTCAATGTATATACAAAAAAATCAAAAAAAAAAAGTGATCCTTAATAAGGTTCACTGTACTATTTTGTGAAAAATATCTGTTTAAAGGATGTACTTATAGTAATGTAATAGTTCCTTTTTAAACTGTATGATAAGATAAAATTAGAGATTCAACCAGTTCAACTCGACCGGAAAGGGTCTAGAGATGACTGACAACAACACCTACGGGCTGTATTCTGAAGCCAGTGGTGGCTGGCTCAATCTGATCATCGTACTGGGCCGGGACCTCTCGAAGTCGGATCTGCTGGAGCAGATCGCGTACATCGAGGCCACCAACGAACTGTCGGACGGCGAGAAGCATGTGATCGCCCAGGTGAAGAGGGAGCTCGAAAGCAAGGAACCGACGGAGCTCAGCTTCTTCGAACTGCTGAAGAAGCTGAACGACTTCAGGATCAGCCTGAAGGACTTCGAGTCCAAGCACCCCTCGCACTACAACGAAATCAACAAGCTCCTCCGTGTGTTCGATTTCGAGATCGAGCTCCACCTCCTGGCGGTGTACGCGGAGGACTACTTCATTAAGGAGAACGGGAAAGCGAGGCTCCACTCACTCCTCTCCCCGAGCTGGCTCCGCAGCCATGAGGAGTTGGACTCCCTGCTTGCGTGGGACGGCCAGAAGCAACACCTCAAGGAGCAGGACCCCTTTGCCTTTGAGGCCACCGAGCTCAGGATCAGGCTGATCAACCTGAAGCTCATCCTGTGGCGCAACCACTGCCGCCCTGTGGACGAATCGAGGAATTCCACGAGGCCGTGAAGTACGTCAAGGCCAGCGCGTAGGCATCAGAACCACGTCCATCTCGTAGGTGAGCACATCAGAGGAATATTCTTCTGATGTGCTGCCGATAATAACTTTTTTATATAAATGAAGCACTTGCCATATTGATGTGAAAATGCTTTTTATACAGGCAGTTGATTAAATTGTATCCAAAACATGTCTTAAACAGGCAGATCTTTACGCCTAAAAACAACAACTGCCATAAGAAAGAAAAAAGCAGTTGCTATTAGCAGTCCAATGGACAAGGGAACAACATCCACCGAACCATCCGCTATCTTCCCCGGATCAAAAGCATGGAAAATTGTAAAGTTACGCAGCCAATCCAGCTTTTCACTCACTTTTCCCACAACGTCCAAAATGAGAAATAAGATCGTGATACCAGCTGAAACGGATACTGCTCTGCGTTCATCATTAAATAGGCAAGAAAAGAAGAAACTATAAGCACTTATAACTGCAAACGTAAGAAAGCCTATCAGATTGATTTTTAGAAAGGTATGCATATCAAGCAGCGATTTATCGATAAACCATGTATCACTAAGCCACGCACCTAGCACAACACAAAGACAAATAAATACCAAACCAGTCAGTAAAAATAAAATTTGTGTAAGGATGACACGGATTCTCGTATTTGGAGTGGCAATCAGATAGGCCATCGAACCTCGATCTACTAAACGAGCTACCAGATGATTGGCAGTGAGCACACTATACACGATCAGTAAAATCAAGTAGATCATGCTGTAAAACTCGGCAATTAAAAAGCCTGTTAAGGTACTCAAACCATCACTGAGATTAAACGCTTTTAATACACCTTCTGGCATTGATTTTAACAATTGATCCATGTTTTGATTCGCAATGGTTGGAAAGAGCATCACATAAGCCACCATAATGACAAAGGAGCCAAGACCCATATATAACATAAGTTTTCCATTGGTTTTTATCATGGTGCGATACAAAGAGCCAATCATGATTTCCCCTCCCGATCATAGTAATGCATAAACAATTCTTCTAAGTTTTGGGTGTGCAGATCGAGATTGCGAACATCAAACTTCGCGAGCGTCTGGAAGAATAATTGGTAATTCCCTTTGACCATTATCTCCACTCTTTCTCCCTCTTGCCCGCTAATCTGTAGCCCTGTAGCTTTTAACTGTTCTACTTCTTTTGGACTTCCAAGTGTAACCACAAATATTTTGCGCTGCTGCTTCCTCACTTCGGAAACATCACTTACACTCACCATTCGTCCATCTTTAATCAAACCAACTCGATCACAGGTTCGTTCGATTTCTTGAAACATATGAGAAGACATCAAAACTGTTTTCCCACGCTTTTTCTCTTCTTCAATCAGCTCTACAAACGTCTTTTGCATAAGTGGATCGAGTCCAGAAGTTGGTTCGTCTAAGATGTATACACTTGGATCATGCATAAATGCGAGCACAATCCCTACTTTTTGCTTCATTCCCTTGGACATTTTTCGAATCGGTACACTAGGGTCAAATTGAAATCGCTCGATTAATTCCTCTCTCCGTTTCTTTTCCTTCAACCCTCGCATGTCAGAGATTAACTCTATCAGCCCAGAGCCATTCATATTTTCCATCAGCGAGATTTCCCCAGGGAGATATCCGACTTTTATTTGAATCTGAGCTGCATCTTTCCAACAATCCAATCCATCTACTCTCGCTGTTCCTTTTGTCGGATGAAAGAAACCCATCAAATGGCGGATGGTCGTCGTCTTACCTGCACCATTAGGACCAAGAAATCCAAAAACTTCGCCTTCGTGAACGTCAAACTCGATATCAAAGATTCCTTTTCCATTAGAAAAACGTTTGGTCAAACCTTCTAGCTGGATCATCCCTTATCTTCCCTTCGATAAATGCCATGGCGAAAAATTTCTACCAACAGCTCCACATCCTTCATCATTTCATGCCAATTTTTTAGACCCTTATCGGGTTGTCGTAATGCTTCTTTTACCATTTGTTGTGCCATAGACTCAAAGCTGAAATAGATGTACTGCAATGCTTTTTCTCGATCGATATCTGACCGAAAAACAGACCAATCAATCCCATCCATCAGCATAGGAGTTCGTAGTTTAGCAGCTTCTGCCATCCTAGTTTCAAATGCTTCTGGAAATCGATGTTGAATATCTTCATACGCAGTAAGAATAAATACATATACCAATGGTTCTTCTTCGCAGATTTGCAGCTTTGTTTTGGATAAAACTATCAACCTATCAAAAAAATCCGTTGGCAGATTAGTCAATCTAGGTTGGAAAATCTCCCAAAATATATCGGTGCATTGATCATAAGTAGCTAGATAGAGATCTTTTTTGCTCTTGAAATAGTGAAACAACAACCCCTTTGAAATTCCAGCCTCTTGAATAATTTGATTGGTGGAAGCTTTATCATACGTATGCTTCGTAAATTCTTTCATCGTTGCTTCAAATATCTTATTCCGTTTATCTATTGGGACTTGTTTATACAGATTTAGCAACGTCTCACCTCCTCGTAGGTTAATATCATTCATAGACAGGGCATAGAGCCTGATCTAACATAAGAATTGGGTACGTTTTGGGGAGATTCATCACCTCCTTGCGAGATTTCTAATCATTGCTGGTGAAAGACTAATCCCCCAAAATGTCTCTATCTACCTACTAGACGATCTTTAGGGCGTAGTGTTGCTATACACCGAATCTACGAGGCCATCGCAACGATAGATGAACCCAATAGAGAAAATGGAGAGGATGTTCATGAACTATTTTGTAGGAATTGATCTTGCCGATCGTAAACATGATGTTTGTATCCTAGATTCTTCTGGTAACGTTCAGAAAGAATTTATTGTTCCTCATTCGCCAGAAGGGGTTGATCGGGTACTACAAGAAATTCGTACCTTCACAGTCGATTTTGCTAACGTGATCATTTCTGCCGAAACTTCCAAAAACTTATTCATCCAGTACTTACATGCTTTAGGCTACACTATTTACTCGATTAATCCGAAGAGTGTAGATCGTGCTCGTGACCGTTTTTCTTCAGCAGGTGCAAAAGACGACACAAGAGATGCACGAGTTTTGGCAGACTTAATCCGTACGGATCGACACCAATATAGATCCATTCGAATAGATAGCCCAGAACTAAAAGAGTTACAAATCCTTGTTCGTGATCGAGAAGCTCTAGTGACCTTGCGAGTTCGAATGGAGAACCAGATCACCACTTGCCTAAAAAGCTACTATCCACAGGCTTTGGGATGCTTTTGTCGGTTAGATCAGCCATCTACCATTCAGTTTTTAAGGGCTTTTCCAACACCAGAAGCATTTGCCAAAGCGAATCTGAGCCATTTGGAGAAAGTTCTTCAAGGCTGTTACAACTACCGCTGGAAAAAGAAAGCAGAAGAACTTTTCCAGCTTGCAAAACAAAAACAATTTCCGGTGGATGGTGCAACTTCTCGTGGAAAAAGCCGTTTCCTCTTATCTTTACTCAGCCAATTAGAGATGCTGATTCAAGATATCCAGCAGTATGACCAGGAAGTAGAGCACTTGGTAAAGTCTCTTCCTGACAGTGAGATATTTCTTGCTCTCAAAGGTGTAGGAACCAATTTGGCTGCCAGAATTATGGTGGAGTTTGGCGATGATCGTTCCTATTACCCCCATGCCAATGCAATTCAGTGTGAAGCAGGAACTGCTCCTGTTACCCGAAAGAGCGGAAAAAGACGCTTTGCTCATTTTCGTAGAGCTTGTAGAAAAACCTTTCGCAACACCATGCAGCAATTTGCTCTGCAAATGGTGAAATATGAGCCGTGGAGCAAAGAAATGTTCCAAAAGCATCGAAAGCAAGGTCGCGGTACAAGTGAATGTTTCCGGATTGTAGCCAATACTTGGTTGCGAATTTTATTTGCCATGTGGAAGCAGAAAACTCCCTATGATCCAACGATTTTCCTCGATTCAAAAGCTAGAAACGCTGCTTGACATTTAGAATACATACTTTTACAAGTGGGGATTAGGTATTTATTTCCATTAATCCCTTGGTTTCGTGTTGCCTTTTTGGAGATGTTTTGAGATATCTTGAAGAAAAACAAAAATAATGAAATAATAATACAAAGTGTTTGGACAATGGGAGTTGCAATGGATTTTCGTCCCCTCTTCAACGCCGCTGTGACCACTATCGTCGCTGCGAAGAACACCAGCTTCTCCCCGAGTGCTGACGATTTCCTTCGTAAGGGAAAGACGGCGGCGCAGGAGAAAGCTAAGACCCTTGATCTTCAAGTAAGCGACGAGACTCTGACTGAGATCAGCGATGATGCCTTCAAAGCTGCGTTTCCTTCCGGTGGGGAGTACGAGTCGGGGTTGAATAAGTACCGCACGTACGGCGAATGATGGGTGCTTCTCTCACCCAAACAACGCTCGCTGGATGGTAGAAGTATACTATCCAGCGGGCAAATTTCTGTCATCTCGGACTACCCCCCTTTTTCTTTGTCTACCCCTACTGATTTTATTTTTCATAGATTATTGACTTAGGGCGTCTTTGACCAGATGGTCGTTTTCACCACTATAACACCTGTTGACCATATGGTCAAACGGTATGAATAAAAGAAATGTTGATGTTAAATTATTATCTAGCATTAAATGTTAAGCGTTAAAAAAACACTTGATCCCCTATAAAGATCAAGTGTCTTATCATATTCTCTATTCCATTACATTCATGTTAAAAATATGGAGAGGCCTCATCTCCATGTCATAGCAAGATGAGGCGTCCTGACATCTAGCAACAAGAGCAGATATCAGGAAAGATCGTCCACCTCAGTCCTCACTTATCGATGATCTTCGCCATCTGCTTCTTGTACGACTCCGCCTGTCGCGGGCTGACCGTATTGGCAGGGTTAGCCGGGTCGCCGACACGCACAGTATGATCGTCCATCAACGTGACCTTCTGACCCCTGATGTTAACGGTCATAACCTGTTTCGTCATAATGCAAGCTCCAAGGTTGATCCGATCTCACTATCATCACTTTACTGGAAATGTTATTAGTAGAAAATGCATAAAAAATGGATATAAGTAATTATGGAGAGAAATTTCAACCTTTTATAAAAAAACGCCCAATCTAAGTTGGACGTCTCTTACAAAACAAAGATTATATGAATAAAGAGCGATCGACCGCCCGAATCTTGTCTCTCAACAGATCCAGACGGTCTTACCCCATCAGGAGGTCAGGAGGTTATTTACTTCCGGCCGACAGGTAGAGCGTGTACCGTCCGGGGACAGAGCGAACCTGCGTTCCTCTCTGATTCCGCACATAGATCGCATGGATTCGACGCTTCCCTGCGTTACGCTTCTGTGCGATACGCTGCATCACCCGCAACCGGTAGTTGCCACTGCGCCTGACATTCTTACGCAAAACGACTCCTTGGTGAGGAAGGGACGACATTGTCCTTGTTTAAATTTTATTTGCTATTCCTTCTTATTTCAATATTAAAATCAATGAGATGATATCTAATGAAACACTTTTTGTTTTATTGACAATTAGTAAATGAAATTTCTACCCAGGAAATACAATCGTCTTATTCCCATGCACCAACACTTGGTCATTCACATGCCAAGAAACAGCACGAGCGAGTACAATTCGCTCTACTTCACTTCCAATACGAATTAATTCCTCTGGTCTTTGGCGATGGCTGACACGCTGGACATCTTGTTCGATAATCGGGCCTTCATCTAACTCTTCTGTCACATAGTGGGCAGTAGCACCAATGAGCTTGACACCGCGGTCAAACGCTCGCTCATATGGATTTGCGCCGACAAATGCTGGTAAAAAAGAGTGGTGAATGTTAATGATCTGATTCGAATACACATCGATCATGCTTTTGGGGATTATCTGCATATATCGAGCTAAAATGACCGTATCTACTTCTTCTCTATGTAAAATTTCCAATTGTTCAATCGCTGCTTCTTCGCGAGTTTCCCTTGTCACAGGGATATGATAATAAGGCAGTCCATATGGTTCCACCAATGGTCTACAATCAGGATGATTGCTGATCACTACTTTTATATCTGCGTCTAATTCTCCCATTCGCCATCTCCACAATATTTCTTGCAGGCAATGGTCATATTTGGAGACGAATAATGCGATTTTCTTCTTATGAGAAGCCAGAGAAATTTTCCATTCCATTGCAAATTTATCCGCAATTGGTTGAAATTGTTCACGTAAATAAACTTGCTTCTCTTCTAATTCATCCAACTGAAAAGCAATGCGCATAAAAAAGATACCATTTTCCTGCTCTGTCGCATGCTGATCGGAGTGGATAATATTTGCTCCTTGTTGAAACAAAAATTGAGAAACTGCGGCAACTATTCCTGTTTGGTCGGCACAGGAAATAAGCAATCTGCCCACATCTTTTTGCGTTTTTGCTGTATGTGTTGCATCCAACTTCCATTCTCCTTCACTGTTCAAAATAGAAAAGCCTACAGGTCGGTACCTGTAGGCACTCCCTCTTATAACGAAACATAACGGTCAAGCATATCATCGACTTGTTTTCCGTATGATGATTCTCCATAATAATTTAAATGCAGTAGTAGATAGTATAACTGATATATTCCTTTCCGATCACTATATTCTACTTCTAAGGGATTTATTTCCTCGTAGGCTTGATAAAACCTTGGGGAAAATCCACCAAATAACTCTGTCATCGCGATATCTACTTCTCTATCTCCATAACTCACAGATGGATCAATGAAAACAGGCTCTCCTGTTGAACTGATAAATGTATTTCCACTCCACAAATCACCATGTAACAAAGAGGAGACTGGTTTTGCTGGGAGGAAATCTTCTAATCTTTCCATTAGCTTTTCGAGCTTTTGCAACCGATCTGCATAAAGAAAACCTTTTTCCAGACCGATTTCTTTTTGCACTTGTAATCGCTTATCCCGAAAGAAAGAGACCCAATCATCTGACCATGCATTTCGCTGAGGGTAGATTCCCAAGTAATTATCTTCCACAAATCCAAAAGTAGTATGAGTGGTTTGATGGAGTAATCCGAGTTTTCGTCCTAGTTCTTCTTCCCCTTTTTCAGACCTCACTCCAGCAGGAACCCACTCTAACCAAAGACTTCCACCCGTCTCCTCATCATACTGATAGCTATATACTTTAGGAACTCGCACACAGCAAGATAATGCGGACAATCCCATTGCTTCTTGGATAAAGAAGTTTTCCGGCATATTTGTATGCGCTTTCAAAATGTACTTGTTGATATCCGTCTCCACATACGTCACCTGATTGATGCTGCCACCAGAAACCGCTTTTATCTCCCGTATGCAACTCTTGTCGCCTAGCTCACGCAATGCTTCTAGCAAATAAGTCAATGCAGATTTCCTCCCTTTTTTTCTCCTTTTTTGAATATTGTATATGTTACAATATCCTTTATACAACTTAAGGAGTGAACAGCATGTTTGGCTTTCGTTATCTCAAGACCAACCCAACACAATTTGTACTTCATTATCAGAAAGGAATATTAAAACAGAGTGGGAAAGGGTTATCTTTCTTCTATTTTAAACGTTCTTCCTCCATTTCCGTAGTCCCAATTTCCAGTAAAGATACATCTTTTATTTTCAATGAGATCACCGCTGACTTCCAACCCGTCACCGTACAAGGACAAGTCACTTACCGCATAATCGAGCCGGAAATGGTGGCAAGTCTATTGGACTACACGATCAAAGACCGCTCCAATCAATACATATCCGATGATCCAGAAAAATTGGAACAGAGGATCGTCAATTTATTACAAGTACATACCCGAACTGAAATTCAAAAACGCTCCTTAAAAGAAGCTGTTCAAGTGTCAGATGAAGTAAGTCTTGCTGTAAGAAAATTGTTAACTGACTCTGGCGATTTAGAAAAATTAGGCGTAGAACTCCAAACATTAGCGATCGCGGCTATTAAACCTACTCCAGAAATGGCTCGAGCACTTGAGGCAGAAGCGAGAGAAGACTTATTGAAAAAAGCGGATGATGCGATCTACGAACGACGCAATGCAGCCGTTGACCAAGAAAGACGAATCAAAGAAAACGAACTGCAAACGGAGATCAAGCTGGAAGAAAAACAACGGCAAATACGCGAAACCAAAGCAGAAGCAAACCTAGCTATCGAGATGAAGGAACAAAAGATCAGAGAAGCGAAACTGCAAGGACAAGTAAAATTAGAAACAGAAAGAAAGCTGCTCGTCGTTACAAAAACAGAAAATGCCAAAGCAGAAGCGGATGCACAAGCTTACGCCTTAGAAGCTACCCTTCGCCCGCTTACAGAACTCGATTCCTCTCTCATCCAAGCACTAGCGATTCAAACGGCTGAACCACGCTTAGCGGTTAGCATGGCAATCAAAGAACTGGCGAAAAATGCATCTAAGATCGGGCAGCTAAATATTTCTCCTGATTTACTAGAATCTTTGATGGAAGAAAAACCGAAGAGACGATGAATTACGAAAAAATCGTCATCGTCACGAGGGAAACACGATTAGACGGCTTGGTCAAACGCTATAATACGCGATCTCAAGCCAAATTTTATGTCAATCAAAGCCTTAAACAGGCTTCACGCTCCCCATCAGGAGAAACTACTCAGGATTTCAGTCTTTTTGAAGCAGAACACAATACGTATCTTTCTGCGGTAGAATCCGTCAAAGAACAGCTTCGTGAAAACTATAAACTGCAAGTGATTGATCGCTCTTTTTTACCAAATTATATTTTTTCTCCCCAAGATATTGTTGTGACCATCGGTATCGATGGGTTAGTGGTCAATACGGCAAAATATTTATCCGGCCAGCCATTGATTGCTATCAATCCTGACCCTGAACATATTGATGGAATCTTACTTCCTTTTCAAGTAACTGATGCATATGCTGCTGTGGAAAGCTTATTCCATGGCAGAGAAACATACAAAAAAATTACTATGGCAGAAGCCAAACTTAACGATGGACAGTCTTTACGTGCTTTTAATGACTTATTTATCGGTGCTTCTACCCATGTCTCTGCTCGTTATCGGCTTGGATATCAAACTCCAAATGAAACACAATCTTCCAGTGGGATCATCGTTTCCACTGGTGCCGGTTCTACTGGATGGATAAGTTCTGTGATCCATATGGCTAATGGTGTTTATCGCTCTTATCAACCGAAAAGCCAGCAACTTGCTCAACCAAAGGTCAAATGGGAAGACGAATCTCTCCTGTTTGCCGTCCGGGAACCTTTCGTGAGCAAGATGACATCCGCTCAGATGGTAACTGGCTCGATTACGAAACATAAACCGCTGGTCATTGAGTCTCAAATGGAACAAAGCGGTGTGATATTTAGTGATGGAGTGGAAAGTGACTTCCTAGCGTTTAATGCAGGAATGACAGCTACCATTACGATCGCTGAACAGAAAACAAACTTAGTAATCAAATCATAATGAATATGATGAAAACAGCCCAAGTATATTACGCTTGGGCTGTTTTGCTGGTTTCTTCTAATACAACGCATATAAGAGAACAGTTGTCTTTTAATTTCTAAGAGCATTTATACTATCAACGATTTATCCAAACCTCATAAAAAGCAGCGACCCAGCCTCCTTGATCAGGGGCTGGGTCTGCATGTATCGACCAGGAGGTCTAGTACCACTTGCCGTTGTTGTAGGGTTTCCGGGCGTCACACATCACCGGACTGATCCAGCCGTTCTTCCGTGCCAGCTCGGTCCATGCCTCGACTGCCTTGTCTGCTTTGATGAGCTCTTTCTCGAAGTCGCTCAAGGCAACAATGTAGTCGTCCTTCACCGCGATGCCGTGCGTCATGAACCCAACCGCGAACTTGTCGGGGTCGATCTCATCCTTGTGACGATAGATCATCACGGGGCACTGTCCCAGTCGGGCCGTGACCTTCGACCAATGCTCGTCGTCACTTGCGACCGTCTGGACATTGGTGTAGCCAGCCTTGACGGCCAGCTCGTTCAGGGAGGGCCTGTGTACCCAAGGCTTGCTGGCGTAGAGTCCGATGGCGACGAAGAAGGCGATCGTGACCACGACAGCCAGGACGGAGTAACGCTTACGCTCACGCATGGCGGAATGCCTCTCTCACTGGAATCGATCCATGCCAGAAACCAGAATCTGATCGAAACTGGTTGTTTTCATTATTGTATCACTTTTCACGAAAATGCGAAGTGTAGGTAGCAAAACTTACTTGGAGACAAACAAGACTCTAAATGAACAGCGGATTTTTGTAATTAAAATTCACATAATTCCATCATTAATCACAAAATAGACAAACGCCTTTGGATCGTATATCATATACGATATACGATATATTTGATATTAAAGGAGTTTCGCATGGATCATCATTCATTATTGCCAAATCCATTGAGGCAGCAGGCGTATCACATTATGAAAGAAGCAATTATTTATGGGACTTTCAAGGAAGGAGAAATCATTTCAGAGCGGCGTGCTAAAGAGGAATTGGGTATTAGCCGGACACCTTTTCGTGAAGCCATGCATGCTCTTGAAGCAGAAGGCTGGGTCTTTACCATACCTTATAAAGGTGCTTTTGTTAGCCCAATCACACACAAAGACATGGAGGATTTGTTTGAGCTGCGGGTATTATTAGAGACATTTATCGGCCAAAAAATTAAAGATAAACTAACGCCGAAGCATCAGCTTAAACTGCAACTTCTCATAGAAGAAATGAAAGAAGCGATAGAGTTATCAAAACATGATGTCTTTATTCGTTTGGATCGTGATTTTCATCATTATCTCGCCAGCTTATCTGAAAATAATCGCTTAATCACTGTATATGAACAGACACTAGACTTGATGCGGCGCATGGGAATGCGTGCATTGCAGCAGGAATCACGAAATGAAGAGGTAATAAAAGAACACCAAGCGATTATTGACTCATTCCAGACTGGCAGTATCGAAAATGCTTTGCTTCATCATCTTGAAAACACCAAAACAGCACTTTCACCTCACATCAAAGGAGAAGAAACACCATGACACCACTTGTTTTTCAATTAGCACCAAATGAAAACGTTTTCGCAAACCCTCAAAAGGTTGTATGCATTGGTTATTCTGGGCGAAATCAAGAAGTAGTACAAAAGCATATTGATGAGCTGGCGATGGAAGGAATTGCTGCCCCGCCAGAAGTCCCAATGCTTTACCCAGTGAGTCAATTACTAGTGACGCAAGAGGATAAAATTCAAGTTTTAGGAGAAAAAACTTCTGGAGAAGTAGAGTTTGTGGTCATATCGCAAGGTGAAAACAAGTGGATCTCCCTTGGTTCTGATCATACAGATCGAGAGTTAGAAGCCTATAGTATCCCATATGCAAAGCAGGCCACACCAAAACCATTGGCAAAAAAGGTATGGAATTTAGAAGAAGTACTCCAGCATTGGGATCAAATTGAGCTAAAGTGTGAGATCAAAATGGACGGAGATTGGCAAGTTTATCAGCAAGGAACTGTTGCAGGGATATTACCTGTACAAGATTTACTAACATGGGCAGACAAACGCCAAGCGGTCGAAGGAACTACCATCCTGTTTTGTGGAACTGTGCCCATACTAGGTGGTTCCTTTCAGTTTGGATCTGCTTTTCGGATGCAAATGCACGATCCTGTTCTTGAAAAAACAATAGAACTGCAATACAGCGTAGAAAATATCGCTAGATAGGAGCTTATGTTCAATGAAAATCGCTATATGCCAGATGAATGTTGTACAAGGGGATAAGGTAAAAAATGAACAGCGTGCAACAACGATGATAGCAGAAGCTGCAAAAGGCGGGGCGGAATTGATCGTATTACCAGAGATGTGGAAATCAGGATACGATTTTTCCAATTTAGCAAAGCATGTAGAGCCAATCGATGGGGCCACCGCTGCTTTCCTAGCCGAACAAGCTAAATTACATGGTGTGTACTTGATAGGCGGATCGTTTACGATGCAGCAAGCAGGCAAAGTATTCAATACCTCCCTGACATTTGACCCTCATGGGGAACAGATTAATGCATACTCAAAGTTACACCTGATCGGATTGATGGCTGAAGATAAATATCTTGCAGCAGGTACAGACTACCAAACCTTCCCGCTTGGGGATGCACTGGCAAGTGTGATTATTTGCTATGATCTACGATTTCCAGAATTAATCCGTACTTATGCAGTGGAAGGTGCTTCTATTTTATTCGTTCCTGCTGAATGGCCGATACAGCGTGAGGCCCACTGGCTTGCTCTCCTTCGGGCACGGTCCATCGAAAACCAAATGTTTGTGGTTGGTGCCAATATCGTCGGTCAAAATGAAAATGACCGATTTAATGGAAACTCTATCATCTTTGATCCTTGGGGTGAGATAGTAGCTCAAGCAGGAGCAGAAGAACAGATCCTGTTTGCAGATTTAGCATTGGAAAAAGTAGCAGAAATTCGTCAAGCCATTCCTGTATTTCAAGATAGAGTACCACACCGATACCGACTTTCTTAGGAGGAGTTAGTATGAGCAGCCAAGAATCTACAGCAAGAAATCAGTCACAACCTACCAAAGTTCGCTGGTGGTTAGCATTCCTCTTTTTTATCATTGGTTTAGTAGCTTATATGGATCGCTCAAATATCTCTGTTATGGCAAAACCAATCATGGACGATCTTCATATGGATAAAGTGCAATTCGGTTTACTAGCATCACTTTTTTCATTGGGATATGCATTGATGCAAATTCCGGCTGGTCTCTTAGCTGAAAAGCTTGGAGCAAGGAAGATTGTGTTTTACGCTCTCGCATTTTGGTCTCTCTTCACTGCATTAACGGCAACAGTAAAATCACATGGGTGGATGGCTTTGGTACGGTTCTTGTTTGGTATGGGGGAAGGACCGATGTATCCGGGGAATGCAGTATTTAATACGTATTGGTTTGCTAAGGAAGAAAAAGGACGGGCTTCAAGTGCACTACTTGCTGGGTCTTATTTTGGTCCTGTAATCGCACCAATTGTCACAGTAGCAATTTATAACCTACTTGGCTGGGAAGCCGTTTTTTATCTATTTGCTTTGATCGGTTTACTTATCGGTCTTGTTTGGTACTGGAAAGGTCGAAATCGACCTGAAGAGCACCCAAGTGTCAATGGAGCAGAATTGCAATGGATTCTAGCAAATCGTTCTGTGAAAACGGGACAAAAACAAGCAGCACCATGGAAACAATTTTTGTCTAATATACGGTTTTGGGTACTCGGTCTTCAGTATTTTGTCGTCTTATATATCGTTACGTTCTTTCTGGTTTGGTTACCTACCTACTTGCAAGAAGCTCAGAATTTTTCCCTAGAAAAGATGGGATTTGCAGCTAGCTTACCTTGGCTCGCCATCTTTATCACCGTGATGACTGGCGGAGCAATCTCCGATCGGTTAGTCAAACAAGGAAAATCTAAGTTTGTTGCCCGTGGTATGTTAGCGATCGTTGGGTTACTAGTATTTGCAGTAACCATGTATTTAGCCGCACACGCAGCCAGTGACTGGATGAACGTCCTGTGGTTAACCATCTCACTGGGTTCCCTCGGGTTTCCAGTCGTCGTCTCTTGGGCAGCAGCAAATGATATGGGTAATCAATATGCTGGTTCTGTGTCCGCTTGGATGAATCTATGGGGGAATATCGCTGCATTTCTATCTCCATTAATCTGTGGCTGGCTGGCACAAAAAATCGGCTGGGAAGGAACATTACTTGTTACTATCCTCCCGATCTTGCTTGCAATCATACTTTGGTTTATGGTACGACCTGATCGTGCGTTTGTCGAAGAGGAATAACCTTTTTGTATCGTCTGTACCGAAATAAAATAACATAACAAAAAATCCCCTCTGTACCTCTACTAGGAGGGGATATCCTTATTGATTTTTTCGGGTGTATGTTCACGTTTGAAATGATTTGTTCTTCATTTTGAGAAATGTTTAGGTAAAATAATTAACAGATACTTCTTTGACATCTCCCATTTTTCCATGTTTATCGAGAGAGAAATAAAAATTCAAATAGTTTGATTGTTCACCGCCGGCTGGAGCAAGATAACTCACACAATACGTATTTTTATCCACTTTACCTTCTTCAAAAGGTTTCCCCCATGTTTTTTTCAATTCTGCTACCGTTACAGATTTGTAACTTTTATCGGTAGTTGAAACTATTTCAACAAGTTGTTTTTTATCTTCTGTATCTACATAGAAAATCGTATGATGTTTGCTATAGCTCAAAATCGCTTTATTCTTATTTTTATCTGGTTTTCCCCATTTGGATTCAATAGATTTACGGGGAGTGGACAGTTTGAATTCGCCGCTTGTTATCACTTTGCCTTGTTTAGCCAGATTCCATGTTTGTTTTAGCAGTTGGGCATGATTTTGTTTCGCACTTACTTGTGTTGCATGACTCGAAGCGGCTTGCACTCCATTCATATAACCGAAGCCTGTTAGTAAAGTTCCGATAGCCAATGTAGTGATCATCGCAGTTTTTATACTTTTTTTCATTTTCCTTTTCCCCTTACAACATTTATTTGCAATTGATCAAGCTAATTTGTTCCCTTGTCGCTTTATCAATTTAAGGTTATTGTAAGAGACTCCTTTTTCCAAAAAATATCGAAATTGTTTCCACAATGTAAACTAACTATGGCTAAAATGAGGCAGACAAATACTGTTTGAAGTGGAAAAACATATGCGATAATAACTCGAACAATCGCTTCTTCGTATAACCAATTCCCATACAATAACGAACTCTGTATATTGACAATTTTAATCATTCGGCCTAAAATACGATTATACCAAAATACTAGTATTAATAAACATTTATAAAAGGATTATACAGATGACTAACTGAAAGCCATGTACGGAGAAGATAAAAAAGGAGATTAGATAAATGAGCAGCAAACCATTACTTGTCATCATTGGATCAGGACCAGGAGTAAGCTTAGGTGTTGCAAAGAAATTTGGTGCACAAGGATTTCGGATTGTTCTCGTTTCCAGAACCCATGAATCTCTCGAACGTAATATCAAAGAACTACAGGAACAAAATATTGAATCATATGGTGTTCCCGCCGATGCTGCTGATTCAGATTCACTGAAAAAAGCCATGAAGTATATAAAGTCGACATATGGAATACCTGATGTTTTTGTATACAATGTGGCAAATATTGTTCAGGGTAATGCCCTTTCCTTGACAGAACAGCAATTAATGGATGATTTTAAAGTGAATACAGTAGGTGCATTAACGAGTGCCCAACAAGTGATACCCGAAATGATCGAACGTAAGCAGGGAGCACTTTTCTTCACAGGAGGAGCAATTGCTCTTGAGCCAAATCCAGAGTATGCCTCGCTATCGATAGGTAAATCGGCAATTCGTTCCCTTGCTCTTTCTTTGGCTGATACACTTTCTCCATATGGAATCTATGTAGGCCAGGTTTTGATTGCAGATCATGTTAAACGTGGAACCTATTATGATCCAGACCGTATCGCGGATGTTTTTTGGGATGCATATAAAAATAAAGATCAAAAAGAAATTATTTTTAAAGAAGTATAATCATTTCCTGAGTTTCTAAAGCTTGTCCTTCCACTGCATACTATGTAAATAACCCAAGCTTTTACGCTTGGGTTATGTTTCTTAATCAGTCAGCCAAGCAAAATAGCCTCCCAAGTTGACTCTCCTACAATTCCATCCGTTTCTAAACCATACGATTTTTGAAGCTTTGTAACGAGATTCATGGTCTTGGCATCATAAATCCCATCGATAGGTGCATGAACCTTCTGTTGAACCTCTTTTACATCTTCACCTGTCATGGGAGGATTCGTTAGTTTCAATGTTCTCCTGTTTAAAAAAATTACCTTCCAAGTCTTTTCTCCTACGATCCCATCCGTTGATAAACCATGTTCTTTTTGTAACTTTGTTATTAAGTTCATCGTTTTAGGTCCAAATACTCCGTCTGCCTCTATACCAATAGCCTTTTGAATTACCTTGATATCATTTCCATGCATATAAGGTGACGTTAACTTCACCATTCTTTTGTTAACCGTGTTCGGTATGGGAATATCGCTAGAACCAGAGCAGTGGGTGACAAGATTTAAAAATGACTGCCACCCGCTCTTTCTTATGTTTCGCGGGCAGTTTTTGCCTGACCAATGATTGTGTTGAACTACATTTGAGATAGAAATGCCATGTTTTTTCATCAAATATGAAATAAGGCGGGCAGCGTTGTGTTTCGCCTGCTCAAAATTTCCGTCAGCGTTAACACAAATCTCCACACTGATACTCTTCCGATTTCCTGCTCCATTTCTACCATCTCCACAAGCCCAAGAGACTTCATCGTCGGGGATAGACTGCCAAACCTCCCCTTCATCGACCGTATAATGCCAGCTTGCCTTTCTACTATTCCCTTGTGCCTGTAAATTCGCATGTGCCCTGGCATCTGCCCCTCTTCCCGTATTATCCGTTTCATGCACCGTGATGTAAGAGGGATTTAAATACAGACCTGAACGTGTTCCAGTTAAAGATCTAGGTATTAATTTCTGTTTTATTTCCAATAAAACAATCTCCCTTCGTTTTAATAATATTGAATTATCATAATATAAAGATATCACAAAATAGAAAATATATCCTTACAAGGATGAAGATTCCTATCTTTTTTTGTAATCTACTATTTTTATTTTCAGAGTGACTGGTCGATAACTCGGCTTTAAAATGAGTACTCCGCTTGAGCAAAAGACTTTGAAATAAAAAACATGAGCTTCCCTTGTTGAAAGTTATAGGATCTCTCCAAATAACTCTACAAAGGAAGCTCATGTTTTGTAATGTAATTCTAACTCGAAACCATTCATATAGTTCTCTAATGATTTGATCTATATGGCATATGAGATTAGCCGATTGGAAGAAACAATAGCTCTCAATATTCTTTGATCATTAATTATATCCATTTCTCCATAAATATTAATTCATCCCTATGAAATCCTTGTTTTTCATAAAAACCTTGCACGTTTTCATTATCCAATTCAATTAATAGATTAATCTTTTCACACCCTGCTTGCTTGAAACGCAGTTCAAGCTCGGCTATTATTTTCTGACCTATCTTATTTCCTTGATATGCTGGGTCAACAGCTAAATGATTAATCCAACCTCTTCTTCCATCATAGCTGCCCATCACTACTCCAATAATTCGGGTATTATCTTCTAATACAAAAAACAACTCCGGGTCTCTTTTTAATTTTTTCTTCATTCCTGCCAATGTATCCGAACGAGATAATTGTAATCCTGTTTTTGTCCATAAATGAATAACGGAATCGAAATCATTTAATACAAATCCACGAAAAATCATAGTATTCACTCCTATGTTTTAGTAAAAATACTATAGCAGGAGGAATGCAGCGTTGAATGTAATGAAAAAGGAAGAAAACGGCGGCGGCATCAGAGCTGTGGGCTCTGATGCCGCCGATTGTCACTGATGGTTCAATTCAGGGAACACCGTTTTGATGAGACCTCGGGTTGTACCCACCTTGAATACCCACCGAAAGGGGGATGCCTCTCCTTGGAGCGGTACCTCCCGAAGCCTTTGTGCATCCAGCAGGTTTACTGCCTCCTTCCAGAGGGTGGTGATCTCGGCGAGGATGTCCTCTTGTTCCTGCCTGGACATTCCATTGAAAGGACATCGATCTTGGTTGTCTGTCAAGGACAAGGTCCAGTCACCGATTGGAAAGAGCTGAGCGCCAGCGTCCACCGCCGCCTGCAACTGATTCCAGAACAGATTTGAGGGTCCTTCCTGACGGAAAATCTCTGTCACGTCTTCCCAGTGGTAAGTAAGCTTTCTCAGGGCACGCAGTTCCTCGACATTGAGTCCAACGAAGGACATTTTTTACCTCCAGTGACTTGGGAAGTTCCCGTATTTTAAGTATACTTCTATTCCCAAAAGGGATAAAGGAGTACCAGAGACCCGTCTCCTTAAACTCTTCCTCACTTACAAATAGTCTATGATATTGGAAACTTCAACTCCCTTATCTGATCTAAGTCGATTCCATACCGTTTATATATTTTAGTCGTATTTTCCCCTGTTAATTGTTCCTCTTTCAAATCTAGCAACCGTACTGTCGCTACTACCCGTTCATAACAATCTGCTTCGATTTCTTGATAAGCTGGGATCAAAGGCCAGTGATCTATCTCTAGTTGAACTAGTCCTCCAGCCTCTCCAATTCTACCCTTATCTTTTCGCTTCCAAATATTAAGACATAGTAAATAAAATCATAGTAGGATTTCCTCCATTCGTGCTCATCCGCTTGAATTAAAAAGTTACTTATCTCTTCTAGATGTCCTTGTTTTAGTACCGTTTGTATCGGCTTCCCATGTTGTAAACAATCATTAATCCATTGAACAAAGCTTTTTCGCTCATCCATCTCTTGAGAGGATAGTTTCTGGTAAATCTCCCTTTCATCACAGGCATATATCAAGTGCCAAGCTAAATATTTTAGAGATTCCATGGAACAGGATTAGTTTGCACGTTTTCTTTAGCAGGACAATGAGCTTCCTGATCCAACACCTTGCCAAACACAAACACATGCCCATTACCCATATCGACCAATTTGGCATCCCATAAAGGAATATCAATCTTTTCCCCATTCTCTAGATGTAATCGAATGTCTTTCTGTACTCTGCTGAGAAAGGAAGCGACTTGAATGTTTGCCGATAAATCGTTCATACGCTCACCCCTTTTTCTTGATACTATTAGCCTAAAATATTTAGAAAATATTTACAAATATTAAAATAGTAAACATTATTATCGCAATCCATAAAATATCTTGCTTTTTTGTCCAACATCTTCCATAATCACGATAAAGAATATCCATTTTTTTGCAGAGACAGGTGATGACATGGATTTAGTGCAGATCGGCGGAGTTTTACGAGCAGAACGAAAGAAGCAAAAAAAGAGTTTAGAGCAGATTGCAGATGAACTGGGCTGTGGAGCATCCACTATTAGCTCCATTGAACGAGGAATTTTAAATGTAAGCGAAGAAAAACGGATTGCTTATGCGAGAGCAGTAGGTATGGGGAGTTTATTTGGGATTGTGGAAGAGGCTGAAAAACGAATTATTCGTTTACAGCATAAATTAGAGATAATTGAAGAGATTGTATTTGCAAATCCTAAAGAAGCTCTACAGAAGTTAGCAAAACTAAATAAAGAAGAAAAAGTTGATTATATTGGCATTCTTCGACCATTTGTTCATTATTTAAAAGGAAGGGCATACTTCGTTTTGCAAAACGGGGAAAACGCAGAGAAATATTTTCATTATTGCATTGAAAGCATGGAAAAGTATCCTGAACTGGAGAAAACAAACCATAAAACCTTTTGTTATAATGGATTAAGTGTCATTAAACACTTGCAAGGGAATTATCGAGAAGCACTAAAACAAGTACAATTTGGGTTGGAAGGCTTTCTAGAGACAGGAGAACGAACCTATATCAAACCTCTCTTACTTTTAAACAAGATTATTTACTTAGACGGTTTGGAAAAGTACGAAGAAGCACTGAAATCATTGGACGAATTAAATCAATATATCACAATAACACCAGATCAAAATGAAATACGAACTTCATTAAAGATTAAGATGTATACCCTTTATACCAATACATTAGATAAACTGGGAATGCCACAAAAAGCATTAGAATATGCCAGATGCGGGGAAAAAATCGCCGATACTAACCAAGAAATAGACAGCTTATTTATGTTATGGAGTCAAATCGGTACGATTTATCTAAAGCTAGAAGAATTAAAAATAGCAGAGGAATATTTCTCCAAAGCACTGGATATACAACCAAAAGTAAAAGGAAGACATCTTATTCCTTTTGCATTCAAACACTTCGCCACCTTGCTGATGATGAAAAACGATTGGGATTTTGCCAAAGAAATTATTGATCAATCGATAGAAATCAGTAAAAATCAAAAAGATGAACGAGAACTAGCTGAATCTCTTGTTTCTTTGGCAAAATGGTGTATGAGACAAAATCAATTTGAAGAAGCAATTGATTTATATTTACAAGCAGAAAAACTAGCTGAACTACAACCAACAAAATCTCTATTAACTGAATTAACTGCTGATTTATGCTTTTGTTATGAGAAAATCAATAACTTGGATATGTTTCAATCCTATTCAAAAAAATTCTTCTGGTTATCCTATAACAAAGACAAATGATTTTCTCCGTGATTGACTTAGTCTTTCCACAATTATATATTCAATTTGAAAAACTATTTCATAAGGTCGGTGATTGCTTTGTCTACTTATAAACATCTTCCGTTATCCGGTCCCGTTGATCCTGAATTAGCTTAAAACTATTCACTGAATGGTAAAAACCATCAGTTTTATAAATCTGACCATGTCCTATTTTTAATTACGTATATCATCATAGAGGTTGCTAAAGATCAAAAACTTGGGTGGTGACAGCATTGCATACAAACATGAAAATGTATATGGGTGGACCTGGCCCAGAAGGAAGTTAAACAATAGAAAATTGTAATTTTCGCATATACTAGATTAAATAAAATACATTCCATTTTTCCAATCGCCCACCAACATATGGGCGATTTTTTCTTTTCAATTACCTTTTTACTAAAAAGCTTATAAATTATCACAAATTTCTCCATGCATCCGATGAATGATGATTTACAAGATATGTATGAAATCTATCAAGATGAAGAAGTGAATACATTTCTTCCTTAATCCCCCTTTCTATCCATTGAAGCAACAAGCAATCTTGTCCATCAGACAATTCTATTCATAGAAAATAATTAAATATTTATAATTAAATTTATTTTTACTAAAATCTTAATATTAATCCGATTATCAATCATTTAAAAACGAAATAAATATCACTTTTATAAGTATATAAAACTACTTTTCAATCATTTTTAAATTCATAAATTGCATATTTTTATTCATTTACACTTCCTCCTATTCTATTATAATAAAATGGTATTATATAAAATTATAAGGAGGAAATTATTTGTTCAAGAAATTCATTGTTTCATCGCTAGTTTGCATTTTTACATTAAGTACTTCTTTATATGCAGTAGCAAATGCAGCAACGACGAGACCAAACCCCGTAATGAAGCCTTACATAACTATTGGTACTTATAATAGTACATACCGTGTAAATATCTATCCATTTAACTTTGTTTCTTTAACCGCACAAACCGATGATCCATATTACTATGACTTTGTAAATGGAAAACCCGTGGAAGAATTAACAGCACCAGTATCACCGATGACTACAGATAGTAATGGAATGCCATTGATAAAAGTCGGAACCTCCTATTACCATCATCCTGTTCGAGCTGCTGGGAATGGATTATACTATCTGAATGCTTATAAACAATTACAAAAACCAGAATATCTAGCGAAAGCAAAACAGTTTGCAGATCACTTAGAAACGCTGGCAATAAAGACTTCTGACGGTGCATATTATTTTCCATACCGATTTCAATTTAATGTCTTAAGTCGTTCTACTGAAACACTTACCGCCCCTTGGTATTCTTCTATGGCACAAGGACAAGCATTGTCTCTATATATTCGACTTTACCAAGAAACACACGAAACCAAGTATTACACAGCTGCAAATCGTACGCTAAAAGCACTGCTTAAGTTTGTACGCACCATGCCCGGTAACAAACCATGGGTAACAACTTCAGATGGCTATTTATACGAATGGTTTGAAGAATATCCCACTGAAACAAAAGTACACAATCATGTGTTAAATGGATTTATCTTTACTCTTTATGGTCTGTATGACTACTATAATGCAACCGGCAATACCATCACAAAAACTTACCTTCAAGGTGGATTAACCACTATTCTTGCATATGGAGACCGGTTCCGCCTTCCTAACAACTATAGTTATTATGGGCTGAAATATAATAATGCTGCGAGTGCTACGTATCACAATATCCATATTCGTCAACTCAAACAGTTGTACAAAATAACAAATGATTCACGTTTTCTCGCTTTAAGTAACCGCTTCTCTAACGATACTGCTTCGTCAACACAATCCAGCACTACGCGTTCACTAGCTCCTAATATAAATACCAATGGAACCAGTGGTTTTACAACCGATGAAATCGAAACTATTCTCAACAATTCAACCATTCCAAATAAATAATAACTCTGTATGAGCGAAAATATGCATATCGAGCAAATTTCGAGGAAAATATCAGTGTATTTGCTCGACTGGAAAATAAGGAATGAAGAGACCTGTATGAATGTATAGGGTCTCTTCTTTCTGATTCCTTAGATCAAATCACAATTAAGGAGAACCATGAAAAGACGGCAGAAATCAAACTCTCTCAGGAACATAGAAACTGTAAATGTTCATTTTCTAATATCAACTGTTGATTATATCAACAATTGATGGTATAAATAGAAAGACGAGATCAATTTACCTCCATCCGATGTAACCCTATCTCTAAATGAAATGTTCCATATTGACTCGTTATATCAAAAATATTTTCCTCCAAAAGGATCACTTATGAAAAACGAAGCAGATATTCTTTTTCGACAACTTGCACATGTTTGTTCTGAATCTAAGCGCGCCTTTGCTGATCACATCGGTGTGAGTCAGCAAAGAATGCGGCTGCTTACACTAGTGGCAAGGCAAGGAGAGATCAGCCATGCTGAGATAAAACAACAACTATCGCTTGACGGAGCAACAATTACTCGTATTGTCAAACAGTTTGAATCTGAAGGAGTCCTCAGCCGACGAATCGATCCGCAAAATAATCGCTATACGCTCGTTTCTTTGACCACGTCTGGAAAACAACTTGTTTCTAAATCCATCGAAGCTCACGGTGCATTTCAAGAAAAGCTTCTTTCTGGAATCACCAAAGAAGAGCAGGAAATCATGGTGAGTGTGCTGGAGAGAATGCGAAGTAATATATCTACTATTCAGGATAAGTAGGGGCTAATTTTCAAGAAAAAGCGAAGGGGATATTCATATGACAGAAATAAATAAAAAGGCTTTAGGGTACCGGATTTACGAAGCATATAACACAAGAAACTTAGAGGCGATAGATGAACTTTTCTCCCCCAATTTTTATAGTCATGCATCTGGAATAAAAGGAACCGAAAGTATAAAAAATTATTTGACTGGGTTATATAAAACCTCTCCAAACAAGCGTTTTGTTGTAGAAGATTTGGTGGAAGACGGCAATAAGTTTGCTATACGTGTGACTGTTCACGGGATTCCATTGGATTCACATGAACCACAGCCAATGATTATGGAGATATTTCGTGTGGAAAATGGTCAAGCCGTTGAAGTCTGGGGAGCAGGTACAAGTAAAATGAATTAGCCTCCAAAATGATTGGAATGGAGAGTGTAATAAGTGAGAAAAGTAAACACACCAACGATCGAAGTAGAACGATTGATATTAGAAGTAGTCTACAAGTCGGTTTAACTCTCCTCCTAAATTTTCCATGCCTTTTTGCGAAGTACGTAATCGATAACGTAAATTAAGATTTCCAGCTTGAATTTCCCGTGTAATCTGGATGATTATTTTTATTTCCCGAATGACCTGGAAGTATCGAAACAAAAGAACTAGGATAAAACATAGGAGTACAAGAGTTATGCTCAGCATACTAACACCCCTCACCCAGTTTATAACCAAAGCCCCACACCGTTTGAATATAAACAGGATTGGACGGATCTGGCTCTATCTTCGCTCTGAGTCGATTGATATGCACCATAACGGCATTGTCATCAGCCATACTATCTTTCTGTCAGACGGTTTAGAAAATTTTCGATTTACTAAAAACACGAGTGGGATTTGTTAGAAACAGTTTTAAGATGGCGAACTCCTAAGAGGAGTTTAGGGAGCAGACGAACACAAAATGGAATAAGTGATACAGGCCTAGAACAGTGATATGTAAAACCACTGTTCTAGGCCTGTATCAGATTTACGTAGTCTACCTTTCGTAACCTCAGAAACTTGCTGCGACTTTCTTAGTTTTCTCTAACCCTGATTGAATGATTTCGGAAGTACGATTTGGATATTGTTGATGGCCCTCAATTATTATTTCTTCTACTGGTGCTCCCATTAATCCGGAGAAAACAGACTTTGTTGGTTTGACTGCAAACTCCATAAGTTGTGTGGATTCTGAAGAATAATCACCTCCGCGGGCATTAAGCAACAGAATCTTTTTATTGGTCAGAAGCCCAACAGGACCTTCTGCGGTATACTTAAACGTTTTTCCAGTCTGAGCAAGATAAGATATATAAGTCATTAACGGAGCAGGCACAGTAAGATTCCACGTCGGGAAAGCGATGACGATTTTATCAGCGGCTAAAAACTGATCCATGTATTTATTAATAACATTCACCATTTGCTCTTCGGCTTCTGTTAATGATTCTCGTTGGGAAGCTTTATGCAGACCTGTTATGGCATCATTCCCATAATAAGGGATATTTTCTTTGAACAAATCAATCTCCATCAGCGTGTCTGACGGATTTGCTTCCTGATATGCATGTAAAAATGTTGCATACATTTGGACGCTTATAGCTTGTTCAAAGGGGCGATCATTTACTTTCACGAACAGTACATTAAACATCTGTTCATCTCCTATTCATTATATAAACTGAGACTACTTGTTTTATCACTTCAAATTTCATTTTGATATGACATTTCCTTATGCTAGTTCTGCTGCTGCAAAAATCTCATCCCGATTTTCAGAACTAGGTGGATAGATCGCTAAGTTAACGCCTCTTTTCGCTTGTTTCGCTTCTTCTTTTTGAATAACCGGAACTCTGTCCCATCCTCGAGTTACAAGTGCTCCCCATGCTCCTAAATCTATTGCAGTGTTATATCTTTCCTGTCTGTATGGAATTTTTTCGTCTATGCCTAATAAATCACAAACCGCATTATGCCCAGCAACTCTGCCTTGAGGATTTGCATGCTGACAAGACATGAGTGAAAAATGATGATCATCTGCTTTCGCTTTTACTGCATCTCCAGCAGCAAAAACAGAGTTGATCCCTTCGACCTGTAGGTAAGAATCAACGGACAATCGCCCCAAATGATCTTTTTCTACAGGAAACCATTTAGCCAATGGACTAGCTTGTAAACCAGCAGTCCAGATAGTAGTAGCAGCAGGAATTCGTGTTCCGTCCTGTAAAAGGATACCTTGTTCCGTCATTTCACTGACTGTCTCATTCGTATAAATTTCTATATTTAATTCCTGTAATGCTTGTTCAATGATGGGTCGAGGATTAGCTCCTAATTCTGGTCCTACAACAGATGCTCTTTCTATTAAAATCACTTTTGCTTCGGATTCTTTCTTTTCCTTTTTTGCGACTTCTTGGATACGGGACACCATTTCAGTAGCAATCTCCAGTCCCGTAAATCCTGCTCCAACCACTACTACTGTATATTTTCCGTCTGCGATAGATAAGGAAGGTAACTGGTGTATATGTTGATCCAGTTTTACTGCATCTTGCAGTGTATCAACAGAGAAGGAGTGATGAAACCCTTGGATATTTGGACGAATTAATTGACTACCTGCGGTATAAATCAAGCGGTCATAATGTATATTTACCTTTTCTTGTTGATGAATCGTTACTACTTGGGATTTCGTATTGATTTTTTCCACTTCTCCTTGGATAAAATCAACCCCTGTGGGTCTGAAAACTTTTTCTAACGGAAATCGGTAGTTTTGCGGATCCTTTTCATAAAAACTCGGGCGAATGCCTAGATAGGCATCCCGATTCACAACCTGTATTTTTACTTCATCCGAACTTATATTTAACCGGTTCAATTGTCTAGCAGCACTAAGTGCGCTCCAAGTACCAGCAAATCCACTGCCAACAATAACAATGTTTTTCATGATATGTCCTCCAATTGGGGCATACAATAATTGATCTTTCTAATACTCTGCCAGATTTCGAAAGCTCAAACTATATCGTATATAATTTCTTATTATATTTGGAAATTGTAACCTTTCTCTTCAAGTCTCAACATAAATATGCAGATACACTAAAACGAAAACATAAACTTATATTCTAAACTCTTTTTTCCAGTAGAATAAACGACCAACACCAACTGTTTTTGTATTGATGTTGGTCTGTTTGTTTTAAATCGAAACCACACTTGCTAAGTAATTTTCAAGCTGATCAAAGAGTACAGCAAATGCTTGTTGAGCTGACTCCATTCCACCCTCAAAGGTTTTGAGCTCCTTTTCTGTAGCAGAGGACCAAGGACCCACACGCATGGTGATGGTAGTCTTACTTTCCTGTTCAGTAAACGACAAGGTATTGAGGATTTCTAATGGATAGTTGGGAAATGGCGCACGGATCGTATTACCTTCTTCATCAGAAAAAGAATTGACGAACACAAGATTTTCTGGCTCGTCCACCTCACGATAAACAAACTTTCCCCACATTTCTTTGCCATCAGGAGATTTTTGGCAGAAATGAAAACGACCTCCAGGACGAAGATGATCTAACTTGGCGACATTCATCTCAAACCCATTATTCCCCCACCAATTTTTCAGATGCTCAGGCTTCGTAAAAATTTGAAATACAAGCTCACTAGGTGCATTAACGGTACGCGTAATAATGAATTCTACTTTTTTGGACATGATGGTTCCCCCTAAAATTTATATTGTTATTTTTCAAATGCGCTTTCAGACGATCGAGTGTTGCTCTTCCTCATTCCGACCTTCCTTCGCTTTTTTGTCTTTCATAAACTAAGATGAAGAAGGATGTAGTTTTGTGACATTTTTTAATAACTTTTTTTCTATAAAAATCTATATAGCACATAGAATAGTTAATATAAGTGGGTTTAAATAACCTATTAAATATATGAATTCATTCATCTTAAAACACATGTGTCAATTTATCTGGATTTATAACGAAGTAAAGATTAGCGATGTGGCCATCTTGAATCTGAAACGAAAGGACAGTCAACGTTTTCCCATCCAAATATACGACGATTCCAGGCAGGCCATTTACCATGGTGAGACGATAAGTTACGTTTCCAGGCAATTTTTTCAAAAAATTCGATGTCAAATGGGAAATTGGTATATGCCCATGAAGGGGTTGCAGTTGTGCTCTTACTTTTCCTCCCCCATCTGTGACGAGTACTGCATCAGCCGATAGGAGTTTCAAGATTTGGGCCGCGTCACCGGAAGCAAGAGCATTCATAAATTGCTCCACCAAGTTGGTGGTTTGCTCTTGATCGAAGCGATCCAAATGATCCGGACCATCTTTTAGATGAAGACTGCGTTTCGCTCGATGAAAGATTTGCCGGCAGTTCGCACTGCTCTTGCCAACGATGTCAGCAATTTCTTTATAATCATACTGCATCACCTCACGCAGCAAGAATACAGCCCGCTCCACGTAAGATAATTGCTGCAACAACAGCAAGTAAGCGGTGGATACCGATTCCTTCTGTAAATAAGATTGCATCGGATCTGTTTCCTCACTCGCTGTAGTCACGAGTGGTTCAGGCAGCCATGTCCCAATGTAGTTTTCCCGTTGTTTGCTCGTAGAACGAAGCAGACCGAGACAAGCGTTCGTTACGATTTTGCACAGGTATGCTTTCATATTTCGAATGTGATCAGAACCAGATTTATATAAGGTTAAAAAGGCTTCCTGGACTATATCTTCCGCATCTGTGACACTTCCAAGCATACGGTAAGCAAGAGAGAATAATAGTGGTTTGTATTCAATATAGAATTGTTCTGTTTTTATGTTTTCCAAGATGTTAGCCACCTGCTTTCTTCCTGTTATTCAGACTACAATAGTTTCCCGATCACCTTTACGGTCTATCTCCATATCTTTTAACACGCACTGTGCCGCACGTCTTCCGCTTGCCGCCGCAGCATCTGCCAAATTTTCTCCATGAGTAGCCCACTCTCCTGCGACGTAAAGCCCTGCAATTTCAGGTACGGCTGGACCGGGAAATCGATCTTCCCTGCCTAAATGCATATAGTCGTAGGCTACCACCATATTGGGGAGGTACTGTTTGGCGACGACTTCCTTCTGCCAGCCCGGTTGGATCACGTCCAACATCTGTTCGAGAAATCGTTCGTCAGCCTTTGGATCTGTTCCACCAGCGCCATTATATTTAACAATGTTCACCACTGAAGTGTCATCTTCACTTAGTCGAATAAATTTCGATTGATTCACGAAGTATATGGGTTCATCCACACCCAAAACCGCAAAATGAGTTGGTGCGGAAAGCCGCTTCAAAGAAAGCGTCAAGCTTGCCGCCTTAATGACACGAGCCTGTTCTTTCCAACGTAAAACCGACTTACTTCCCACATCCCCTAAAAGTCGAGAAGTTACTGCTGGTGGGGTGGAGGAAATCACATACGAGATGTCCATCTCCTGACCGTCAGCAAACCTTATTTTACGAACGGCTCCATCATGCTTGATTTCCGTTACGTTTTTTCTTATCATCATGGCTACGCCTGATCGAACTGCCTTTTCGTAAAGTTGATCCATTAGAGTTTGCCAGCCATCCTGCACATAGACAATACTATTCTTTTTCGTCGTGCGTGCTATCGAACGTAAGGCAGGACCCGCTAATTGGTGATCAGGAGCATGTGAATACGAACTTACCCGGAACATGGCGTAAGCAATATGACGAGTCATTGGGTCGCGAATTTCATGTTCCAGCCAACTCCGCAGGCTGATAGCCGGCACGGAATCGGCATCGATTTTTGTCAACTTATTATAGAACTTAAAAAACTCTATTTTGCCTAACCAGCTCAAGTTTTGAGAGAAAATAAATCGAAATATATGAGATACTTGATTGTTCCAGAGAAACGATATATTAGCCGAGGGGGATCTCCCTTCCATTCTTATACCTAAATCTTGAAAGATTTCATCTACTGCCCCTCCCCTGATTATTGCATGAGCGCCTAGATCAAAGGTAGCCCCGTTTTGCTTGACAGATATAGCCCGACCACCAAATTGGCTGGCCTTCTCCAACAGGACAACAGACTTCCCTGCCTGAGCTAAGTCAATTGCAGCCACCAAGCCTGCAATACCTCCACCGATGACTGCCACATCAAACTGTTTCATTATTGAGACCTCCCTTCGCTTTTTTGTCTTTCATAACTAAGATGGGGAAGGGTGTGGATTTGTGACATTTTCTAATAACTTTTTTCTAATATCTGTTTCTTTGAGAATGAAAGCGATAATCGGTTCAAGAACTTGATAAAATTCGTTTTTTAAGTCCTTATTCAGTTTTTACAACTATCTATTGAATGAATAGGTTCTTACGCTTGAAGAACGAGACTCTATTTGGTTAAATTTAATTTGGAGGTAGATCATTTGAAATCGCATTTTTTAACTATTCCTGGAAGGTTTCATATTGCTGTGCAAGCATTAGTCGTAATTGCCGAAACAGACGGAGCTTGTTCTAGTTCTGTAATTGCTCAAGAATTCAAAACACATGCTACTTTTTTAAGACGTGTCATGACCCAACTTCTACCCAGTTTCGCTATCCCTTAAAAATATGAAAATTGTCTAATCAAACAAACTCAACTGCTAACTAGCATAAGCTGAAAGTGTTATGTGTCATCTCTGTTTCGTTTGTATGTATGCCATTGATGCTCAAAGAGCGATCAAAACGATATTTGTACACTGCGAAATAGCGTATATCAAATAGAGAAGAAGGCGTGTATATGTATAAAATTTATCCTGATGACCTGTCCATTAACGAAAATTATAAATTAATGAGTGGTTCCGTTATCCCTCGACCTATCGCATTTGTTACCACATTGTCAACTGTCAATGGAGTTGTAAATGCAGCTCCTTTTAGTTACTTTAATGCCGTCTCTTCTGATCCTCCCTTACTTTCTATATCTATTGGACGCAGTCAAGGTCAAATGAAAGATACAGCCCGGAATGCCATTGAAAATAAGGAACTTGTCGTTCATATTTGTGATGAACAAATCATAGGTGATGTAGATAAAACTGGTACTCCACTGAAAGCAGATCAAAGTGAGTTAACTTTGACAAGTCTCACTACCATCCAAAGCGACAGAGTTTCCGTACCAGGTATCAAAGAAGCACGCATACGTTATGAATGTAAACTCCATCAACATCTGCCAATTCAGAACGATCATGGAGAAATTGTGATAGATTTTCTGCTTGTTCGGATTGTTTGTTATCATTTTAGTGAACAAGTATATGATCCTGAAAAGAAGTATATTTACTCCGAAAAACTCCAACCTATCAGCCGACTGGCAGGAAATAATTATGCATCACTTGGAGAGTCGTTTGCACTGGAGAAACGTCTCAAATAGATGTCTCTCCTACATTTGTGTTAAAGACATTGCCCAAAATAAAAATGTTATTGTTCTCTATAGAATAGTCTGATATATTTAAATAAGGAGAGAGCAGTTGTCTCCCATACATTGGTTTAGCAGTACCAGCAGTACCATTCCGTAGAAGTAAGCAGAGCATTACCCGCAAGTCGATGAATCATGTTTCGCTCTTTACGAGCGCTTCGTGTCGTCCTTGACGGGACGGCACTTCTGTGGAGAAGTACAAGCAGTACCAGCAACACCAAGCTGAACCAGCAGTGCACAATTACTTTATGCGCACACATCCCGCACAGCAACACCGTGTGGGACTCAACAAATAACGATATATCCATAAAGAAAAGCACCTAATACTAGGTGCTTTTTTCATTTCAAAAAAAGATCCCTCCCTCTGGAGAGATCTGAACCATTACTTACTCACGATACTTCTTCGTATCATCTTTTCCATCCTTATCATCTTCATGATACTCATCTTCTTCATCTGTCTGATTTTCACGTGAAGTGAGATCATGGAAATAAATCTTATCTTCCTCTTCTTCCTCATTAGAATCCACTTTGCTGCCTTTCGAAGCTGTATATGTCCGCATGAAGCCTCCTGTTAGATCAGAAAGCTTATACGTACGAAACTTATCGGTAATATTAATCCCCACCTGGTTAACTTTACGACCTACTTCTTTTCCGACACCCATCAGTAAAGAGGAAAGGGAACCTAACCAGTTTCCAACTTTTCTGCGTGCTCGCGGAGATATGAACAAGATAATAACTGCGGAAATGACTAGGAATATCAAAAAAGAACTGCCAGATGATCTACGTCTATAACTATAGTACATATTATGTCACAACCTCCATTTCTTTCTCCTTAAGAGTTTGTGCTAAATTTGCAACTCTATGCAAACAAACTGAGCTGGTTGCTTTCTGGTAAACCTTTCAAACAGCCCATGCGCTGCAAGCTCTCAACGACGGTACTGGAAATACGACCACGTCGTTGTAAGTCTTCAATCGATAAAAATTCACCAGCTTCTTGAGCTTCGGCAATTCCATCTGCTGCACTCTCTCCCACTCCTGCAATCGAGGCAAAAGGTGGAAGTAAACCGCCATCGCTGATTAAAAATTTATCGGAATGAGACTGATGAATATCGATGGGAAGAAATTTAATTCCTCGTGCATACATTTCTTGAGCCAGTTCCAAATTAGTCAGAAAGTTTTTCTCTTTTTGGGTTACTCCATACCCTTTTTCTTTGATTTCTTTCATCGCATTGGTGATCGCTTGATAGCCTTTCCCCATCAATTCGATATCAAAGTTATTGATTGCTTTGCTAAAGTAAGCAGCATAAAAAGCTTCTGGATGATACACCTTATAATAAGCAATCCAAATGGCAGAGATAACATACGCTGCTGCGTGTGCCCTTGGGAACATATACTTGATCTTTTTACAGGACTCGATATACCACTCTGGGACATCATGTTCACGCATAAGAGCAGTTTGCTCCTCCGTGAGGCCTTTTCCTTTCCGAACTGCTTCCATGATCTTAAAGGACGTTTTATTCGGCAATCCTCTGCGAATCAAGTACAGCATGATATCGTCACGGTTACAAATGGCTTCTGACAGGGTACAAACCCCATTTTGGATTAACTCCCGCGCATTTCCAGCCCAAACATCTGTCCCATGGGATAAGCCAGATACACGGGTAAACTCCCCAATCGTTCTCGGACGGGCAATTTCCAAAATACCTTGGGCAAATGCGGTTCCAAACTCTGGTATTCCAAGGGTTCCAAGCGACACACCACTGATATCTTCCGGCTTTATCCCTAACGACTCTGTACTTTTAAACAATTCGATTACTTTCGAATCATTGGTAGGCAGTGTAACAGGATCAACACCTGTCATATCTTTTAGCATTCTGAGCATCGCTGGTGCTGTGTGTCCCAGCAAATCGAGCTTCAAAATTTTACCGCCGATAGCATTGTAATCAAAGTGTGTTGTCGTCACGGTGGACTTCATGTTATTTGCTGGCCGTTGGATCGGAGTGAAATCTTCAACAACCATCGTTTTCGGTACAACCATCAATCCACCAGGATGCTGACCTGTTGTACGTTTTACCCCGATACAGCCATTGGCAATTCGCGCTATTTCTGCTTGACGGAACGTACGATTATTTTCTTCTGCATACTTTTTCACATAGCCAAAAGCTGTCTTCTCTTTGACGGTACCTACAGAGCCTGCACGGAAAATACATTCTTTGCCTAGTAGATCCTCTGTATAAGAGTGACATCTCGCTTGATAATCGCTGGCAAAGTTCAAGTCAATATCAGGTGTTTTGTCTCCTTCAAACCCAAGGAAGGTTGCAAACGGGATATCGTGACCGTCTTTTTTCATCTGTGCTCCACATTTTGGACAAGCACGATCAGGTAAGTCAAATCCCGTCTCGACTGAACCATCAGTGACAAACTCGGTGACAAAGCAGTCTTGACAACGATAGTGCGGCGGGAGAGGGTTCACCTCGGAAACTCGTGACATGGTAGCGACAAAGGAAGAACCCACAGAACCCCTCGATCCTACCAGATATCCGTCTTCGATCGATTTAACAACCAATTTACTGGAGATCATATAAATAACAGCATATCCATTACTGATAATCCCGTTCAATTCGGTATCTAAGCGTTCTGCTACGATATCTGGCAATGGGTTTCCATACCATGCATGAGCGGTTTCATAACAAATATTTCGCAGCTCATCTTCTACGCCCTCAATTTCTGGAGTGTAAGTACCTTCTGGGAACGGATTGATTTCTTCGATCTGATCTGCAATCAATTGGGTATTGGTAATAACTACTTCCCTTGCCTTTTGGGAACCGAGATAAGCAAACTCCTCTAACATCTCATCCGTTGTCCGCAGATGTGTTCGGGGTAATGTCCCTGTAAAGCGTGCACCACCCATCTGGTTACTGGAGACAATCTCTCGATAAATGGCATCTTTTTCATCCAAGTAATGCGCATTGCCTGTTGCAACAACGGGTTTACCCAGCTTTTCCCCAATGCGGACAATCAGCTTATTTGCTTCTTTAATCCGATCAATGCTATCCACTAATCCCTTTTCCACCAAATGTTGATTGATTTCCAGCGGTTGAATCTCTAGGTAATCATAATACTTAGCCACTTCTTCTGCATCTTCTGGTGTCTTGTTGAGAACTGTCTCATACAATTCTCCTTTCTCACATCCTGAACCGATAATCAATCCTTCTCGATATTCTTCTAATAAGCTTTTTGGAATCCTTGGTACTCGGTAAAAATGTTCGATATGAGATAAAGAAACGAGTTCATATAAATTTTTAAGTCCTGTTTTATTTTTGGCAAAAATAATAGCATGAAAAGGACGAAGTCTGCTGAGATCTCTGTTTTTGCTGGCTTCATTTAATTCATTTAACTCAGTGATATCTCGTTTTAATAGTAATTCGATTAGTTTCCAATGAACATAACCAGTAGCTTCTGTATCATAGATCGCTCGGTGATGCTGTTCTAAGGTTACATCGAATTTTTTTGCTAATGTATTTAAGCGATGGTTTTTCAAGTCAGGAAAGAGAAAACGAGCCATTTCCAATGTATCCATTACCGGATTCGCAGCGCTCGGATGCCCATTCTTCTGAAAAGCTGCTTGAATAAAGCCCATATCAAATCGAGCATTGTGCGCAACAATAACACTGCCCTCGATAAACTGAATAAAATCAGGTAAAATTTCGTGTAATTCTGGAGCATCCTGCACCATATCATCGGTAATTCCTGTCAGTTCTGTTGTAAAAGCAGATAGAGGGCGGTGCGGGTTGATAAATGTTTCATATCGATCGATGATTTTGCCTGCTTTCATCTTAACCGCAGCTAACTCAATCATCACATCGTGATTGACAGAAAGACCAGTAGTCTCCACGTCAAACACAACATAAATATCATCTTCAAGCTTTCGTTCTTCTGGATTCATCACGATGGAGACCCCATCATCGACAACGTTGGCTTCCATCCCCAAAAGCATCTTTATACCATGACTTTTCCCAACATCATATGCCTCTGGAAATGCTTGAATCACGCCATGATCGGTTATCGCTAAAGCGGTATGTCCCCACTCTTTTAACCTTTTGCATACTTTGGAAAACTGGGAGAAACCTTCTTTTTCAAAGCCATATAATCCATCCATCGCTGACATTGCGGTATGAAAGTGAAGTTCTACTCGCTTCTCCTCTGATTCATCCATCCGATATTCTTCCACTTTTGGCACTTCTACTATGTCTCTAGCAGTTAAAACCAAGTCGCGAGAAAAAGTGTCGTATTGAACAGGACCGCGAACTTTCAGCCAAACTCCATTTTTAATCCGTCTTAAAACTGGCATATCTTCTTTGTTCACAAACATTTTCATGGAAATAGAATTGGAATAATCCGTCAAATAACACGTGAACAATGTCCTTCCACTCTTTAAATCTTTCCAGTCTATTCCAAATACTTCTCCAGCTACAGTGATCCGCTTTTCTTCATCTTGAATCGTATCAATGGGAACAGGGGAATCTTGAATTTGATTTCCAAGTTGAATTTTGCTATCAACCGTCTCTTTTTCTTCTATTCTTTCTTTTACTTTTGCTTCTTGCATCTGAGTCTGATACAACTCGCGGCGAAGTACTTGTTCTTCTTTCTGCTTTTTTTCTTCTCGTTCTGTTGAATCCATCGTTTGTCCATCTGTTTTCAAAATAACCCGTATCTCTTGCCCCGTTAATCTTCGATAATATCCCTGGACGAGAAAATCCAATTCTTTTTGTCTCGCCATTTTCTCCATTAGCACATTGGGAAAAGCAACTTCTAAACTGCCAGAAACCATTTTCCACTTTGCTTTTCCAAGCCATCCACTCGCTGCGACAGCAGACTTTTCTGCTATTTGTCTTTTTATCCAATGCCAGTATTTTTCCATGACTACTTTAGTTTCCAGCGGATCATATATGAACTGTACCGTGGCATCGATACTCGGAGCCAAGTAACGCTGAATCTTCTCTTGAACTCCTTCCCATACCTCTACAGGTACCAGCTCTGGTAAATGGATATGTATCATCCAAGATTTCTTTTGAAGTTGAACGTTTACGTTTGTTATGAATGATTGTGTAAAATAAGCTTGATACCATTCAGAAGGGATTTCAGCGACAGAGAATAATTTCTGGAGAGCTTCATAACCTCTCGACAAATCCCCCACATCCTTTTTCTCATAGTAGAAATTAGTTTATCAGATTTTGCTTCAGAAGTCCCTCGATTTATTCCTAGCAAAACAGTCTAACATTATACATCCGTTACCTTCACTCAAACGTCACTTAACCTTTAAAAATAATTAATATTCTCTTGGAGTGTTATCCTGTGATAGACTTCATAATTATAGAGGAGATACAACGTTTTCCTATGATCTCAAAAGATTCACGCTTATGACACGTATTCGAACACAAATCTCAGCATACCTGATATAATAAGCAATGGACTAAATCCTTATGATAATAGACAAAGGTGGATACCATGTTAGGTAAGATTATCGCTGGCAGGTACGAAATACTAGAACATATCGCTGGTGGCGGAATGGCAGCTGTCTATCAAGGAAGAGACAATGTTTTAGATCGCATCGTGGCAGTAAAAGTGATGGACCCCCAACTGGGGCAAGACGATGAATTTGTGAAAAGGTTTATTCTAGAAGCCCAAGCAACCGGGAGGTTATCCCACCCTAACATTGTAAATGTGTACGATGCTGGAGAAGAAAATGGCATCTACTACATGGTAATGGAGTTTGTAGAGGGCATCACACTGAAAGAATATATTATAGAAAAAGGTTTTCTTTCCGCAAGAGAAGCAGCGGAAATTAGTGCTCAAATCTGTGATGGTTTAGCACACGCACACAAACAAGGCATCATTCATCGTGACATCAAACCGCAAAATATATTGTGTACTCCAGATGGAAGATACAAGTTGACTGACTTTGGAATTGCCCGTTTAGTGGACGCAGCTACACATCTGACCAAAACTGGAACGGTAATGGGGTCTGTCCATTATTTTTCACCAGAACAAGCTAGCGGACTCAACATCTCCTACCCTTCTGATCTCTATTCGCTAGGCGTAGTACTATTTGAAATGTTAACTGGCTCTGTTCCATTTGATGCTAAAGAACATATTTTAGTTGCGATGATGCATCTTCATGATGAAGTACCTGATCCAAGATTGGTGCAAGAAGACTTGCCAGAAAGTTTCACTCAAGTATTAAACCGTGTATTAGCCAAAAAACCGGAAGAACGCTATCAGTCATCCGAAGAATTTAAAACAGCATTACTTCAATCATTTTCCAATAACCCAGAACCCGAAATTCCCCTTCGTACCGAAGTACATTACCAGCCTACTGGGGACCAAGAGGTCGCTTGGACAAACGACAATCAAGCAGGATGGACGGACAAAAACCCGGAATATCCTCCAAAGAGCAATCGTCGGAAATATACCATTATCGGTTTATGTATTTTAATCATTGTCGGTTTAGGTTACTTTTTCTGGTCGCCAGGGGAACCAAACGCAGATGAGACCAAACCGCCAAAGACGGAACAATCACCACCATCGCAATCATCTTATATTGTAGTAGTTGGACTATTTCAGCATCGTACCAACGCAGAAAAGTTGGTAAAAAAATTAGATAATCAACAATTCGACGCAATGATTACTCCGAAAATAGTAAATGGAACTAAATATTACAGTGTTTATTTAGGTACTTATTCCGATAAAAACGAAGCACAAGTCCAGTTGGATGAACTGAAACAAACAGATATAAAAAATATACAAGATGCCTATATCACAGAAATGGACTCGAAAGACATAAAAAAGAGTGGTTCTTAAAATAGAACCACTCTTTTTCTTATGTTTTTATAAACTCCGTGACTAAACAGACAGGGTCGCCGTCTTCGTCATATCCCCAGTAAGTAGGATAAATACCGTGCCCATTGCCAGCCTGAAAACTAAATACATTGTAGCCCACTTGATTGAGCATTCTCTCTCCCCAAGTCATATCATCCTTACTGATTAACTTCATCCAATCCCCGCCATCTTCTACTTCATCACGACGGAACCGCAGTAGATTTGCTGTTTCTAAATCCATAAAACAACCTACTCCAGCGTCTACTGCATAACCAAATATCTCGTTTTCTTTTAGCTCTCTGATATCTTGCCCTTTGGTAGTGGCTAGCTCCCAATGAGCTACGTTCCCATCACCAAAACGCAACATGGCATGAGCAACACGACCATTATTTTCATCTTCAGAAGAGATGCGATTCATATACACAGGGTATCTGCCTTGAGGAACAACTTGTACAAATGGCTCGTATTCAGGACCTAAAGGATATATGTATGGATCACAAGCTACAATGCGTCCGGTAGGGAGCAATATAGTGCCTAGCTTTTTCCAGTTGTCGTGTGTAAGATTTTCCATGTTGTCAATCTGTATGGATAATTGTCTCATGAAACCCCTCCAAAATTTTTTCCTTATCATAACATATTGAAAATGTTACTAAATTTCAATCATGTTTCATTAAGTTAACAGATAAGAAAGACTCTAAAGCATAACATCGAACAAACCTATCCACCCAACTTGATCAAAAGAATCCCCACGATCAAAATCCCAATGCCAATATAGTGGTTTTTCTTCAATTCTTCTTTAAAAAATAACCAGCCAATCAACGTCCCAAAAGCAATGCTCAGCTCTCTGGTAGCAGAGACATAACCTACTGGAGTAGATTGCAAGGCATATTGCGTAGAGGCATTTGCTCCGAAAGTCAGCAATGCGCCAACCACCGCTTTGTCCTTATTTAAAAGAAAAACCCGTTTATATTCACGCAATGAAATACGATCCATCATCATTTTCCCTAGCCAGATGCCAATAAATACAATGTATTTGAATAACACACCAGACATCATAGCAGCACCCATGCTGTCAAATGTGATCGCACCTCCATTGATCGCGCCAGCGAGAAAAGCCCAGCCTGCTCCCGTTTGCAAAGTAAACTTTCCGCTAAACTGCATCAATAAAATACCCGCGACAACGAGGAGAATGCCGCCAAAACCAATCCATGTAAGAGTTACTCCGAGAAAAAAGGATAAAAAAGTAGACACCAACGGCCCTAATCCTCGAACGATCGGATAAGCATAACTAAATGGCAATTGTCGATAAGCATGAGCCAAACCCCAAAAATAGATGAGCTCACAAACAATGCTGCCTGCCATATAGAGATATGCTGCTGGTGGGATGGGTTGTTGTAACAAGAGATAAATGGCTAGTGGCAAGTAAAGAAAAACAGCGAGACCTACGATAATCGTGAAAAATGTATCTTTTTCTGTTACTTGCTTCGAGATAGCATTCCATCCTGCATGACCCAATGCCGAAATCAACAATAAGGACAAAATATATCCAGTCAAATGACCAATCCTTTCCCTTACATTAATACTTTTTTTCTTGACAAAAAAATAAATCCATGTTATTTCATTATAATTGTGGAGAATTGCAAAAAAAAGCACCTTTTCCGCATCCTAACAGTGTAAAATTCATAAATTTTTATTAAAAATAATAAAATGACTTTATTGATTTTTTATTAAGATTATTATTTATTTTTTAAATTTTAAACTCGCATCTTTACAAAAAATCAATAATTCTCTGGCTTGTTAGTACGCTAAAGCAAAAAATCTCCTTATTTTGAAAGCGATATCTTTTATGTAAAGAATGAAATCATCATAAAAAGAAAATATCCAATCGGCAGTTTTTTTGAAAATTTACGAAAAAGGGGTAGCATAATTTTGGTGGTTGGTCTATAATAAAGATGACTTCACAACCGTGGAGTTACCCGGAAACTTAGGAGCTGAGGCTCATAGTTTGGACCTCTTAGGAGGAACTCATGGCGAACACCACTTTCGTCAAGGTCATCAAGGTCATCGTCATCGTGGCAGAGCACAACGTCTGCTCCTGCGGAAAGCCGCAGGGACAGGGCGCGGGCTGCAACCACGGCGGTCGTGACCGCTAGTCCGAAGGGATCGGTAGATTAGGATGGACGATCATCCTAGCACAAGTCCGCACTCTCATCAATACATTGATTTGGTAATGATGAGAGTGCGGGCGAGCAAAAGCAAACACTTTATGTGTTTTATATAAGAGAGGAAAAGGGCTGGTAGGAATACTAGTCTTTTTTCGTACGCTCATACCATTCACACAGTACCCTCTTAGGAGATAGGTTCAGTGTTAACAATCTATTTCAAAGTAGGCTGTCATTAGCTTATCTCATTACATTCCTAAATTTTATGCATTTATACTTCTGATATATTGATTTATACTAAAATTCAATTAGCGAAATAGGGGGAATCGCCGTGAAACGAAAAAGGTTCAGTCATTTATTTGTGCTATTTCTCACTTTAGCTTGTGCTTCTGTTCTTCCATCTGGAGTGATACATGCTGGAACATGGGATTATCTAGGTAAGTATGATATGCATACGTATGTATACTCTACAGGCGGAGACTTTATGGCTTGTACCTCCCACCGTGAAACCATTAAATTGTGGGAATATGATCCGGACAATGCTGATGATTATGTCGGTTCTCAGTATCCTCTATGGAATCCTACTTATGGCGGCTGGTGTTCCATTTGGCGCGGTATTTCCAAATATGTCGACGGGGACAATGAGCGAGCAGAATTTTATGTCACCGGCTACGAAAGTACTTGGGTAAAATATTATGATTGAGTGTAGTTTATAGAAAAAAGCTCTCGACAGTGTTACTAATTCATTTTGTGTTCATACTCAAAACCTAAAATAAACATAATAATATCCACTCCCTAAGAGAAAGGAAGCAAAAATTGAGTATGAAAACAAATATTTTACCTGTTCCTGGAGCTAACTTGTACTACGAAGTCAGAGGTTCTGGCCCTATTCTCCTTTTGATTCATGGTGGAGGAGGAGACACAAATGTATTTCATTTTATCGTTGATCAACTCGCCAATTGGTATACTGTTGTAACTTATGACCGCAGAGGACATTCTCGCAGTAGCTTAATAGACCCATCAGAATCCTTTCATATCTCCACACACAGCAATGATGCTCATTTACTCTTGTCCCATATCACTGATGAACCTGCCTATATATTTGGAAGTAGTTCTGGAGCCGTGATTGGACTCGATCTAGCTCTTCATCACCCTGAGCAAATAAAAACCCTTATAGCCCATGAGCCACCTTTGTTTCAACTTCTCTCTGGCAAAGAAGGAGAATTTGCAAGAAACTTAATCATTGATTTGCAAATCGATCTCCAACAAAAAGGCGCATTTTATGCAATGAATCGGTTTGGACAAGTGCTAGGTATGCATCACGGTGATCAAGCCCCTCCAGAAAGAGAATCAGACAAGAATGTGGTTTATTTTATTACCAAAGAAGCACCGGGTGTTGTGGAATACCAATTTAATAAAAATCTTTTATCATCCATCGAAGAAAACAACGCTCTGTCGGTATTACCTGCTGGTGGAGAAAGCTCAAAAGATTACTTCCCATTTACAAGTTCCGTATTGCTTGCCGGGCTATTACAAAAGCAAGTTACTGAATTTCCTGGTGATCACATCGGTTATGTCTTTCAGCCTCAAGCTTTTGCTCAAAAATTACATCAAATTTTATCCGAATAAGAGCCTGCAAATACGAACCTTTTATAAAATAGGTTCGTATTTTTTTGTGAAAGGATAGTCCTTTTGAGTCATATCAAAAATAAGATGATCTTCTATAATAGAGAAGACAAGTTTTTACATTTAGGTGGTCTTTTCATGCCAAAAAAATCAGCTTTTCTATTATCCTTATTTATTTGTTTCCTTGGATGCCTTATACCTAGCCGTGTATTTGCACATGCATATTTACTCGATAGCAGTCCCAAACAAGGAGAAACAGTAAAACTAGCTCCCAAAGAGATTCAGTTACATTTCAGCGAACAAATAACACCGGATGTGCTGAGTATTACTGTGAAAAATCCAAGGGGACAGTCCCTTCCCATATCGCTAAAACTTGCCCCAACTGATCCATCCCGAGTAATCGCGTCCCTCCCAAGTATTAGTAAAGGTACGTATACCGTCAACTGGTCAGTAGTTTCTGAAGATGGTCATCCAGTGAATGGAAGCTATTCTTTTGCTTTTGGAGAGAAAGCAGCCACAACAGCAGGGGGAAATGAAACTTCACATCCCATCTCGACATCACTGCTCATTCTGCTCCGTTTCCTTAATGAAGGATGGCTGCTGATCGGTGCAGGATTTGTCTGGGTTTCTTTTTTTGCGAAAAAATATCAGTTACCCGTCTGGACAGGAAAATCCAACCGTCTTGTCAAATGGACTTCGGCTCTTCTTTGGTTTGGGTTTCAAATCACTATCTGGTTTTTGTATGCATCGGAACTGCCTCAAAACTTGTTAAACAAATGGTTATGGCAAGGGCAGTTTGCTTCCCTTGTGCTTGTTCCATTTGCAATCGTCTTACTGCTTCAGGCATTTCTTTATATCTTGCTGTGCCTTCCAAACATGGTCAAAGGCTGGTATCTGACCCTATGGGTATTGATTACAGCAACTTTTGCTTTTAGCGGGCATGCTTGGTCTAGCCAATCGGTCGGTTTAGCCTTGATCGCTAGACTTCTTCATATTTGGTCTGGAGCACTATGGCTCGGAGGGCTCGCTTATTTACTATGGGTTTGCATCCACTATCAAACAAAAATCGGGGAAACGCTGCGAAAGTTTCAACCTTTTTTCTCTCGAACAGCATTGATAGCTGCTAGTTTATTGATTTCAAGCGGCCTATTACTTGTTACGGTTCAAACCGATTGGACTCTTGTTTGGACATTCCAGACATTTTGGAGTCGTTTTCTGATCATAAAAATATTACTTATCATCGGAATGCTCTTATATGCAGGACTGCAAAATCGTCATTGGAAATCCACTATTCTGCTTGAGCGTGATTCCCTGCGAACAGAAATCATACTTGGTTTCATCGCATTATTACTTGGTGTCTGGATGAGTCAAATCGCTTATCCCATCTAATGAAAAAGGAGTTTATTTCATTGAAAAAATATCATATCCCTATGACGTTATTCGTTTTATTTACCTTTTTTGGATTTACAAGCATCGTCGATGCACATGTTACCGTTTGGCCTAAAGAATCAACGGTTGGAGCTTATGAAAAATACACCGTACGTGTACCATCTGAAAAAGACAGCAGCACGACGAAAGTACAATTAGAATTTCCAAAAGACGTGCAGGTAGAAACCGTAGAACCTGTTCCCGGTTGGAACTATCAATTTGTCAAAGGTTCCGATGGCCGCAATACCGGTATCATCTGGACGGCTACAGGGGATGGGATCAAATCCCATGAATTTTTTGAGTTTCCGTTTATCGGAGCAAACCCAAAACAAGCAACATCTGTCTCATGGAAAGCTCATCAAACGTATGCAGATGGCACTGTAGTTGACTGGACTGGTGCTCCTGAGAGTGAATCACCTGCATCTGTCACCACCATTAGTCCTAAAGTGGAAATGAATGCAATGGATCATACGATGAATATGAATCCTCCAGCAACCGACAAGTCTTCATCTTCCTATCAATGGATAGCCATCGTCCTTGCTGCACTAGCACTCTTGCTTTCCATCATCAATCTGTTCCGAAAGAGAACAGGAGAATAACTTATTAAGGAAAATTTTTCGTACTTGGATTCATATTACCGAGCAGATACAATGATAAGTGTAAGCATAAGCATCACTCTTCCTTCTGTTTGGGAGCAGTTATGGATGATGAGCAACTCAAGGAAACTCTGAAGGAGCTGGACAAAGACCTCATTGAATCTCTGGAAGGGGATTCTGATGTTGAAGAGGCACTGGCAAAAGTCAAACAGCTAGCCGCTGGTGAACCTACGGATTAACTGAGTCCGCAAACAGAAGCGACCGACCTGAATCATCTCGGATAGATTCGGTCGGTCGCTCATTTTATTGATATAAGGAAAATCGCATTTAGTAATGCTAAGTCTCCACACTACTTACATACAAACATCTTACCATTTTGGATACAGTTTATAATCTGTTTTACTGGGTACTTGAATGAGTAACATTCGTAACTCGGAATCTGATTTCAGTTGATATATGTGTTGCTCATCTGCTTCCAAAACAATAAAATCTCTCTCTTGAAAAGAAGTCCAGTCATCCTCTTTCCAACTACCCGTTCCTCGCAGGGCTAATGCCGCTAAGACATATCCTTCCGGAAGAAGATGTTCATAAGTACTGTTGCCAGCTAATTGTACATCCCACATCTGTACATCAGTAGTCAAAAAAACAGGGGAACCGCTGCCAATAATATTTTTAATCTGCACACCATCTTGCTCCACAACAGGAAACTCTGTTGTTTCAAATTGATGATAAGTTGGTTTCCTTTTCATTGCTTCTTGAATAAAAGGTTCAAACCATATTTGAAATGCTTCCATATTAGGTCCGATGAATCTTTCTTCATGAGACACTCCAGATCCTGTCTGCATCACTTGTAATCCACCAGCGCCAACAACACTTTTCGTGCCCAACGTATCCCCATGTTCTGCCTGACCATGTATCACATAGGTGATAATCTCAAATGCTTGGTGGGGATGTAACGGAATATAGCCTTCTTGCTCTGCATGAGCCCATGCCCAATAAAACAAAGGGCCAATTCGTTTAACTCCTGATCTTTCCCCTGAAAAACCAATGGGTTTTTGTTCTGTAATTTTACCGCCATCAAAACTGCCAACAGCTTGTTGAGATGGTTGATAAACGCTTATACCCATCATGACACCTCATCATTTTTATAAAAAATTTTATTAGTTCAATCACTTACTTTAATTTAGTATATAACATTCACTTACTTTTGTGAAGTTACTTGTTTCATCTAGAAAAAACAGGCTATAGATCTCGTTTGATCTATAGCCTGTTTTGCTTATGGTTTATTCTACTACATTCAACACAACATCAATATTGCCACGAGTGGCTTTGGAATAAGGACATACCTGATGTGCTGCTTCTAACAACTCTTGTGCTGTCTCTTTATCTACTCCAACGATTTGTACATCCAGCTGAACAGCAAGTCCAAATCCACCATCTGTATCTTTGCCAATTGAAACGTTAGCTGTGACTTTTGTACTCTCTACTTCTTTTAAACGTTTTTTTCGTATCACAAGGTTAAGTGCGCTATCAAAGCAAGCAGAATAACCAGCTGCAAATAACTGCTCAGGGTTTGTTGCTTCTCCACCCGGTCCGCCTAAAGACTTAGGCATTTTCACTTCCAAATCAATCACACCATCACTTGATACTACTCGACCATTACGACCGCCTTCAGCAGTCACATGCGCTGTGTATAGAGATTCCATATTGTTTACCTCTTTTCATTTATTTATCTTTTAACCCATGCAATTGCCCAAGTAATGCTTGTAAGCGGCTGAGCATCTCCATGATTTCTTCTGCTGTCCATCCACTTTTTTCGAGCAATTCCTCAGGTATGCAATAAGCTCTCTCCTTTAAAGCTTCCCCTTTTTCCGTCAAACTTACTAAAACCGTTCGTTCATCTTCCTTCGATCGAAAGCGTTTCACTAACCCATTTGCTTCCATTCGCTTTAACATCGGGGTAAGAGTACCAGAATCTAAGTAAAGTTTCTTTCCAAGTTCTTTAACAGTTGCTTGTTTTTGCTCCCATAATACAAGCAGCACCAAGTACTGGGGATACGTTATCTCTAAAGCATCCAACAAAGGGCGGTAGAGCCCGATAACTTCCCGAGAGCAAGCATATATCGAAAAACAAAGTTGTGAATCAAGCCGCAGCATATCTTCTTTGTTCATTCTTCCTATCCTCCAGAAACTGCTTCGTAGTTTCTTTCTACCAGCAAAACAGCCACCTTCTTCAAATTCAATTTTAAGCAATTTGATTGTGCACAATTAAAATATCATGTTCTATTCTTCTTGTCAAGGAAAGGTTTATGATGACTAAAAACTAATTCTATTTTCCCCAAAATGCCCTAGAAAAAACATCCAATTGCCATAAAATTAATGAAATTACTGGTTTGATCTAAGTATTTATAATAAAATTAAAATCAATATTTATTTGCAAATCACAAGGGAGATATAAAATGGATCAATTTCATTTTAAAGTAAACCTCAAAGGGATGATTGATCTGCTTTCCAATCATCTATACAGCACCCCACAAGTATTCGCCCGTGAATTGATACAAAATGCAGTGGATGCGATCACAGCACGTCAAAAAATAGAAGCTTCTCATCAAGGGAAGATAGGATTAGAGTTGTTCTCTTCTCCTGATACTCTCCCCACTTTATATATTGAAGATAACGGTATTGGATTAACAGAAGAAGAAGTACATCATTTCCTTGCACAGATTGGACAAACATCCAAAAACCGGGAAGAAGAACAAGATTTCATCGGTCGCTTTGGTGTTGGGTTGTTATCTTGTTTTATCGTGAGTGATGAAATTGTGCTGCTCACTCGTTCTGCTAAGGAAAACAAAACGATTGAATGGCGCGGTAAGCCTGATGGAAGCTATACAATCCAAGTGTTGGAACAGGAAATGGAAGTAGGCACAAAGATTTACCTCCAGAGCAAACGCGGCTTTGAATCCTACTTTACAAAGGAAAAAATACAAGAAATGGTTCGACACTATGGGGAGTTTCTTCCTTTCCCCATTCACTTTTATGATGATAAGCCAATTCGATTGAACAGCGATAAAACCCCATGGGAAATGACGACTGAAGAAGCACTTTCTTATGGAAAGAAAAAAATGCAAATCGATTATCTCGATGCAATTCCGTTATATTCACCTGCCGGGGATGCTAGTGGTGTTGCCTACATTCTTCCCTATCCTATAAGGGTCAACGCTAAAAAACAGCATCTTGTCTATGTGAAGCAAATGTTATTATCCGAAAAAGTAGAAGGAATACTCCCAGACTGGGCATTTTTTGTCACAAGTATTCTCAATGTCAATTTACTAAAACCGACAGCGTCTCGTGAAGAATTCTCCAATGACGAACGCCTAAAATTGGTTCAACAAGAATTAGGAAAATGTGTCAAACGATACCTCATTCAACTGAGCAAAACAAACTTAAATCGATTTAAAAAAATCATTGAAATTCATTATGAATCCCTTAAGTTTTTGGCGCAAGAAGATGATGAATTATATACACTTTTCATCGATTGGCTACCATTCAACACTTCTTTTGGACGACTGGCCATGAAAGAAATCCGAGATCATTCCAATACCATCTTATATACCTCGAATATGGATGAATTTCGACAAATCCACCAAGTAGCGAAAGCTCAATCGATCTGCGTTGTAAATGGTTCTTATATGTACGACACAGAGCTATTGGAAAAACTGCCAAACGTATTTTCTGATTATAAAGTGAAACACATCAATTCTAGTTCTTTCATGTATAATTTCACAGAGTTATCACTGGAAGACCGAAGAAAAGCATATGATTTTGTTGAATTAGCAAACAAAGTTCTACAGCCCTACCAATGTACAGCAGAGATGAGAAACTACCAACCTGATGATCTCCCAGCACTTTATACAACAAATGAAGAAGCACTTTTTATTCGTACGACCGAACAGACAAAAGAAGAAGCGAACGATTTATTTTCTTCGATTATCACTCAACTGACCAATAACAAAGTAAAACCTAGTTTTGCTCAATTGTGCTTTAACTTTCAAAATCCCACAATCCAAAAAGTGATCCAATCTACCAATACATCACTCAATGAGTTGATCGTAGAAATATTATATGTACAAGCGTTACTGCTAGGGAATTATCCACTGAAAAAACAAGAATTTCAATTACTGAACAAAGGATTAATCTCATTTATCGAGCGAGGGTTAGGAGAATAGCGATGATAGAAAAATTTGAAGACCTTTTGGAGCAATCATATGATGCTCCTCATGGCAGAGCAAAAATCGGTATCTTGGAAGAAGCGATCCGAATCGCAGATGTACATTTAGGTCCAGAATATCAATTCGATGCGAGAATGTTATTAGTCGATACTGCTATTTTCTCTGGGCATGGCGAGAAGGCCATCGTAGCATTCGCTTGGTGTCTGGCTTATTATGATAAACATCCAGAGATGGCAAACAACCATCAAATGATGTGGAACTACAAATGGGTTGCCGATCGTCTCCTTTTGTTCCCAGATATCGAACTTGCCAAAGTGGAATCGACACTCGAAGATTTAAGAGAAAGATTTTCCCAGACTGGTCATGGGCCACACTACTATTATTATCTCAAACATGTCTTAGCGATGAACTTAGAGAAAACAGAAGAAGTAAAACACTATTATGAAAAATGGATAGCAGAACCAAGTGATTCACTGTCTGATTGTCATGCTTGTACATTAGCAAACAAAACACAGACGCTTCTTTATCTGGGAAAATTAGAGGAAGCCTTAACCGTCGCACAGCCTATTTTAACAGGAAAGGTTTCTTGTCATAGCGTTCCACATCGAACCTATGCTGATTTATTACTTCCTCTTTTAAAGGCGAATCGCAAAGCAGAAGCTGATACTTATTATCAAAAATGCTATGAACTGATCTATAATCAAACTGGATTTCTAGATACATCTATAAAACTATTTACATATCTGGCCATTACCGATACAGCAAAAGCAGTAGCATTTTTAGAAAAATACTTTAAAGATGCATATGAAACAGATGAATCTATTGTCAAATTTGATTTTTATATTGTTGCAGCAACCATTTTGGATATATTAGAAGAACAAGACTCTAAAACGATCCAGTTACCCGATTCCATGAAACTAGAAGACATCAAACAAGAAATGTTAAGATTAGCTACACTATTTGATGAGCAAAACCAAACAAATGTCTATACCAACAAAATAAAAAAGGTCCAAACGGAAATACAAGAACTTCAAAAAATATTTCAATAAATCAATCACCCTGACCATATTTTGTCAGGGTGATTGTATAATAAAAGAAAATAGTTAGGGGAGTTTATATGCATGTTTATTACTATAAAGCAATTTGAAGCCGAGTTTATTGAACACGCCACCAATACACAAAATCTGTTTAATGCCCTGACAGACGAATCTCTCGATCAAAGAATAACAGAGGATCACCGCTCGCTAGGAGAACTCGCTTTGCATGTTATCGCTTCTTATAATTTCGTCGGTTTACTCGGATTATCTGTACCAACATTTGAACTAGATGATATTAGGTTATCTGCTGAATACATTCAAACAGAGTATAATAAAATGATAAATGCAGTGTTACGAGCTGTTGTAACGGAATGGAAAGATAAAAAATTAAAAAAGCAAGTAAACATAATGGGAGAAGAATTACAGAACGGTGCAGCACTTCGATTTATCATCAATCATTCCATCCATCATTGCGGGCAAATGACCGTATTGATGAGACAAGCAGGTTTACGTATCCCAGGATTATATGGTCCGACAAGTGATGATTGGATAGAACAAGGAGAAACACCTCCAATTTAAGAGGAGCCAAGTGACATGGACAAATTCGGTCAGTATGTGAAGTTCATTACTCATGAAGGGAAAAGAGATGAGCTGGCTCAAAATCTACTACAGGTGGTTGAGCACATGCATATAGTAGAAGGTTGTGAACTTTATGTTATCAATATATCTATTGAAGATGAAAATGCATTATGGGTTACAGAGATATGGTCAAGTAAGGAAGCTCATCAAGCCTCTCTCACCTTAGAAGGAAGCAAAAAATATATCGCTGCTAGTTTACCTCTTATCAAACAAGTTGATAAAGTAGAGCTAAAAACATTAGGTGGCTTTGGCTTGTAATTTGGATATAAAACAAAGAAGTGATGGAAATGAATGAAAGCAAACTAAAAAGTACCAGTAAGTTCCTCAGTTTAATCTTGCGACACCAACCAGAATTAATTGGAATTGAATTAGACCAAAATGGATGGGCCTCTGTTTCCAAGCTTCTAACTGCATGTAAAACCAAAAACAAGTCCATCACGATGGAAGAATTAGAATTTATCGTAGAAACGAACAACAAAAAACGGTTTTCCTTTGATATACAAAAGCTTCGAATACGTGCAAATCAAGGGCATTCGATAAACATAGATCTAGGCTATGAACCCAAGTCCCCACCAGATCTGCTGTACCATGGAACTGCAAAACATTATTTAGAACAAATTTTAAAAACAGGTTTAAATAAAAAATCCCGCCATCATGTCCACTTATCGTTATCTCCGGAAACAGCCAGGGATGTTGGAAAACGACATGGCGTTCCTGTTATACTCACCGTTAATGCTTACCAAATGGCACAAGACGATCATCTCTTCTATGTATCAGAAAATGGAGTCTGGCTAACCGAACATGTACCACCAAAGTATATTTTGCAAAAAGATCAAAGGTAATCACCGGCTATAGATGATTACCTTTGATCTTTAGTTTGGATTAACTTCAGAATACATATTGGTGCTTGTCCGAGAATCACATCTTGCATAATAAAAAGAAAAAACTCCCTCTTTTCTAGGGAGTTTCCGTTTCTACTCTGACAAATAAATTGCTTTTTTCTGCTCACTGCTTAATTTTGCCAGCTCAATCAACTTTATGGTTAACAAACCTTCCTCTGCTGGGACGGGAGAGGCTTTGCCTTCTTTTATATGCTCATATACTTTTTGATAGTAGGCTAGATAAGAACCTGGAATCGTTTTCACTCTTTGCGTCACTGATTTGCCTTCTTTTTCAACGGTTAATTCCCCATATTTTGTAGGATCATCTTCTCCCCAATCACTGCTGATCGGTTTCTTCCCTGCTTTTAATGCTTCTTCTTGACAGTCCAGTCCATATTTAATAAAACTGCCTTTGTCTCCATGAACAATATATTTTAAATCATGTGCTGAAACGACGGAACCTGCATGTAAAATCACACGCAATGTATCGTAACCTAGCACCAAATGAAAATAATCATCTGTTACTGCCTGATCTCGTTGGTGAAGGAGATCAGCCTGTATAAACTGAGGAGGTCCAAATAGATGGAGTGCTTGATCGATTAAATGAGACCCAAGATCATAAAGAATTCCTGAACCTACGCCTTCTTGCTCTCTCCAACGCGCTTGCACATCCGGCCGATATCGATCAAAGTGAGCTTCATACATACGAACTTCTCCCAATACTCCTTCGGTTATAAGATGTTTTACCGTCAAAAAATCGTTGTCCCATCTTCTATTTTGATAGACACTGAGCATTACATTTCTCTCTTTTGCTATTTCCAATAACTGCTCAGCTTCTTCAACCGTATTCACCATCGGTTTTTCCAAAACTACATGTTTTCCAGCCAGCAACGATTGTTTGGCCATCTCAAAGTGAAATATGTTAGGGGTAGTAACGACTACCAATTGTATGCTTGAATCATCTAAAATTAGTTGAAGATCAGATACTACTTCAACATTACCAAGATCTTGATGTACCTTCTCTGGGTTGGATGACAGTACCTTAGTGATCTTAAAGTTTTCCAAAACTTCTAGCAGAGGTGCATGAAAGGTAGCCCCTGAAAATCCATATCCAATAAGCCCTACTTTAATCATATAACACCCTCTTTTCCCTTCCATTTTTCTCTTCTACATTTTCCGTTAAACCTGCTTTCAAAGCAAATAAAGCTGCTTGTGTACGATCTCGAATTTTCAATTTTTTTAATGTAGAAGAGAGATAATTTTAAACGGTACCTTCACTGATATACAACTTACTCGCTACTTCTTTGTGATGAAGACCACATCCCAAAAAATCGAGAACTTTCTTCTCTCTACTAGTAAGCTGATCTGATCTAATCTTTTTTGTCCTTCATCATCTAGTGTATTCTCATTTTTTCTATTTTTATCAGAGCTCTTCCATAATCTCTCCTGTTACGTCTTCTTGCATGACTATTCCCCTCTCATTAGACGATGGGAATAACAACTCTTGTTTTAAATCCATTCCCTTTTTCAGATAAAAATGAACATATTCCGTTCAATTCTTTTGCACGATTTTATATATTCTTTAAACCAAAACCCATTTTTACTGACTCACAACCTATTCCATCATCTTCTATCATGAATTGGAGAAGATGATCTTTAAGCTCATCCCTTATCCATGCTTTATTGGCATTTTCATAGGTTCCTGACAAAAAATAAACGACTTGAATCATTTCCGATTCAAGTCGTTTATTTTTACATAAAGAAAAGACATTTCATTTATAGTCTTTTGACCGAAAAGGAAAACCGCAAACTCTGGATATCACACCGATTTCTACATTAGTCAGTTTTATATAAAAGCAAATCATTTCAGGATAGAGAAGATCTACTTAAACGTCTTCTCCAATTTTGGAATTAGTGAAGACGTTGCTCAGAAAAAAGAGGCTATAGTTGTGATCCTTTTAAGTTTTCCAACACACGATCAACCTCTACTTCTAAACGACGATCAATTTGTGTTTTCATAACAGATTCGATATCTATAATGTATATTTTCTCTAATTCAATCTTAAAAAATCTCCATGGAGCATTTCCTTCAAATGAAGTAGAAGGACGGTACCACCATTCCCGCTCTTTTGAGTCAAGAAAGTTAACTTTAAAATAATATTCGGATACTTCCTCTAATTCTTTGCCAGATACAACGGAGCAATTTCCAATGAATTGCATACCATCTACTTGCTCACCAATAGCTGTAGAGTTATATACAGCACACATGACCCTTGGATGCTTTATTATATCTCGAGAGTGATGTGCTTCTGTTGCAGAATAAAAATACAGATGACCTTCAGGTCCGATAACATAATTGACAGGTGCAACCCAAGCTTCTCCGTTTGAATTGGTTCCTAAAGTTAAATACCTGTTTTCTTTGAGGATTTTTACCGCACGTGCAACAGATGGATTATTCATTTTAATTCTCCTTTTTTAAAAGTTTTATATATAAAATATAGAATTTACCAAACGAAGTAAAGGAAAAATAATAAGAATAACAATAAATCAACAAAAACCGTCTATTTCAAACTAAGAGAAGACGATTTTATCCATTACTTTATTAAAAATTGTTAATAATTAAATTTCGATTAATAAACCACTCATATAACTTACATATTTTTGGTGGCTGGGCGAGATCACTGAGGCGATGCCTCGTCCTCGTCCAGCCTCCCTGGAAATTCAGTTATTCGCTCAGGAGACTCCTGAGGTCCTTTCCAGACCTTCTCCGGCCATGATGGTGGTATCCCTCTGGGATCCCACATTCAGCCAAGGCATCATTGAGCAGAACGTACTCTTTCAGAATCCCGATCAATTTTTCACCCAGTGGTAGCATTCGAGCCAAGTAGTCCTCTTCTCCTTCATAGCCTCGAAAAGAGAAGTTAGGTCGAAATCCTTTTTGCCACGTAGGGCGATTGTCCGTCAGTCTCATCAGATACCAGATTCGATCTCCCACCAAAGTGAAGTCGTAACCGATCATCACGGGATACCACCTTGTTGCAAGTTGGTACACCTTGGAATCAACGATGGTGAGACGATCTTTCTCCAGATGGGACAACTCACGGGAATCTTCCTCGGAGCAGGGCTTCAGAAGTGATTCGTAGATTACCTCCTGTGTTCTGGGAACTACGGCAGCCATCATGTGAAAGAGAAACTTCCTCTGCCACAGATAGTATTGATCGGTCAACTCAAGTGCTTCGGAAGAAAGTCCATCGGACATCTTTACCTCCAGGGTTTCGATATATCTATTATAACGAAAAAGTCATAAAATGAGCAGCTGCCCCTTAGGCGAATTCCTTGAAATAGTCACTAAGAAAACATAAATCCCATAAGGAATGTTTTTATATAAAACGAAACTCTTTTGATAGCGCAAACAATCTATTTTTTTTACAATCTACTCCTATTAAAAATCGTGTAATAAGATAAGAATCTGTTTGTCTATTTGATCCATCAAGCTAACCTCCAACTATTATATAAATATATAAATTCAATCGCCCAATTTTCTACTAGACTCTATTCTTGTTCAAAAGAATAGAGTCTAAAATTTATTCAAAACTCTAATGGCTTTCCATTTTAGTCATATTTTCTTTGAATTTTTTTGTCTCTCTCAAATGTATCAAAGATTCGTTTTCGTTTGTAGAACTATCCAACTATATCAAAACTTACCTAACTGTTATGTACTGAGAAATTAAGTTTAAATATAATTTACAATCTTTAATATTTCTTTATATAATTATCATTATTCCTATATAGAATTATCTATATATTTCTGATAAAATAAATCCCAATCATTGATAATTAAAGTTTATATTTTGCAGAAATTGTGCAAGAAGATGGGAATGATTTCTATTGAAGAAGGGGAAAAGAAATGATTCGATTATTTGTTAGTGACATTGATGACACCTTGTACAATGAGAAAAAGCAAGTTGATTCGGAAAACCGAGAGGCCCTAAAAAAATTACACCAAGCCGGTATCCACCTTTGTTTAGCATCTGGAAGAAATAAATTAGAGATTGATGAAGTGGTTCAAGATATTGGAGGCAGTTATCATCGAATCTGCCAAAATGGGGCAGATGTTTTCACATACGAAGGAAATTGTGTTGATACGATCTCCTTTGAACCTCATCTGGCACGTGAACTTTATCAAACTGCTAAAAAGTATGAATTATTCCATTTTATTGGAACTCCTACACAGATACTCACTCCAGAAAATCACGATTTAGCACGAGAATATTCCCAAAAAGTAGGCATCATATTTGAAGAAGATCGAGGTGTAGAGAGCAAAATAGGAAATAGTATTCTACCTAGTAAATTTGTTTATTATGGCGCACAGGAAGAACTTAATTCTTTGGATCAACTCATACATCATACTTTTCCTGAAAAGCTGGATAGTTTTATGAGTACTCCTTATAGTTTGGATTTTTTACCTAAAAATGTAAATAAAGGCACAGGTGTTCATAAATTAGCTCAACATTTAGGAATAAAAACAAACGAAGTAGTGACCATCGGAGATTCAGACAACGACCTCTCGATGTTAGCTTACACGCCACACAGTTTTGCTATGAGCCATGCAAAACCTCATATACAAAACAGTGCGAATCATGTGGTTTCTTCCGTAGCTAAAGCAGCTGAATGGATACTTGATTATAATCAAAAAAACGCTTAGTGGGGACCTCCTTCACTAGTAAAATACATGTGAATCTAAAGTGTGATGTATTTAAAAAACAAAAAATTGATGACAAACATCAAAATACGGGGGAATACATCAATGCGAATTTTAATTGGTTCTGATCATAGTGGACTAAAATTAAAATCGGACATCCAAGAATTCTTAGAAAAATCAGAGATTGATTTTACTGACTATGGTTTTGATAGTGAGAGAATAAGTGACTATCCAGACTACGCCATTCCTATTGCTGAGCAAATAGCTAGCGGAGAATATGACTTAGGAATTCTTATCTGTGGTACAGGGATTGGCATGTCGATAGCAGCCAATAAAGTACAAGGAATTCGCTGTGCGCTTGTCAGCGATGAGTATTCGGCTCGTATGAGTGCTGAACATAATAATGCCAATATTTTAGCTATTGGTGAACGGGTCGTGGGACCTGAATTAGCCAAATCAATCGTACAAGCATGGTTAAATGCCAACTTTGCTGGAGAACGTCATTTGCGCCGAATCAATAAAATTGCCGAATTTGAAAACCAGAGATAGATTGCGTGTATGAACTACCTTAGAATCCTACGACTTGGGTCGTGTGGAGTCTCAAACTATCTACTCAGCAGACGGTAAAATGTAATTTATCAAATACGCCCTAAAATACAAGAATGTAAAGTGTTTTTATTTCACCTATGTGGATGTGTTGGCATTGTTTAACTTCTTGAAAGATATCCTCAATACACCTGCTCTACTCATGGGATCATTTTCTCTCGTAGGTCTTTTATTACAGAGAAAAAATGTAGCTGATACTATTTCGGGAACGATCAAAACGATCATGGGGTTTATTATCCTCCAAGTTGGTGCTGGTGTTTTAATTAACTCCATTGGTATCTTCGGAAAAATGTTTGAAGCAGGATTTCATATTCGTGGTGTTCTTCCAAATAATGAAGCGATAGTAGTTATTGCTCAAAAAATGTTCTCTACTGAAACTGCCTTAGTAATGTTTTTTGCGATGATCGTTAATATTTTTTTGGCACGTTTTACTCGTTTTAAATATATTTTCTTATCCGGCCATCTTGTTCTTTATATGTCTTGCCTGCTCTGCGTTGTATTATCAAATGGAGGCATAGAAGGAATTTCACTCATATTTATTGGTTCACTGATTCTCGGCATCCTTATGGTATCGCTGCCTGCACTCCTCCAACCATTTGTAAAACAAATTACCGGATCAAATGATTTAGCCGTCGGTCATTTTGGTTCATTTGGATATTTGATATCAGGTACGATTGGAAAATTGTGGGGAGATAAAACGAAATCAACGGAAGAGATAAACATTCCAAAATCTTTAGGGTTTTTAAGAGATACCACAATATCCATTTCCCTAATCATGCTGTTGATGTTTTTCATTGTCGCTTTTGCAGCTGGTCCATCTTTTGTTGAGAGTAAATTGAGTGGAGGTACCCATTTCATTATATTTTCATCAATGCAAGCACTTACATTCGCTGCTGGTGTATATGTAATAGTAGCCGGTGTTCGTTTGTTGAATGCTGAAATTGTTCCTGCATTTAAAGGAATCGCTGAAAAGATCGTTCCAAATGCCATTCCGGCTCTGGATACTCCTAGTATTTTCCCCTATGCACCAAACGCTGTTGTGATAGGATTCAGTTTTAGTACTCTTGCCGGCGTAATCAGCATGTTTATTCTCCCTATATTGGGAATGAAAATCGTCATCCCTGGACTAGCTTCTCATTTTTTTACAGGGTCTGCTGCTGGTATTTTTGGAAATGCTACAGGTGGGAGAAAAGGAGCTATTTATGGCTCATTAGCTAACGGCTTTATTATTAGCATTCTGTCATCTCTGCTTTTTACATTTACTGGTCCCCTGAATTCTGTGAATACCACATTTGGTGACTCTGATTATGCAATCATTGGAATCATTATAGGGAAACTGACTCAGATTCATGAACTTGTTGTTTATGCCTTACCCATTGTCATCATCGCTCTTTTTTTTATAGGGTCAAGAAAAAAAACTAATTTGGCTTCGGTGAATAAAATGAAAGAAAAGAGTAGTGCAGGCTGACTCTTAGTCAACGAAACACGATTGCACTCAGTTATTGAAGGTTAAAGAGAGACCACAGAAACCCCCATGTTATTAGGTTAATATCTCATTCCTTCGCAGAGTGAAGTCCTAATTACGGACGACATAAAAAGAGGAAACCGCCTCCTCCAATACACGGAGAAGGCGGTTTCTTTTTACATTAGTTCTTTCACTTGAAAAAATGCTTCAACACATATAATAATTGACCATTTTCACAGATTACAGAATACATAAATTAGGATTCTACCAAATGCCGGCAAGCAGTCATGAGAGTGCTGTAACGGTTGTATTGATATCACTCACTAGCTTATTGAGCTTCAGAAAGGTTCCATCGCTCAGCATCTTTTGATATTGTTACGAACAATGCGGAAATTATCGCAATTGGAATGACGCTTATCGTGACTGCTAACGGGGTAAACGGTAACATGAACATTACATAAATCAACCAGCATACCGGCGTATACAAAAACACTATCCCTACTCCGACAACTGCCGATACAATCCATCTCCCGATTCGGTACTGATCCAATAGGGCAACAATCAAAAGCCCTAGCGTGGGGAGAGAAAACAAATAACTAATCTCTTGAAACAGAACAGCACTGCCTACAATCAGAAGCAAGAGAAGAGGTGAGAGGCCAGCAAGCATTTCATGCAGAGACAATTTGCGAACTCCGATAATTCCAGCAGTGAGAATACACACTTCTACAACGAATAAGATACTTAAAAATACCACATCATTGTTTGTTGACTTACCCAGCTGCATCACTTGCGTTACTCCAGATACGATTCCCCAGCTCAATAACGCCGCTCCAGCCATCGCTCCGAGCAACCAGCCTGTTCCTATCATGATTGTATGAAGCCGAAAGTTGCCATTTCGAATCTGTGAGATCATCCACCATAAGGCAAGCACAACCGCTATAAATGACAGGATATAAGACGTAAAACTGCTCATGATCATCAAATAGTCAGGTGACAAGGAGAAGAAAAGGCTGTCTTGGTTACTTCCTTCGTTAAAAGGTACCTGTGCGGCATGGCCTGTAACTTCCAAGGCTGTTAATAAAAAATGGTATGCCGTACCACGGTCTAAATTTTCGAAGTTATCCGTTTTTTTGTGGTAATTCTCCACTCCTTCCGCTGCTGCGAAATTTAGACCTGAGTATCCTGCCTTCAAAAATCGGGTTAAATCTGTATCATTTGGCATCTGGTGGTACAACGCAGTCAGAAACGAAAAGGACAACGGACGCGAGCTTGCAGACTGAAGGTAGTGTACTTCATCCAGATTGTCATCGGAAGTTTCGAACATCAGCAGTGGTCCGCGATTACCTCGTGCTTCAAAATTGACGGCTAGATCGATTTTATGTTGCAACTCCGGGTGTGATCGAACAAATGACTTCGCTCCCAATGTCCCGATCTCTTCTCCATCAGTAAACAGAAAATAAAGATCTGATTTAAGATTCGGGTTTCCCGCCTGTTGGCGCATGGCTTCCAGCATGGCGACTACGGAGAGCATATCGTCGGCCGCGCCTGGAGTTTCCGGTTTGGAGTCGTAATGGGCTGACATCAAGATTCCGCGATCCGTTCCGGGAGCGTCCAACTTCACCAATATATTTTGCAGAACCACTTTATCATTCTTATCAAAATGGGCTTTTGCTCGAATGAAATTCAAGAGATCCTCCTCTGGAGGAATGCCGTTAATAGTTGGCATATTCTTGAAATCCGGCCGTCCCTTGCGCTCAAATTGGTCATCCTCCACGTCTTTGACCGTGTAGGTTACTTTTTCGACTTCCGCTTTCACTCCCATTTTGCGGATTTGCTCCAGTATATAGGCTCGAACCGATTCCAGTTCCTTCGAGCCGGATGGATGTGGTGCGACAGTCATCGCCTTTAGGTTATCCATCATCTGCTCATATGCTAGATAATTGGTATCAGATTTGGACGGCTGCATCGGAGGCTGAAAAAGATGAGCCCCCAGTCCAATTCCTGTCGCAAGTACAATGAACATTAGAATAATTGAAAGAATTCTCGACATATTGTGTCCTCCCGCCGAATTTTTGTAAGCCCATGCTGATTGATCGTTGTATTGACAAATCATCCTCGACTACTAATATTTTCAATATCATTTCTCCCTTCATCCAGTTAGTCCCATGATAAGACAAGCTCAGTTATGCGAAGGTTAAGATTCCATCCAAACCTTACGAATTCACAAAAGCCAGACCAATATTGACAATTGACAATGGAAATTGCTAGTATCGTGAACAAAAAGAAAATCGAAAACACTGAGTAAATTTCCCTTAACCCTATTTTTCATGTAACCCAGATCATCCGCTGCCCCCTCCTTAAGAGCATTTTCTTATTATCCTCAAGTGTTTAGGCCAAAAATTCGCTCTACATATTGACGTGGTTTAAATATACTATTTCATTGCATCGTATTACTATATTTAAACGCACATAAACAACATACATAGAACGAATTGAAACAATTGAAACAATACCAATATATTAAATCATATATATTTAGCAAAACCTCATAATTCCATAAAATAAAGAATCGCCTCCTCTGAATGATAGAGAAGGTGATTTCCTTTTATACCACTTTCTTTCACTTGAAAAAGTACTTCAAGCATGGATTACATAGTGCATAAATTTTGGGTCGACCAAATAACGATAAGCAGTCAGGAGCGTGCTGTGACGGTTGTATTGATATAGAACAACAAGATCTATACTTAATAAACTTTCCATATTAATCTATCTGTACTCCCCGGCTAATGATTCCAATTGATACTAGAAGCCTTATTCTTAAACTATAATTTCTTAACTTATTTACATAAAGAGAGAAAAAAGTTTCCAGTATATAGCCCAAGGGATAAAAAAATCCCTCCAATCATAAGCATAATGATACGAATACGATAAATATTTGTCAGTTTTGCATGTCGTCTTTTTATCCAACTTATGAATAAGAATACAGTTAGTACTAGTGTTGCAAGTGAGGTTAGTTGAATGAGTAGCCAAAACAATGGTTGTCCAATCATGACTGGACCGACATTTTTCCCTCCTCCTGTTAAAACGAAAAAGGTATATACCCAAAAACCAAGAACAGAAATAGTACCAGCAAATGCTAGTAATCTTGCTTGTAACTTGAACGGGAAATAGTCTTGTTTTCTTTTCTTAAAGAACCCGCCAATGGTTCCAATATAATATCCTACGAAAGCTAAAAGAAATACTATCAATAGCCCCAATTGAAATTTATAAGAGTCATACCAGTGTATTTGTGTTACTTCTGGTGAACTCATACTCATTTGTGTTGGTGTCTGCCCAAGTGTGAGCAATGGGACCATGTCATATGGTTGACGGATTTCCTACAATACATTTATCCTCAAACGTCGTCGAGAGTACGATTAATGGTATTGAAAATCCAAATATGTTGCAGCTGTCAAGAAATTCCGCAAGTGATTCAGTCGTTTCTGACTGTACCTTCATTAAAAAATTATACTCTCCACTAATCCTATAAAGATCGACAATCTCAAGGGATGTTTCACAAAATGTATTGAAATCCTTGCAATTACTAGTTTTAAACAAAACAAATGCGGTTGTATGCTTACCAAGTTTCTGAGTAGAGAGTTTCGCATGATAGCCAGTTATAACCTTCTTCTCTTCCAATTTCCGAATTCTTTCCGTTACAGCTGGCTGCGACATAGCGATCAGTCGGCTCATTTCTGAAACAGGAATACGAGCGTTGTTCTGTAACACAGACAAAATTTCATAATCAATTTTATCCATAAACAGGATACCTCCATTTATAAAGTTTAATCTCTTATTTAAAATAAATAATTAAGTATTTACCCTTTTATAACTTAATAATCATATGTAAATTGTACATTTTCCCTTATAAAATGTCACTATCAAATAAAAGGAGAAAATAATATGAAAACAAAAGTAAACGAACCTATACTACATGACAGACTAAACTTCTTTACAACTGGTGATGGGTGCCGCATTGCTTATCGATTTGATGGTCAATCCAACAAACCTGTGTTGGTCCTTGCAAATTCAATTGCAACTACAATGAATATGTGGGACGGACAAATCCAGAGTTTGTCAAAACATTTCCGCGTCCTACGATATGACTTCCGTGGTCATGGTGCCTCTGAGGCCTCAGTTGGTGCTTATTCACTTGACCGGTTGGGACGGGATGTAATCGAGTTACTCGACTCGTTACATATAAGTCGTGTACATTTTTGCGGGCTTTCATTAGGAGGAATGGTTGGGCAATGGCTAGGAATCCATCATTCTGATAGAATCGAACGGCTAATTCTGTGCAACACTTCCTCATACTTGGGACCAGCCGATCAATGGGAAGATTTAATCGCATCTGCTTTGAAAGCCAAGGAGCTCTTCAAATTTGCTGACATGTTTATGAAAAATTGGTTTCCATCAAGTATGCTTGAGACGGAGAATGACATTGTGTCGAAGTTTCGTGGCATGGTACTCGCAACCAACCCACAAGGTCTTGCTGGATGTTGGTGTGCAGTTCGTGACATGGATTTGCGTCGAACGATCTCCCTTATTAATAGTCCGACATTGGTGATCGCAGGGCAATATGATACGGTCACTCTCCCCAGTCACAGCGAATTGATTGATTCGACAGTACCTAATTCAAAACTAGTCATTTTACCTGTAGTCCACTTATCAAATGTAGAGCGCCCTTCCGATTTCCAGAGCGCAGTACTGGAATTCTTACTCTCGAAATAAAGGAAATTATTTAATTCTATCGACTGACTTCTTGATCAGATGGAAATTTATAGATCATATCATCAAATTGCACTATTTGATCCATTATGCTAACCTCCGTCTATTTGTGGATATATAAGTATAGCAAACAAACAATGTTAAATAACAAAGGATCGCCTCAAAAAAATTGGAGGCGATTCTTTGTCTACATATTCAATTACAAGTTTTTACTCCAAATGCTATTAACATTACCCCAATAGATTTTTGAAATACTTTTTGAATTTTAGGTTTTTTCAACCACTTTTTCACATGATCTAGAAGATAAATCAAGATTAAAAACCATCCCACTGCTATTATGGTAAGAATTAAGCCCAATCCAATCAGTTGTTGATTTATATTTTCATTCAGATCAATGAATGGAGGTATAAAAGTTATATAGACTAAAACAGTCTTAGGATTAAGGATATTACTGAGTGCTCCTTGCAAATAGGATTCTCTATAATAATGATGTTGTGTTGACTTGTCCACACCTTGAACAGCTTCTAATGAAATTGTACTTTTAGAAAAAAATGCCCTCATACCTAAATAAAACAAGTACGCCGCTCCCAAATACTTGATTACATTGAAAAGAACTACTGACTGAGCAACGACAACTGACAGACCGAGAACAGCAATAATCGTCCAGCAAGTTAAACCTGTTGCTATCCCAAGTATCGTATAGCATCCAGCTTTTGCTCCATGGTTGAGCGTATTTTTAATAATAAGTGCTGTATCTGTACCAGGTAACATAGACATCATAAGAGCCATTAAGATATATGCAAGCAAATGATCCATTATACTCCTCCTTTTTTATATCTATTGGTCCAAATCGGCAGTTACAAGTTGCCTTTTCTTATGTAACAACACACATAAACTATAATCTCGTTTCTGTCTACCTGAGCAGAGATAAACCTCCCGTTAATCGATTTACTTTTTTCTTATCGCCATAGATTCCCATCCCAAAATAACGATAATCGTTTTTGGATATTTTCTGTAGTTTCGCTGTGTACTCTTCGTATGTTTTACAGCTTTGTGCGGTATCTGAAAAACCTACGACAATGAGATCAGCAAACGCTTCTGTCATCGTCCTATCTCTTAGCTCATGAAGAATGTGAGTACTCCCTTTTAAGATTGGAACTGGTGTTTTCACTATTCCCAAATGTTCGATCCCTGAAAGGTCTGTTACACTGCGGCCTACCATCTCGGGAACATACTTTCCAACAGTTATACCCAAGATTGCTGCTGTATTGGCAATCAATCCTAAAGGTAAATTTTCATCAATAACAAGTACACATTTTGTTTCAAAATTACTCATTAGGTTCTCCTTCACTTTCAAAAATTCTCATATATTGTTTTGGCGTTAACCCAACCAGTCTTTTAAAAAACTTAGTCAAATGACTTTGATCACTAAATCCTGTTAAATACACTACCTCTATGGGCTTTACACCTTGTTCCAAAAGTTTTTTTGCATGATTTACTCGGATGGTTTCTAGATAGCTGAAAGGAGTGATACCCTTTTGTTTTGTAAAGGATCTTAGTAAGTGATACTTACTCCATCCCGTTAAGTTACTTAATTCATTAAGCGTAATTGATTTTGTATAATTTTCTTCCAAATAGCTACATATAGTTTTGATTTCGTGAGAGGTCTCAGAAGCTGTCGGAAGGATCGTAAGGTCAGAATGCATCTGAATGAGCTCTTCCAATAAATACAGAAATAACTCTTCCTTTTTAAGGTCATTCTCACCCTGCGAAATTTTTAAATGTAACTCTTTTAAATTAGATACAATCTCGCTATTATATAAAACATTTTGCTTAAAGCAGGGAAGATTTTTATTACTATTAATTTCCGATATTGCATTTTTCATGACTTCTGGATTCACATTGATGCAGCGATAATCTAATGTTTTGCCGTCTATCTGTTCACAACTGTGAGTATCATAGGGATTGAACAATAATAAATCTCCTGGATTAATAATGTATTCTTCACCTTTACAAACCAAATAACGCTGCCCTTCTTCAATAAAACCGATCACATAATATTCATGAAAGTGGGCAGGAAACTTTTGCATGATCCCCTTAAATCGATAGGCTTCGATGTTTAAATCAGAATCAAGATAAACTGTTCGGATTTCATTTAACATCAAGCCAGCCTCCTATACTGTAATAACTTTTCTAAATGTATCATTTACTTTAAAACTTTTCTTGTATGATATTGCGCTTGAGACATTAGCTGGTTGTCTTGAAAAATAAAATGAAGATGCAGGCATGCTCCAGTCTATTGAAGTATATCAACAAGAAACTCTATCTTTAAGGGTAGAACCAGCAACTGACTACTGAGGGGAAATGAAACTATATAATGAATCTTACGAACCTTCTCGGTTGCAGATCGAATGCCTTCTCATTCTTCCAGCACGATCAAACTATTTTTCCCCATTTGCTCCACGAGTGCCTTAGAGACTTGATGGTTGACATCTGTCATCCAACGGTTTTCTCGTGACTATAACGATCTCATTATATAGAACTCGCCTCCAAATTATTGGAGGCGAGTTCTTTTACACCACTTCTTTTTGCTCTTAAAGAAATGCTTTAACGTATGGTACACTTGACTCTTTTCTCGAATGATGTAATGCATAATTTTGAGACTAGCACATGGCGGCAGCTACTCCCCTGCTTATATTGCAATCTGTCATTAAATCTAATTAGTAACATGAAACAAGTAAATCAACAAAGCTCTGATAATTTACTGCGGTCACAATTTGAGAAACATTTCTATCCTCAGTCAAAATGGTTGCCAGTGAATCAAATACATCGTGGAATATTCCCCTATCGTCTGCACTGACAGCTAAAAGCAGGACTAAGTTAACGGTTAAATCATTCCACACTATGCCCTTGTTATTGATTAAAGCAAACATTCCGGTCCTTTTCGCATTCATTTTGATAGCATGAGGAATAGCTATTCGTCCATATGCGGTTGAAGACATAGCTTCACGTTCTTTTACGTTTGAAAGAAAATTAGAATCAACAAACCCCTTTTGTTCCATAATTTTACACATCATGGTCAGAATTTCCTCTTTCGTTCCTGTTGCATCAGCTATTTCAAAAAGATCTTCATCTGTAATCGCCTCAATATTTCTCTTGAAGGAGTCTTTCCTTTTCGTTTCTTTTAGTTCACTAATTTTATAAGCCACTTTGTTTTTGTCAGCACTCGTAAAAAAAGGATTAATTAAAACAAACGGTGCTTTCGGCACTGAATTAAGCTGCACTGTAGAAATAACTAAATCGCTATTTAGTACATTTAAATCGCTTTCATTTGTTACGATATGCTGAATAAGAAGATCTTCACCAAACTGTTTCGTTAACTTTTCTGACAGCTGCACATTGTAATTATAGTAAAAAGGAAAAAGGATAGAACAAGTAATTTTTGAATCTGCCTGCTTTTGCATTTCTAAGGCATAACCTAAATGAAAGGCAATATAGGCAATCTCATCATCATTCATCGTGTATCCTGTTTCTTCCTTAATAGTATACGAAACATGAACGGCACAATCATAAATGGACGGACAATTTAGCTTAATGGAAGAAGTCAACGGATTTTTGCTAGAAAAATTATTCTCCAAACGCATAAGCAGATTTTTGATATGAAGGGTGAAACGTACCAAAAATTCTGCGTCCTCAATCAATAAATAATAATTACTTTGCAAGTCATCAAGGATTTTCCCTACTAGATTTAAACATCGCAATCCTGCCACGTCCTGCAGTTCGGAAAGCTGCAGGTGCATGAAGTTGATGCTGGTTCCACTACTGGAAATAAGGAGAGCAAGATCGCGTATTTCCCCTTCTGAATACTCAACACCAAAGTGCCCTTCAAGTTTTTTGGCAATCTCCTTGGCAATTTTGTATTCTTTTTCCTGATTCGCATCCCCATCCACTTGTTTCGAAAAAATAAAGCCATTTTTCATACGATCAATGGCAATAGCGATATGCAGTATGACATTGATCTGCGAATAATCATTTGTAAAATAATGATAAGTTGAGAAGACTTCCGAAATAACATTACGGATATAATCAACATCAAAACCCTCAAAAGAGGCTTTTAGCTTATCAATATCTAAGAAATTATCGTTTGTTTCACTATAAAGAATAGAACTCATTAATTTCCGTTTATTTTTTTCATTCCCGACAATTTGAATCGTGTCGCTGGAAATTCTTAGTTCCAAATCATGGTCTGCTAAACGTTTTTTGACTTTACGTAAATCACCTTTTAAGGTGACTTCACTGATGTATAATTCATCACTTAAATCGTAAATATTAAGCTCGCGGTCTGTATTAACCAAAGACTTTAAAATATATTCAACACGTTCTTTTGGTGTTTGTGGAATCGTGTTATTCATGGATGTTAAAAATGGGTTTAATTTTTCTAGGTCAACTTGATAACCCTTTTTTGAAGAAATGACTAAATCATTTTCCAATGAGTTAATGTCAGCAATATATGTTTTCACACTTCTTTTTGAAATACCTAATGCACTGGCAAGCTGAGCTGAAGAAGTCCAGCCATTTTGAGTACTTAGATGACGAAGAATATTTCTGTATTTTAAATTCATTGGTTTTCAGCCCTATTTCTTTTTAAAATATGGATTTTCACCATGAAATACATATATTTGCACTACAAAAATATCTTTTTGCACCACCTTAGTGTAAACGAATATTTGAGAGATGTCGAGATTCATTTTATTGTAGAGATGTAATAAATGATAGCGCTATCAAAAAAGTAAAAAAAGCTGAGGTGATTCATATGAAAAAATTAAACGTATTATTAGTTTGTGGATCTGGGGCAAGCTCAGGTTTTATGGCATCAAATATTCGCAAAGCAGCAGCAAAACGTAAACTTGATATTGATGTCAAAGCCCGTGGTGAAGCAGAAATTGAAAACTATATTGATCAAATCGATGCCCTAATGGTAGGCCCTCACTTAGCCTATATTTTAGAAGATATCGAAGAATATATAGGCAATGCTGACGTAAAAGTTATTCTTATGAAACCTTCCTACTATTCTACTCTTGACGGTGATGCAGCTTTAGAAGATTTATTAAAGGAATTCTAAAACCTGATTAGTCGAGGTGTATAATAAAATGCAAAAAATGATGAGATGGTTAGAAAATGATTTCTCACCAAAAATGATGAAAATTAACAGTAATGTATGGATTACAACGCTAAAAGACTCCATCATGCAATTGCTTCCCTTTATTTTATTAGGTTCTGTATTTTGTTTGTTAACCATCCCTGGTGATGTGCTCCATATTAAAAACTATCCTAATTTCTGGACATTATTTGGTTGGACAATGGGTCTGCTGTCCCTATTCATTTCATTCTTAATTCCATTCAACTTAATGGAAAAGAAACGGTTGCGTAAACAACGTTTTATCGCTGGATGTACAGGTCTTATAACGTTTTTAATCATTATTACTCCACAAGTCATCGCTGATAAAGCGATCGGCTTTAGCCATGAGTCATTGGGCGCAGGGGGTATGTTTGTAGCGATTGTTGCAGGTGTAATAACCGGATACATCATGGGTCTATTTGGGAAGTTTTCTTTCTTTAAGGAAGAGTCTGTCATTCCTGACTTTGTCCGGGCCTGGTTTGATGCTATGCTGCCGATTGCTGTTGTAATTGTGGCCACTTGGTTAGTAGTGGATATCGCTGGCTTTGATTTATACAACACGATTTTAAGACTTTTTAAACCACTTGGAAACATTATGGAATCACCATGGGGATTCCCGCTTATGAGCTTTATTATCTGTTTCTTATACACATTGGGTATTTCTTCTTGGGTGCTGACTCCAGTAACAAAGCCGGTTTATTTAGCTGCTATTACCGCTAATGCTACTGCTGGGGCACACTATCTAGTTACTTCTGAAACAATCTTCTCAGCTTATCTTTTCGTCGGTGGTATCGGTACAACATTGCCGCTCGTTTTAATGATGGCTTTCTCTAAAAATGCGAAACTTAAAGCGTTAGGACGAGCTAGTATTACCCCTGGTATTTTTAACATTAATGAACCAATTGTCTTTGGGGCAATCGCATGGAACCCAATTATGATGTTACCAATGTGGATTATCTCCATTATATTGCCAATCATCATTTGGACTGGAACAAAAATCATTCCTTTTGCACCTATCCCAAAAATTGTCTTTGATTTATGGTATGTTCCGTTCCCTATTTCAACTTGGATTACAACAGGCGCTGTAAGCGGGATAATTTTAATGCTTATCTGTGTGACAGTAGCATCTCTCATTTGGTATCCATTTTTTAAAGTGTATGAAAAACAAGAAATGGAAAACGAAGTAAAAGAAAGTACAACCACTACATGAGAAGCGAAATAATGATTTTGAGGAGATTTTAAAAATGATTGATGAAAAAACAGCTCAGAATGCCATGCAAATTATTCTCCATGCCGGCGATGCACGCACCCATTGCATGAATGCATTAAAAGCAATTGAAAATAGTAATTTTGAAAACGCGAAAGAAGAAATGGAACGTGCGAATGTCGAAATCGTCAAAGCCCATCGTATTCAAACAAATGCTATTTCAGCGGAAACACAAGGTGAAGATGGTAAATACTCTGTGCTCTTTGCCCATGCCCAAGATACATTAATGACCATTTATAGTGAAATTAACATCGCCAAACGAATGATTAAGATTTTTGAAGCGTATGATGCTCGTTTAGCAAAATTAGAAAAGATAGAAAAGGTGAATGAACATGAGTAAAGTACCCGCAGGTTTTCCTAAAGAATTTCTATGGGGCGGCGCTATAGCCGCCAACCAGGCAGAAGGCGCGTATGACTTGAACGGAAAAGGATTAAGTGTAGCAGATATTAATGAATTCCGTGACGATATTCCGATTGAGAAAAAGTCAAACTGGGAAATTAACACGCAATACATTAAAGATGCCTTAAACAGCAAAGATCGTGTGTTCCCGAAACGTTGGGGAACTGACTTCTATCATACGTACAAACAAGATTTGAAATTATTAGCAGAAATGGGTTTAAAAACATTTAGAACATCCGTTTCATGGGCACGCATTTTTCCTAACGGCGATGAATTAGAACCAAATGAGGAAGGTTTACAATTCTACGATGACTTATTTGATGAAATCATCAAAAACGGCATGGTGCCGATGATTACCATTTCACACTATGAAATGCCTTTATATTTAACAACCGCATACAACGGCTGGTATTCTCGTGAATTAATTGAATTTTTCACTCGTTTCTGTAAAGTCCTGTTTGACCGTTACCACGAAAAAGTGAAATATTGGATTATTATTAATCAAATTAACTTAATCGTTCATGAATCCTTTAACCATTTAGGAATTGCCGAAGATAAGGTCGATAACCTTCAAGAAGCAAAATATCAAGGCGTCCACAATGAAATGGTTGCTTGTGGGTATGCAACAAAATACGCACATGAAAACTATCCTGATCTACAAATCGGAATGATGTTATGCGGTGGACCAGCTTATCCAGCGACTCCAAAACCGGAAGATGTATTCGCTACCGTTCGTCATAATCAAATGGAATACTTCTTTTCCGATGTATTATTGCGCGGGTACTATCCTGGTTACGCATTCAGATACTTTGCCGATATTGGCATCGACGTAGAATTTGGCGGAGGTGATGAAGAAGCATTGAGAAACACTGCTGACTTCATGTCATTCTCATACTACTATACTCGTATTTGTGATACTGAAAGTTTTGCAAATGGGAATGAAACTTACCGCAATCCACAGTTGGATGCAAACCCTTGGGGCTGGTCTATTGATCCTGTTGGGTTAAGAACGTTTCTTAACCTATTCTATGACCGCTATCAATGTCCAATTTACATCACGGAAAACGGTGTTGGATACTATGACAAATTAGAAAATGACGAAATTCACGACTCTTACCGGATTGATTACTACCGCGCACACATTGAACAAATGAAAGAAGCAATCAAAGACGGTGTTGACCTACGTGGCTACTATGCTTGGGGACCAATTGATATTATCAGCTGTTCATCATCTGAAATGTCCAAACGCTACGGATTTATCTATGTAGATCAAGATGATTATGGTAATGGCAGCAAGAAACGAATACTAAAAGACAGCTATCACTGGTATAAAAAAGTCATTGAGTCGAACGGTAAAGACTTAAAGTGAAAATGTAAGAGAAAAGCAACTGTGTATAAAAATTTTTACTTTTATTATGTTCCCACAAACTACGGTTGGTGGAAACTTTTTATTAAAAAATCGCCTCCTCAAATTCAAATGAGAAGGCGATCTTCTTTTACACCACTTCTTTCTCCTGAAAGAAATGCTTCAATGCATGGTACACTTGGCTTTTTTCTCGAATTACAAAGTGCATAAATTTTGGATCTACCAAATTACGATAGGCCGTCATTAGTGTGCTGTGGCGGTTGTATTGGTTTACTTCACCATGGCCAAACATGTTGCTTCCATCAAAGCTTTGACTAAACCCACGCATCTTTCGTTGTCAGAGGTCAAATTGTCCCCATCGGAAAAATGAAAGGGATAAATGTTGTAACGGCCAGTATTCAACGGGACGGTTCCCTTGTCGCATTGAATACTAGATAATGATCCACTCCCCCGCACACTAATTACCTTTTTGGTTAATCTCTTCATTCCTATAAAAATTCCATCTCTTATATCTTTCGTATTTTATATTCTTCAACTCCAATAATTAAAGTAGAATCATATCTATCTTGTTTGTCAATCTATACACAGAAAGTGCCTTTCAATACGGTATTAAATCAGGTGTCTCAGATTTTATTTGTTAACCATTCAATATAAACCTTTTAGACTGATGATTCTATTTCAATCTAAATAAAAAAAGAATTTCTCATTCGAATAAAAAATAGTTCATGATAAAATAGGAATTGAAAATTTTGATTCTTTGACAAATAAAGCAGGTGACAGAATGGCAGAATTAATGGTTAATAAGACAACTATCTACCACTATTTTAAAGAAACAGGAGAAAAAATCTATCGAATACCCCCATATCAACGACCTTATGCTTGGGAAATCAATGAAATTGATCAACTATGGGAAGATGTGAAACAGTCTTTTGAAGATGCCCCAGAAACAGAATATTTTTTAGGCTCCATTGTTACATACCAAAATAGAAGTTTTGCTGACATCATTGATGGTCAACAAAGAACCATTACTCTTCTATTGTTTATACGTGCTATATTAAATCACTTAAACCCAAAATCTACACTATATGATAATGTTTTGCCAACTATTTTTAAAGCAAAGGGATTATCAGGTGATATTGACGAAAAGAAATCGCCCATCGTAATAGCATCAGAGCTCATTCAAGAAGACAATACCATTTTGGAGAGAATCCTCAGAAGAAATTACACCGAAGAAGAATATGAGAATAATCAGAGTAGATATTTCGAGAACTTCAGGCGGTTCAATGATTTTCTAGATCAATATACAAGTACCAATGCTAGTTATATTGCAGACTTCGTTGAATTCTTACTCAAAAAATGCATCATTTTACCCATTGAATGTAATACTTTTGAACTGTCACTCCGGATTTTCTCCACTTTGAATTCAAGAGGACTTCCCTTAAGTGAACTTGATATTGTGAAAGCAGAACTGTATGAACGATTAAATTCAAATGAAGACAGAAATGAATTTGTCAAAGATTGGGGAGTGTTTATTGAAACTTGTGAAGATGGAAACATCTCACCTGAGTTAATTTTTTCCATATACAACACGTATTTGATGGCAAAAGCAGGACATCGCGACGCGAAAAAATATGGTGGTGCATTAAAAGGATATTTTAAACGTCACAGTATCGATGAGTTCATCCAAAATAATACATTACAAAATCTAATCCAAATTGCTGATATTTTTGCATTCATTCAAGATAAGAGTAGCAATGTGTATTCGCCATTTGAGGATTACTTTATAAAAAGCCATATAAGATTAATTATGAACGCAAAAACTGCTTTGAATGACAATTATGTTGCACCAATTATTGTGTACTATTTGCATTACAGAGAGAATCTAGACATTCATAAACTTAGAAAATTCATTCTGTCATGGGTACAATCCATACTTAGATTAATTTTCACAAAAGAAACCAGTGGTAAAATTAATGCTTTGACCATCGCAAAATCAATTGAAATTGTAAATGACTTACCTCAGATGTACAGCATTTCATGGCAAGATCATGAAGAGCCATTTATCAGAGAACAGATAAAACAACTAACCAACGATACTAAATCTAAAAATAAGCGGATTACTACAACAATTCTGTACATACTTGCTATCTTAAATCCTAAACAACAAGAGATTTTAGAAAACAATCTGGAAATCGAACATATCATACCTCGAAATGGTAAAAATTCTACTTTATTTGATAAACCATGGAAAGAAGTTCAAACGTATGTTGAACGTCTCGGAAATAAAACATTATTTGAGAAACGCCTAAACGTAAAAGCAAGTAACTATTTTTACGCTAGAAAGAAAGAACATTATTCCACTTCGCAAGTGATTGATACAAAAGAACTAAGCATCAAGTATTATAATGAGTTTGCATTGGATGATGTGATAGGTAGAGAATTGAGTATTATCGATAAATTAATAAATTACATGAAAAACAAGAGTTAGATTGGATTAGAAAATCAAAAATTTTATTGGGTAAATCTGTAACACTTTACTAAACTAATAATTAACTTTGTGCTGCATAAATGGGATTCTAACAAAAACAGGACTCCAACCATGCAGTTTTCTTTTATTCGATTATTGTACATATGAGAAACAACAAACTATTTTTTTAAATGACGCCCACTACAGATAACGAGCATAGAAAAAAGCCACACTTATTTGTGTATATCTAGGATACAGAATGCCTCCGTCGTTTGACTGATTCACTTTCTATTTTCAATGGAATCCAGCCTCTGACCCCCGGCCTCAACGTGAAAGAGGAGTAGATCCCAGACAGCAAACATTGGATTTCTTCTTCTCTAAAAAAGGAGGAAGGTCAAAAACCTCGGACATTCACGTTCCAAGGATCTGATTATCCGGGTTTACCATATAGATGATCACGCTGTCAAACCGCTTGCAACTCAATGGTAGCAGGTGTTTTTTTATTTTCTGTAATCCAATAATAAAATTCACAACAAAACACCATTACTATTGTTCCTCTACTTCTTTTCCTGACTACCTGCACTCTATTTCCCGCAACGAGTAGCTTCAACTTCATCTGAGCGTTGGCTTTTTTGTCTGGGAGATTCCATACTTACAAGTGTTACAGAGGACAGTTCTTCTTTACTGTTACATGAATGAATTTATTGCCTTTACAACAACAACCTTCATTATGGTTTCTGAAAAAGAGAGGAAAACATAGAATATCGCTTGAAAAATAGTATTCAGTTTGGAAAATTCAAATTTTAGATATACTAATTACTTTACACACTATTCTTAATTTTAATAATATAGAGCACAGTCCCAATTTAATCAGTACGAACAAAAATATAGGAGAGTGTTGATCATGAGATTAACAAGAATTGAAATCGAAAATTTGAGAAAAATCGAATATGCAGATATTCAGTTTAGTCCAGCGTCGTTTATTATTGGTCCTAATAATGTCGGTAAAACAACGGTTATCAGAGCAATCGAATTACTACTGTCCAACAAAGAAGATCTATGTATAGAAGATTTCAGGATATTATCCGAAGGAAAAAGATCTAATATAATTGAGATACGTGGCTATTTTTCCGATATACCTAGAGACACAGCAAATAGTAAAGGTTTCAAAGGAAGAGTCGTAGATGGATGTTTTTCTTATATAAAACGCTTTTCCATTAACGATTCTGATAACAAAGTGAAGACCCAAATATTTACTAAAAAATATACACATAATCGAACTGATGAATTTAAAGAAGTAACTACTTGGCAACATCTTATTGACAAAGGATACGTACTAGAGAAACTAAAAGAATTGCTGAATATGAAAAGACCTAAAAATGACAAATTACCAAATGAATGGGAATTATGTATTGAGGATGCGATTGAATGGGATTTAGATTCTGACTTTAGAGAAGTTGAAAATCCTGGAGGTCTTCCAAGTATTATCGTTTCAAAGTTACCACGCTTAGTTCATATTCCATCATTTGCAAATGCGGATGATATTGGTAAAGCGGAAGGAGCCAAGTCAAAACTAGGGGAATGTTTGAATCTTCTATTTGGAGATTTACTAAAACGTAGTAAATTAGCTTCTGAAATACAATTGAAACTATATGAACTACAAAAAGAGATGTCACCTGGTATAAACGGATCTATGATAGATGAGATCTGTAACAATGTTAATGATGTGATCAGCAGTGTTTTCCCAGAATGTGGGATAACTATACAACCGTCGCTTCAAGACCTAGCTTCTGTGCTGAAACCACAATACAAAGTGGAAATGTTCTCGAATGTAGAAACGAATGCATCTCGACAAGGAACAGGACTAATTCGAACTGGTATCTTTTCTATGTTACGATATCACTCTCAAATAAATAAAGAATTTAAAACAAGGCCTCTTCTTATTGCATTTGAAGAACCTGAAATTTATTTACATCCTGCAGCAGCAAACTTGTTAAAAGATACTCTTTATTCCCTAGGTAGATCTGACCAGATTATTTGTACAACCCATTCACCATGGATGGTCGACTTGTCTAAAGATTGGCAAAGTTTGACCAGACTTAATTTAAATGATAACGGATACAGTTTTGCAATCAATTACGGGTTGTCAGAAGCAACTGAAATTCTACAGAGTGATGAGAAAGAACATCTCAAAATGATTAAGACATTTGATAACGAACTATCTCAAGTGTTTTTTGCAGAGCACTGTGTAATTGTTGAAGGAGATTCGGAAATTATCGCCATTAAAAATACGATCAAACATCTCCCTGAAGAACAAAAAAAGTATGTATTATCCAAAATTCAAGTGGTGAATGCACGAGGAAAAGCAACAATCATCCCTCTTGTCAAATATTTAAAAGCCTTAGATATATCATTTTACGTCATACATGACAGAGACAAAGATAAAAGAAAGGTAAAGGCTGAAAGTTTCAACGATTTTATATTGAAAGCAGTTGACAATCCTGATTCAATCTCCTTATTAGAAGAGTGTCTGGAACAATGTTTGGGTTATGAGCCACTCAGTTCTAACAAGCCTTTTCAGGTTCATAAAGTGACTTCAAAATGGAATTGTTGGGAAGATATCCCCAAAAAATGGAGTGAAGTTATCCTTACTGCTTTTGGATTAAATTCTATAAGTGAAAAAGAGTCTAAAAAGAGTGAATTAATTATGGGATAGTTCCTCTAAATAAATCCACTACTTGTATATTTAGCAGAATAATTACACCCGTAAAGAAAACCACAGGAACAGTTCTCATATACATCAACTCAATAACTCCAACAAATAACGATCCTGCTCCCGTATCTTCTCCACCTCATACTTCCAGATATGCATACTAAGGGAAGAGTGAAAATGGGTGACCTCTTCCCTGCTTTTTGTTTGGATAAATGGGTATAAATGCTTTAACTTTGGTTCCTGTAAGTCTTCTAATTCGAATTTGAGATGTGCAGTTCCATAACAAATCAGGACATAGATCACTTCGATGATGCTGGATCGGGTATTGGCAGCGCGCAGCCGGTCGATCAGGGCAATGTAGTGTTCCCCTTCACCACAAGAATAAACGAAATATTCCGCTAATAATTTTCCTATTTGTTGTGCTTCCTTTCTTTCCACAGTTACCACCCCTCACCCATCAATTCTTCATATTTTCTCTAAATGAAGCCATTTGTGGTTGCATTGGGATCAATGAACACATTTCGTTCAGCTGTCAACCCTAAATGAGCAAGAATATTCCATTTATTCGAAAGGAAGAGAAAATTACTTTTAATCATGAATCCCTACCTATTTGTGTCAATAGTTACATTATATCGAAATTTATCTCTGAAATAAAAAATAGATTTCGTAAAGGGAAAAGGACATAAACGGTAAATAATATTTATTTATGACAGTAGAGTTGAGCTAACAGATGAGACAAAAGGACCGTTCTTTTGTTTCATCTGTAAATGATAAAAAAATCGCCTCCTCAAATTCAAATGAGAAGGCGATCTTCTTTTACACCACTTCTTTCTCCTGAAAAAAGTGCTTCAATGCATGGTACACTTGGCTTTTTTCTCGAATTACAAAGTGCATAAATTTTGGATCTACCAAATTACGATAGGCCGTCATTAGTGTGCTGTGGCGGTTGTATTGGTTTACTTCACCATAGCCAAACATGTTACTTCTCTCCATCAAAGCTTTGACTAAACCCACGCATCTTTCGTTGTCAGAGGTCAAATTGTCCCCATCGGAAAAGTGAAAGGGATAAATGTTGTAACGATTGGTAGGATAACGACTATCGATTATCTCGATAGCTTTTCTATAAGCAGAGGAACAGATGGTTCCACCACTTTCTCCTTTGGTAAAGAACAGGTCTTCTGTTACTTCTTTTGCTTCCGTGTGATGTGCAATAAACACGATTTCTACATTTTCATACTTGGTACGCAAAAAGCGTACCATCCAGAAAAAGAAACTTCGCGCAATATATTTTTCAAAGATACCCATTGAGCCACTAGTATCCATCATCGCGATCACAACGGCGTTGGAATGAGGCTGAACTTTTTCTTCCCATGTTTTAAAACGAAGATCATCGATCGAGATTCGCGTCTTTTCCCTCGAACCTGCTAATGCATTTCGTTTAATGGCTTCCAATAGCGTACGCTTTTTGTCAATATTGCCCATCAAACCTTTTTTGCGGATATCGGTGAAACGAATCTCCTCGATTTGAATATCTTCTTGTTCTTTGCGTTCCAAATTGGGAAGTTCCATTTCAGAGAACAAAATATTCTCCAATTCATCGATGGAAACTTCAGCTTCAAAGTAATCATCACCTGCTTGGTCCCCCGCACCTTTGCCTTTCCCCTTAGCAGGTGAGCCGGAAGGATCTCTAGCTACCACATCACCTACTTGACTGTCGCCATCTCCCTGACCTACTTGTTTTCCTTTGTTAAAGTTGTAGCGAATGCGATATTCCTCAATGGAACGGATAGGAATCTTTACCATCTGTTTTCCATCTGACATAATAATACTCTCTTCACTCACCAGATCAGGCAAGTTTTTCTTAATTGCTTCTTTGACTTTTTCTTGATGGCGCAGCTGATCTTGATAGCCTTTGCGATGGAGGGACCAATCTTCCTCTGACACAATAAACAGGGGATTCTTCATTTTTCGGTTCACCTCCCGCCTTGTTAGGTTATCGATTGAGTAAACTTCCTACATAACGCAGTAGTCCGTTCGCACTGGAAGGAGTATAGCCATAATCTTCTACCAATCGGGAAATAACTTCATTCATTTTTTTCAGTTGTATTTCATCAGGTGTTTTTGTAGAAGTAGTTATTTTCACTACATCTTTTAAATCAGCAAACAGTTTTTTCTGGATTGCTTCGCGTAAACGTTCATGACTGTTGTAATCGAAGCGCTTTCCTTTTCTTGCAAATGCAGAGATACGGATGAGAATCTCTTCTCGGAATGCTTTTTTAGCATTTTCTGAGATACCGATCTGCTCTTCTATCGAGCGCATCAATTTCTCATCTGGTTCCATTTCTTCTCCAGTAAGTGGATCACGAATTTTGCCCCAGTTACAATATGCCTCCACATTGTCCAAATAATTATCCATCAATGTTTTGGCAGATTCTTCATAAGAGTAAACAAATGCTTTTTGAACTTCTTTTTTTGCAATTTCATCGTACTCTTTTCGAGCTACTGAAATAAAATGCAAATATTTCTCACGCTGTTCGGCTGTGATCGAAGGATGTTGATCTAGTCCATCTTTTAGTGACCGTAAGATATCTAATGCATTGATGTAATCTTGATCAGTACGAATCAAGGCACTGGATATCCGATTGATGACATAACGAGGGTCAATACCTGACATACCTTCGTCTAAGAACTCATTTTGCAGTTCTTGGACATCGATATCTTTCATACCCTCGACAGCCTCACCATCATAGAGTCTCAACTTTTTGAGTAGATCTACACCTTGTTTTTTGGAATCTTTAAGACGGGTCAAGATTGAAAAAATAGCGGCAGCTCTGAAAGAATGTGGTGCAATGTGGATATGGGACAGGTCACTTTGTTTGATTAACTTTTCATAAATACGTTCTTCTGCTGTTACTTGCAGATTGTATGGTATCGGCATTACGATCATCCGAGACTGCAATGCCTCGTTCTTCTTGTTTGCAATAAAAGATTTGTATTCGGATTCGTTAGTATGAGCAACAATTAGCTCATCTGCAGAAATCAGGGCAAATCGTCCTGCTTTGAAGTTACCTTCTTGTGTGAGAGACAATAAGTTCCATAAGAACTTCTCGTCACATTTCAACATTTCTTGGAACTCCATCAATCCACGATTTGCTTTATTTAGTTCTCCATCAAAACGGTAAGCTCTCGGGTCTGATTCTGAACCGTAGTCAGTAATAGTCGCAAAATCAATACTACCAGTCAAATCAGCAATGTCTTGAGATTTTGGATCAGAGGGACTAAAAGTACCAATTCCTTGCCGCTCATCTTCTGAGAGTAAAATACGCTCGATAGTCATATTTTCAATACGACCACCAAACTCTTCTTTCAGACGGAAACGACAAGATGGACATAAGTTACCCTCAATGCGAACCCCTAGCTCTTTTTCAGCTTCGGCTCTTAACTCTCTTGGAATTAGGTTTAGTGGGTCTTCTTGCATCGGACAACCTTTGATCGCATATAGCGCTCCTTCGTCCGTACGAGAATACTGTTCTAATCCCTTCTTCAACATGGCAACAATTGTTGATTTACCTCCACTTACTGGCCCCATCAAGAGAAGAATTCTTTTTCTCACGTCTAACCTACGTGCTGCTGAGTGAAAGTACTCCTCTACCAATCGCTCGATTGAATGATTGAGACCAAAGAGCTCCTCACTAAAAAACAAATACGTTTTTCTACCATCTGCATGTGTCTTTACACCGTGGCTTTTGATCATATTGTAAACACGTGAATGTGCAGTCTCAGCCACTTGCGGATATTCCTTCACAATTTGCAGATAGTCAGCAAACGTACCTTCCCACAGGAAATTCAACTCATTTTCACGGTAGTCGGAAATACGTTTTAAGATGTCCAATGGAAGCCTCCTCTCCGGTAAGAACCAGCTTCACTTGCTTAACCGTTTATTATCGTATTCCACCAATACCCCTACTTTAAAACCTATAAATAGAGAAAAAGTGTATATTACTATATGCTTTTCTATAGCAAAAGGATACGATAAGTTTTAAACTTTTAGAAAAATGGGAGTTAGTAATATATCCAAATTTCCTAGGCAAATGAGAGAAAATCCACTGTACAAGCCATTAATTCATAAGAATGAATTTGAAATTCTATTCTCTACTATTCATTATACATCAAGAAAGCCTAATTTGCTGTTGTTTTCGCATATTAGGCTGATCTTTATATCCATTTCTCCTACTTCAAACCTGGGAAATCGAGCTGACGTAACCCTTCATAAAGCACAATAGCTACTGAGTTTGCCAAATTAAGGGATCTTACTTTTGGCATCATAGGAACACGGATCAAACTGTCTTTGTTTGCTTCTAGGATGGAAGCATCTAACCCTTTTGTTTCTTTTCCAAACACAAAAAAATCACCTTCTTGATAGGAAAACGATGTATAAGACTGTTTGGCTTTCGTTGTAGCACAAAAAAAGCGGCGGTCGGGATACTTTTCGCGAAGTTCTTGAAAAGAATCATACATTTGAATATCTAAATCATGCCAGTAATCTAAACCAGCTCGCTTTAATTGTGTATCATCAATGGCAAAGCCAAGAGGTTTTACCAAGTGCAATTTTGCTCCGGTTACCGAACATGTACGAACAACATTTCCAGTATTAGGAGGAATCTCAGGTTCAACTAATACAATATGAAAAGGCATATTTAATTCTCCTGTCATTTATCATTAGAAATTAATGTATTATTTTACACTTTCAATATAAAAATTATCATTTTATAATGAAAGAAACGAAAAAGGAGTTATCCTTTGATTTATTCCTCAACCAAAAAAAATAATTATATTATTTCTAGTTTCTTTTTGACGTATTTTATCGCGTTAGGGGCTTTTGCACCTCTTTTTAGTTTATATTTACAAGATCTACAATTTACTGGATCACAAATCGGTATAATTGCATCCATCAATCCTCTTATTGTACTCTTTGTCCAACCTCTTTGGGGGTATGTAGCAGACATAACCAAACGTTTTCATTTGATTTTGATCATTACTATCCTATTATCAGCTGGATTAGGGCTCTTATTCCCAATGCTTAGTGGATTCTCTCTATTTCTTTTATTATCCATCTGTCTTGCTTTTTTGCAAGCTGCAATTGAGCCAGTATCTACCAGTATCATTTTAAGTTACACTGAAAAATTCAATTTATCTTTTGGTAACTTTCGTTTATGGGGTGCTGTTGGGTATGGTTTGTCTATTTGGGCATTAGGGCAATTAGCCCAATTGTATTCTCTTAAAATTATTTTTTACACCTTCTCCCTGTTTTTAGTCTTATCTGCTTTTTATGCTTGGAAACTACCATCTCAGCCATCACAGATTACGCAAAGCAAGCCCTCACTAAGACATATAAAAAAATTGATGACCCATAAAAGATTTTTACTCTTTCTTCTCGCATGCTTTCTGGTTTATGGAACCATGCTGTCTAATAATTCTTTTTATGGACTTTTATACATCAGTTTAGGAGGAACAATTTCAGGGTTGGGCATCAGCTTTCTGATCAGTGTAGGCAGTGAAGTTCCTTTTATGAATCTCGCCGGAAAACTACTAAAACACATAAATATTGCTACGATTTTATTTGTAGCTTCCTTCGTTTCAGCTATTCAATATTTGTTATTTTTTTATCACTCTTCTACAAATTTTATTTACCTTATCAACATCGCTCAAGGCTTCTCTTTGGGAATATTCATCCCTGTATCTCTCCAATATGTACAATCTCTTACACCCAAATCATTTCAAACAACTGCTGTAGGAATTTATAGCGGAGTAGGTCTTGGTCTTGGGAACTGGTTTTTTACCTTGTTAGGTGGGATTGTATTGGAACATAGCAATATCCACTATGTCTATCTATTGTTTGGGATTGTCTCTCTCATCGGCATGTTTCTTTTTTTAGTCATACGATTATTACCACAAAACGCAGATCCATTCTAACATACGAATTGTGAGGTTGATCGTTATGTACCCATTATACCCTCTATTAGTGACCGATTTAGATGGAACATTATTAAATTCCGCCAATCAAATACCTCATATAGTAAAAAAAAGGATAAACGATTTCCGGAGTGATGGAGGAAGATTTTCCATTGCCACTGGTAGAAGTTTAGCAGAATGTAAAATATATTTGGAGGAACTCCAAGTAGAAGAACCTGTCATTATTTATAATGGGGCAGCTATCTATTTACCCTTGGAAGATCGTATTATTCCCTTATACACGTTACCTGCGGATCTATTGGAAACTTTATTACAGGATATTCGAAAGCTACCAATAACAGCAGATATCCTCCTCTACAGCCCTACAAGTATGTATGTGCGAAGAATGCGTATATCCACCAGAGAAGTACTGGATCAGCTCCCTATACGTATTCGATTATTTCCTCCGGGGTTAAAGCTACTTGAACCTATTTTTAAAATTCAGCTCATCGGAACATGTGAAGAAATCGATATGCTGAAAGAATGGTCACATACGCATCCACTTGCTAATTATGTAGAATTTACCCAAACAGCGGATGAATATTTTGAAATATTGCCGAGCCATGCCTCTAAAGGAAGAGCTCTTCAAAAAGTGCTGCAATTGATAAATTTCACTATGGATCAAACTGCTGTTATTGGTGATCATTGCAATGATATTTCCATGTTTCAAATTGCATCCTTAGCAGCGGCAGTTCGTAATGCTCACCCTTTAGCTAAAAAACACGCCACTCATGAAGTTCCTTCCAATGATGCAAATGGAATTGCTACCCTAATTGACCATTACCTTATGCGTCGATCAAAAAAACCTACAAGCACTGCATTGTAGGTTTAGCGGATGTGAAAAAAATCATATCGAATATTTGGAGTCCATGCTGCTGAATCTTGATATTGCCAGTAACGATTTTGGCTATTGTTCGTATGGGCATTAACATACGCTTGACCATTTTCATCTTTATACGTCACAATGGTATTATGATTCCATCTGCCATCGCCTTCAAAGTCATAGCAGATAACATCTCCGATTTGTAACTCTTCTACTCGAGAAACCCTCTGTGCCCGACTGCGCAAAAATCCATGTAAACTATGGGCAACTGCCCAGCTGTAACTCCAGTTATCAGGGTGTCCTTTGCGGTACCACCAGCCTCGGCCACGGTCACTACCGCCAACCATAGGATATCCCCCTGCATGTAAACACTGAGAAATGAAATTTGTACAGTCATTAATCGAAAAGTAACGAAATGCCGGGTTATGCGAGTTCCAATAAGTATTTGCATAAGTAACTGCTCGTTCACGATTATACATAGCTTCTCCCCTCCACTATTCATCTATATGTAGAGGGTGGAATGTGGTCACTAAAAAAGTACATTCACAGAAACAATGTGAATATTGATTATTCTGATCCTAAATATTGTTTCTTTTTTTCAAATATAAAGGCATCTCAGCAGGTTGATAAGTCATCGCATAACGAGGACTTACATTTTTGTTAGGGACAAGCGTGAATTCATACTTTTGCACAAATGCAACCATCATGATGAGGGCAGTTGCCAATGACATATCTTGTCCAATACATAATCGCTGGCCTTTTCCAAATGGGTAATAGGCTTTGCGTGCAGTATGATCAAAACGCTCAGGTAAAAATCTGTCTGGATCAAATTTTTCTGGATCTGGCCAAAATCGAGAATCATGGTGAGTTGCAAAAGGACTTAAAATGACAGCCGAATTTCCATGTATGACATAGTTTCCTATTGTATCCTCTTCTACTGAAGTACGAAAATACATCGGAAAAGCTGGGTATAATCGCAATGTCTCATTCAATACCATTCGAGCATATTTCAATTCCTTCAAATCCATGTATTCGGGCATCCGATCTTTTAATACCTTATTTGCTTCCTCGTAGACCCGGTCCGCAATGATTGGGTTTTGGCTGAGCAAATAAGCAGCCCATGTCACACTGCTTGCTGTAGACTCATACCCTGCTAGGAAGATAGTAAAAACCTCATCCCTTATTTGTTTGTCTGTCATATATTGTCCATCTTCATCTTTCGCTTCTAATAAAACATTCAGTAAATCATCTTTTCCTGACTCACTCGATTGTCTTCGCTGATTGATAATCGAATAAATTTCTTGATCCAATTGAACAATTGCCTGTCGGTAGGCAGATTTCCCAGGTGTAGGAAGCCAACTCGGGACAAAAAATGTCCAAACTCTCTTTGTCATCCCTTGAAAAACAGCGTTTGTCAATTCCACTAGCTTTCGGGTCTGCTCTGAATTAATAGATGTGCCAAGTAATGATTTAAGTACCACTTGTACATTCGTTTGTGTTGCATCTTGAAGCATATCCAATGGCAAATTTTCTTCTGAACATTTTTCCCATCTTTGTGCTGCTTCTTTGATTTCTTCATTTACGATAGATGCTACCTTTTCAATTTGGCCCGGATGAAAAGCTGGCTGCATTAATTTCCTTTGTCGTTTCCAGTGATCCCCTTCTGCTGTAAATAACCCATTACCTAAAGCAAACCTGATACCATCCATAATACTCCCTTTTATGTAATTGGAAGCGTTCTCAATCAGGATATGATGAACATAATCTGGATGACTTACTAAATATGCACGGGCTGGACCAGAACCGAGGCGTACAAGACCATCACTTTTTGCTGCCTCACTCATGCAATAACCAAAAGGATCTTTGGCTAACCGAGGAAGAGAAGAAAGAAGACCGAACCCCTTTGGTCCTTTTGGATGTATGACTTTTTGGGAATTTTTTGGGGTTGAAGTAGTCATGTTGTCTGCTCCTTTGTTGTTTGGTGAAATCATATTTCATTTACTCAAAATAAATTGAATTGCTGATTATTATTATAGCATTGTGAGCGAGAGAACCCACGGTTTAAATCGTGGGATGAAAACGAGCGTTGGACAAGGGAAGGGATTTTCTTTCACCAATCCAACCTTTGAAGAAAGTAATTTACAAACGAGTATTCGCATAGTAATATATGTCTAATCGCAGAAGACGAAAACCAAGTTGTTCGCGGCAATAAGAAATTAACATACGTAAACCGTGGGGCACACGGGGTTAGCTTGGTAATGAAATAGTCATGAGGCTATCGTCCCAAGAATCCAACGGTTTTAGCCGTGTGGAGTGTCAAACCAAAAATTTTTACTTAACGGAAAAATAGGATTATGGTAATGTATCATAATATTACTCCAATCAGGATTATTTCCAAAATAAAAAACCAATCCTCTATAGAAAAATAAGAGATTGGTTTTTATTTGCTCTTTTTTAATTTATAGAGCGCTGACTCTATCTCGTTTTTAACCATTGCATCGCCTTCGATAGAAATTGCCTTTTGCAAACTTTTTTCTGCTTCCTCTCCGCCAATTTTCCCAAGTGCCCATACTATGGTCCCTCTAATCATCGGACGAGCATCTTGTTGAAGCATGGAAGTCAACTGGGTAACTACAGATTTATCTTTAAAATGAGCTAAGGCAATAATTGCATTTCGCTGGATTGGATTTTTCCCCCTCCAAGAACCAGACATACTTCCATACTGATCTTTAAATTGTCGATTACTAAGTTTTAACAGTGGTTTCAACAAAGGCTTTACTTTTTCTCTATCTGGTTTCAATGCTTCATGATGATCAAAATATCGCTTTCTATTTTTCGGGCACACCGTTTGACATGTATCACAGCCATACAGGCGATTACCAATTTTATCTCGATATTTTTCAGGAATCATCGTCTTCGTTTGTGTCAGATAGGCAATACAGGATTGTGCATCCAATCTACCTGGTTCTACCAAAGCTCCAGTTGGACAAGCTGTCATACATAACGTGCATTCCCCACAACCATCTTCAATCGGTTCATCTGGTGGAACATACACATCTACCAACATCTCTCCTAGGTACACCCAAGAACCAAATTCCTCTGTAATAATAGAAGTATTTTTGCCGCTCCAGCCAATTCCTGCACGTTCTGCAACTGCTCGATCACTTAAAGCCCCGGTGTCGACCATGGATTGAATAGTAGCATTTGGAATAAGTGAATGTAGATAAACGGCAAGATCATCCAACTTTTGTTTTAGGACTTGATGGTAATCCGTACCCCAAGAAGCTCGACAAAAGATTCCTCTGTAATTTCCAAGTTCTGATTTTGGAGGATTTGAAAGTTTGGCAGGATAAGCGATGGCGATCGCAATTATGGTTTTTACCGTTGGCATTAGCTTTTCTGGATGCGTACGAAGTTCAATATCTTTTTCTTCAAAGCCTGAAGCAAATCCACGCTCTTGTTGTTCACGCAATCTTTCTTTCAATTCTAAGAAGGGATCAGCAGATGCAAAACCAATTTTATCGATTCCTAATTGCTTAGCTTTCTCCATTAGTTTCTCTTTCAATTGCGATCCATCCATCGTCCTACCTCCCTTCTTATTTTGGAACAGCTGCTCGAGCTAATTCATCACAACGGTTGTTTAGCTCCACAGTACTATGTCCTTTTACTTTTATAAACTCCACATCATGTTTTCGATATAATGTTAGTAACTCTCTCCATAAGTCTTCGTTTTTCTTAAAACCTGACCTTTCCCATTTCACATACCACTTTTCATGAAAGCAGTTGACAATATAAGCACTGTCTGAATAAACTTTTACTCTACAAGTTTGCTTTAATATTTTTAACGATCGGATAACAGCCATTAGTTCCATTCGATTATTAGTTGTCTTCAGCTCTCCGCCAGAGATTTCTTTCATTTGATCGCCATATATCAAAATAGCTGCCCATCCACCTGGACCTGGATTTCCAGAACATGCTCCATCCGTATAGACTGTAACTTCTTTCAATTCATTTCCTCCCTATCAAAAGAAAAAGACATATTAGATTTTTTCTCTAACATGTCTTTTTCTATCTTACACCTAAATTGTGTGGTCGGGGTGACAGGATTCGAACCTGCGACCCCTCGCTCCCAAAGCGAGTGCTCTGGCCAAACTGAGCTACACCCCGATATGCAATTTTGGTGGTACCGAAGGTGGGACTCGAACCCACACTCCATAGGAACACGATTTTGAGTCGTGCGCGTCTGCCAGTTCCGCCACTTCGGCTCAGCGACAAAAACTATGATACGATATAATATCCACTGTGTCAATCCCTTTTCAAAAGAAAATTATCTAGCAAACATTTTTATCTTTGATTGAATTTTCTTATATGTTTTATTTTTAAATATGCTATATTATACCTACTCCCATTATTTATCCTAACAAGAAAGGAAGATATTATGAATTGGAACTTTAATATCAATTGGGCTCATGTTTCTGAGGTCATCATCAGTTGTCTTGTTATTATTGCTATTACCTACATAGCCTTTTTGATTATCAAAGGAATTATTTATCGTTTTATCGTTGGAAGAAAAAAAGAAATTCCTCGCCTACAAACGCTAGCCAGTTTAGCCAGCAATTTTATTGGATATGTCCTTTTCTTTGTAGCGATAGTTGCATTACTGGATCAGTTTGGTATCAATGCAACAGGACTCATCGCCAGCGCCGGAATTATTGGCTTAGCTATTGGTTTTGGTGCACAAGGTCTTGTAAGTGATATTGTAACAGGTTTCTTTATCTTGATGGAAGACCAAGTAAATGTAAATGATCACATCACCGTTAACGGATTTTCTGGTGTAGTAGAACAGACAGGGCTACGTGTTTTAAAAATTCGTGATCTTAATGGAGACCTTCACTTTATACCAAATCGCGAGTTAAAATCACTGACCAACCATTCAAAAGGTACTTCCAATACGATCGTCAATGTGAAAATTCCTTATAACAATGGACAAGATATGCTCCCTTACATATCAGAACTCCAAGCAAAATTGAACCAACTAAAAACAGATATGCCACAAATAGTGGAAGGACCTGCTGTACTTGATGTACATACACCAAACAAAGCAGAAAATTATATCCGCATTATCGCTAAAACAGAACCAAATCAAGGAATAGCTGTTGCTAATGTTTTAGAACAACATGCGAAGGAAATTGTAGAAGTAGAAAAAACGGTCACGGTTTAAACAACTTTTATTTTTTAAAGCAAGGCAATCCATCTTATCGATTGCCTTGCTCTATGTTTATCAGAAACTCCGTTACCTCTTTACCATTGCGTAAGATAATGATATTTTTTTGAGTGGTATATTTCTGTGTCATCGCCAATACTTTGTTTCTACGGTGTGCTGGGTATCTCCAAACATACAACAAAAAAGCAAAATCGATCTTCTCTAGACAACCGCTGCCCATATCCGATCTTGTTTGATTACAAGTTAAAACGTAACGTTTGAATACACGATAAAGACAAATCCACCGCGAAATATCTAAAAAAATGATCGTGTCTGCCCTTTCAAGCCTTTGTTTCCAGACACTAGTGTAAGAACCATCTATTATCCAGCTGTCTTTTTGCAAATATTTTTCTTGCAATCTTGCTAATTCTTCAGTTGAAACAGCATTCCAACCAGGTTTCCAAAAAAGTTTGTCCAAATGAATAACTTCTATCTCTAATAGACAACCTAATTTTTTTGCTAAAGTCGACTTGCCAGAACCCGGTGAACCCACAATACATAGTCTTCTCATTACCTCCTCCGTTTCCAGACAAAAAAAAGAGTAGGGTTAGAGAGCCTACTCCTGCACATATCTATTTTTGGTGTTCTATCTTATTCAAGATAAGGCTTCGCTTTACCTTCTTGCTTCTTTTTTTATAAACAAAGAAAGCAAATCCTCTTTTACCGTAATAAACGCAATCCATTTAAAATAACCAAAATCGTACTACCTTCATGTCCAACTACTCCCAAAGGCAAATTGATCAACTCCGTAAAATTAGAGAGCAAGAGGAGTAAGATAACGGTTGCTGCAAAAATAAGATTCTGCTGCACAATCCGCTTCATTCTCTTGGATAAACTGACAGCTGTAGTAATTCGTGAAAGCTTATCATTCATCAGGACAACATCAGCAGTCTCTAGAGCAATATCACTTCCTCCTGCCCCCATCGCAATACCCATACTTGCTTGACTCAATGCTGGAGCATCGTTTACGCCATCCCCTACCATTGCAATTTTACCATGAGTTTCCCTTAATTCTCTTACCTTATTAACCTTGTCTTGAGGCAGTAAACCACTGTAGTACTCCTTAATTCCTAATTCATCTGCAATAACTTCTGCTGTTCGTCTTTGGTCACCTGTCAACATTACTGTATGAATTCCTAATTTATGCAGTGATTGAATCAGAGATTTAGCATCATTTCTTATTGTATCTTTTAACGCAATAGCACCGATTACTTCTTTTTTCCTTTCTATGATCACAACTGTTTTTCCTTGAGCTTCCAATTCTTGAACTGATCTCTGCCTTTCACTCGTCAGGAAAAACCATTCTGGTTTACCGATTCTCCACTCTTCTCCACGGTAATTTGCTTTGACACCATAACCAGTTTCCGCTTGGAGCATCTCTGGTTTCGTACGATCTATCCCTTTGCATTTTGCATGGGAAACGATTGCTTTTGCAATCGGATGTTCAGACAACCACTCTATAGAAGCTACAGCTTGTAGTAATTTCATTTCTTCCAATTCCACAAACGGTACAATATCGGTTACTTTCGGTTTTCCTTCTGTCAAAGTACCTGTTTTATCAAAAGCTACAACATTTATCTCAGACAAGATTTCGAGTTGCATCCCATTTTTAAACAAAATTCCTTTTCGCGATCCATTTGACATTGCAGACAAAATGGCAGGCATAATGGATGCAACCAAAGCACATGGAGAAGCTACAACTAGAAAGACCATTGCCCGATAGAAAGTCTCTGACCAACTCCAGCTAACAATAAAGTGAGGAGCAAATAATAAAATAGACGTTACCAGTAAAATTACTTTTGCATATGTTTTTTCTAAACGTTCTATTTTTAGTTGAGACTCTGGTACCTCTTCTCTAGCTTGATCTACCATGTTTACGATCTTTGCGAATAAACTATTTTCATTAGAAACTGTAACTTTAATGAAAAGTGAACCAGTGCTGTTCATAGTCCCGGCGTATACTTCATCGTTCATGACTTTTGCTACTGGAATTGATTCTCCTGTAATGCTTGCTTGATCAACTTCTGAAGATCCTTCTAACACAACCCCATCTACTGGAATTCTCCCACCAGGTCTTACAACGACAACATCATCCACTTTTAGCTGTGAGACTGGAACTTCAGCCTCCGAACCATCTGAGAAAACGATTGTCGCAACTTCAGGTTGTAGACTGAGCAGCTTAGATAGATCTCGTTCACTTCGAGCCATTGTATATGTCTCTAGTGCTCCACTTAAGGAAAATATAAAGATGAGTAGTGCTCCTTCCAACCAATATCCGATTGATGCTGCGCCAATTGCAGCTACCATCATAAGTAAATCCACACCGAATTCACGTTCTTTCCATAACTCCACAAGTCCTTCTTTTGCTTTTACATATCCCCCAATAAGAAATGCCATAGCATAAAAAGTAACTGCATAATGAAAACTTGATTTTTCCAGTAAAAACGCGACAAATGTTAACAATCCACTTGAGATGGCAAAAACAAATTCCAAATATTGATCTATTTTTTTTGTAGGTTCCATTGATTCTTTACTTTTTTTATCTATTTGATATGTCACTAATTCCATGATCTTCACCACCATTATTAGCGAATTTTATTTCTACCTTTTGGGCAAAAGGACGATGTAATGAGAATGATTTTCATTTTTGCCCACCCGCAACTTTATGATAATTATTATAAAGTAAAAATGATTACTTGTGAATACTTATTTTTATTAATTTCAATCTGTTGTTGTGTACTGTTCCAAGTACAAGATAAGAGGATAAAGGTTACAAAGGTAGGCTAATGCAGTATAAAAACTACTGCTATATTAAAATAACACCCCACTTGAAATATGAAGAACCAATGCCGCTCTATTTGCTGTTTCAAAAAAAGAAGCCCTAATGTAAATAAGGACTTCATTTTTATGATTCTGTTTTTACTATCGTTTTCTGCACTATTATGATAAATTTAAAGAAAATCTGACCACTTCTCGATCAATTGAAGTTGATAGGTTTACCCATCCTATTAGAAAATAGACTAGCCTTACATCCCATCGTAAGGGAAAGGAGCAGATAATCTTGAAGAGGTTTCACTTCTTACCTTTTCTCATCCCTGAAGGGGTTACGTATGAAATAGAAACACTTATAGGCTCAAGGCCGAATTATGCAAATACACAGAAATCCCTTAATGACTACATCGATTATATGAAGTGGAAGTGGTACCGACGCTTTCCCTTTCGTATGATTGAACCTTGGATTTCTTGGGAAATATATGCTGATGATACACAAACCAGGTACTTTTTTTGGGCACCAAATCTACAGTGGGGAAACGAATTTTGGAACCGGATGTATACTTGGAGTCCTGAACTTAATTTCACCCTAGCAGATACACCGAAGATGGATTTTTCTTTACCTCATGCAGGTTTAAAGCTTCAATTAGAACGTGATTTTACTGTGCCGATGCGCATTTATGAAAAGAGCACAATCGATACTCAATCTGCACTTCTCGAGTTTCTTAGCAATGTAGAGGAAGGCGAACAAGTTGGTCTACAATTTTTAATCAGGCCTATTTTTCATCACCAAACTGATAAGGCATTCCAGAGAGCGATTCGAGAAGTTAGTCGAGATAAAACTGCAACTAGAAAAGAAACGGAAATGTATCTGAATGCTATAAAAACAAAAAGCGCCCAAGCACAAGCGGAAGTATCTATTCGCATTGCTGCAACAGCACAATCTTATGAGCGAGCATTTGAACTGACAGACCAAACTGCACGTACATTGAGCTATATGAACTCAAAAGAGTTAAATCGATTTCAATCTCGTGAGTGGTGGCAAATTGTCCGTCCGATGTTCCGTTATGAATGGAATAAACGTATATTCTCTTTTCGCAAACCAGAAAACAAAGTTGTGCTTGGCACTCCAGAGCTTGCTGGTCTTACACGACTGCCCAGTATTGCAGGTACAACAAAATTTGTAAAAATTAAAGGTAGAAGAGTGCTCATTCCTGTTGAGGTGCGAAATTTAGCTAATCGCCCTGACCCTACTATATTGGTTGGTCATAATAACAGAAACATCAACAAGGCACCGGTCTACCTGCCTGTAGAAGATCTAAAAAATCATGTATCGATTGTCGGAGGTCCTAAGACGGGAAAGAGTACCCTCATCGTAAACATGCTTTCTGATTTTCTAAAATTAAAAACAGAGGAAAATAAACACGGTTTAACCTTAATTGATACACAGGGGACATTGTCTGATCAATTATTAGAACAAATTCCACCTAAATGGCATCATTTGGTTCGTGTAGTCCGGTTTCGTACAAGAACTCCATTCAATCCATATGATATGGATTTCCCTGCAAGTGATAACCGAAAAGCAAATCTCATTTCGGAAATCATTCGACGGGTTACAGGTAGTTGGAACCCTATGATGCAAGAAATATTTCTTGTATCAAGCCTTGCTCTATTAAAAGTTGGCATGGCAACCTTAGAAAACTTATTAAAGGTTATCGAAGATGAAGAGTTCTGCAAACGAGTCATCTGTCTGTTAGATGAAAATGATCCAGAACAAGCGACACTTATTCGAAGTCTCATGAGAAACCTGCGTGACACAAAGCGAATTGATTGGCGAAAAGAATTTGTACTCAGCTCCACATTAGCTCGTTTTAGAGGAATGCTCTTATCTTATTCTGGAATTCTGATGAATAAGAAATCCAATTATATTAAATGGCGTGAAGCTTTAGATGAAGGTCACATCGTTATTTTAGATATATCCGCCTGTCCAGCTTATGAACGTACCTTTTTTGGAACTGCTTGTTTTGTTCTATTTCGTCAAGCAATGGTTACACGCGCCAAAGAATTTGGAGCTAATGAACATATGCCGTTGCACCCTCTTATCGTGGATGATGCTAGTTTGTACATGAATGCAGCACTGGACAATATTGAGTTTGTATTAAATGAAGCCAGAAAATACCATGTACCTTTTATCTTGGCAAATTCAGCGTTAAAATCACAACTTCAAGATCAAGACATTGGAACTTTATTCCGTAATTTTGGTACGATATTTGCTTTCCAACAAGGCAGTCCAAGTGATGCACAAGTCGCTGTAGAAAATATGTTGCTTTATGGACTATCCCATCGTGATTTTAACTTGGTGGAAAAACATGTCGCTTATCTTCAAATGATAGTGGACAATGTAAAGATACGGACCTTTAGTATGAACATTAGAAAACCTCCAAACCCAATACACGATATATCAGCAGATCAAATGGCCAAAGAACACTTCGATAAAGCAATGGAAATCGAAGAAAAGGTAGCAAAAGAAAAAGAAAATCAAAGAAAAAAGAATTGGCAGGACATCGAAGAAAAAGTAAAATTATTAGAACAAAAATTAAAGAATATGGAACCCTATTCATCTGAAGAGGAAGAAGATGACTTTATCGACATCTTCTATGAAGATTGATTTTTAGTTGAAAGGAGTGAAAATCATTGAAAAGGTATCATTTCTTACCACAATCCATTCCAAAAGGCGTCCTTTATGAAGTAAATACCTTATTAGCAGATTCACCTTCCTATGATTTAACTGCCATCGCTTGGCAAAACATTCTCGAATTTTTGCAGCAAAAATGGTTTCGTCGTTTTCCATATGCCTGGTTTGAACCTTGGGTAGCGTGGGAAGCATTTGCTACCGGGACAAGAACACGCTTTTTTTATTGGGCACCTAATGAAACGATCGGACAGCATACACTAGACCGAATTGCTTTAGAGCACTTTGAATTCAATTATGAATATGCCGAAGACCCTTATCAGCTTGATTTTTCTAAGCCTCATAATGGCATGAAGTTATTTTTAGAGCGTGACTTCACTGTCCCAATTGAAATATTTACAGGCAGCCACGACAGCCTGACACAACTTGTTGAACATATGAGCAATGTCGGCCCAGGACAGGAATTATTGATTCAATATTTGATAAGACCAGTTTATGATAGGCAGATGATTCCTAAATTTAGAAGAGTACTAAACAGCCTTAAAAAAGATAAATCATCCGATACAGGAATGTACCTTGATGCAATTCAAGAAAAAATGGAACAACCCAAAGCAGAAGTCGCTATTAAAATCTTAAGTTTTGCTGATTCTGAAGAGAATGCAAAAAAAATTACGGAGCATACTTATCGGTCTCTGGCCATGTTAAACTCTCCAGAATTAAATCGATTTCACTCCCGTGAATGGTGGAGAATCATTCATCCATTATTTAGATATGAAGCACAAAATCGTATTTTTCCTTTTCGCAGACCACAAAATGCAGTGATTTTAGGTACTCCAGAACTATCTGGATTAGCAAGATGGCCAACCACTTCAGGTTCTAGTAAGCTAGTCCGTACCAAAATGCAATATCCACCTCCACCTGTCGTGGTTAGAAAATTAGCGAAAGAGCCCGGTAATATCTTTATAGGTAATGGTAAACGATTTACAGCTCGTTTCCCCATCTATCTACGACCAGAAAATTTAGATGATCATATTGCCGTTATGGGTGGACCAAAATCGGGGAAAAGCGGTTTTATTTTAAATCTCATTGATGACTTGATTAAACTGCGGACAGATGAAAACCGCATGGGCTTCACCATCATCGATACAAAAGGGACATTAGCCAATGATGTGCTAGATCGTATCCCTCCAGAAATGCATGATAAAGTTACAGTTGTACGTGCAAGGGAAGGCAATTTTCCTTTTAATCCATTTGATGTGGACTACTCGATTCAACAAAAAGGTGGACAGGTAGTCGATATATTAGCTCGTGCAGATTCCTCTAATTGGAAACCTGTCGTCACGGAAACATTATTGCTTATTGGATATTCTCTCTCTAAAATAGGCATTCCTAATTTGCGGAACATTCAACGAGTCATTGAGGAACCAGAATTTTGTAACTGGGTTATCGATCAACTTGATGAATCTTTACCAGAAACAGCTACCCTAAAACGCTCTCTGTTAAAATACGTACAAAAAGATAGCAATAAAATCAGCTGGCCTCGTGAGTTTATCGAAAGTTTCAGTACTGCTCGATTACGTAATATCAATACTTCTGGTATCACTAGAATGATGAATGCTTACACATGTGGAATTAAATGGTTGAAATCATGGGAAGATGGTCACTACAATATCATTGATATATCAGGTATGCCACCTGGAGATCAACGACTTATCGCTGCTTGTACCATCGCTCACTTCGAACTTGGTATGGTATCACGTGGAAGAAAAAATGCAGAAGGAAAATACGCACAACATCCACTTATTATTGACGAAGGGTCAGGATTCGTTGATCTATTTGGTGATTTAAAAACTCTTACTGATTTTTACCGGGAGTTTAACATGCCATTGATATTATCAACCCAAGGTTTGAAAGATCATATGCCGCCGAGTTATACAGAAGCTTTTTTCCGTAACTTCGGTACTCATGCCGTCTTCCAATTAGGAAGTATTAAAGATGCTCAAACCGTGAGAGATAGTCTGCGTTCAGAATCATTCTCTTTAACAGAATTCGACTATTATCAAATCAATCCTCGTCATTGTTATATACAACATACTCTACTTCGATCAGAAGTGTTTATTTTAAACCCAAAAGAAATTAATCCTGCAAATTACACAGGAACGGGACAATCCATAGCAGATAAATCATTAGCAACAGCTCTAGAAACAGAAGAAGCAAAACGAGCAGAAATTAAATTAGGACTTAAGCCATTGGTAAAAGAAAAACAAGAAGATCCAGTTTATAAACTTATTGATCAATTGTACGAAAATGATGTTTCCTAAAATTAACAGTAAAAAGAATCCTCTGTTGTTACTAAAAATTTTAATTTTGTATACTCTTCTCCTATTCCCTTGTAGTATGATGTGGATAACTAATTAGTGAGGGGAGGAAGTGTATGTCAAAATTATCCGGTCTATTTAAGAAAGAATCACCAACTAGTAGCAAGCTTGCCAAATGGTTAGAACTAACATCCATTGGTGTTATTTGCACATTTGGTGGTTTTTTCGTCTATCACTATACTCAAACATTTGCGCAGTCTCCACCTGCACAGCAGCAACCAAGTGTTCAAAAATCACCTATTGTAATGAATACTGTTGTTTCTAAAGATGCGAATGAACAGATGATGGAGAACCTTCCATCCAAAAGTTTGGAAACAACACTAAAAGTAAAGCCTATTCCTTACAATGGAACGGATCAAAATGAAGATGTACCCCTAACGGGAGTTTCTTCTACTCCACAGGGTAGTAGTGATGCAGTCGAATTGCCTGATACTTCTATAGCTTCACAAACACCATCGACAACAACTGATTCAACCTCAACTGATGTAGCTGATTCTCAGTCTTCAGAACCAACAAACCCAGTTGAGATCATTACTGATCCAGACTATGCTGTAGCAGATAGCAACGTCGAAAAAGAACAAGTAAAAGGAAAAGAAGACAAACAACATTCCAACCTAATTACAGCAGCTATCCAAAAATCAAAGCCAAAACCAGCTGTAAAAGAGAAACCAACACCAATACAAGTCATTACAAAGCCTGTTACTTCGAAACCGAGTACTTCGACTTCAAAGCCTAGTACTTCAACTTCGAAGCCTAGTACTTCAACTTCGAAGCCTAGTACTTCAACTTCGAAACCTAGTACTTCAACTTCAAAGCCTAGTACTTCAATTTCGAAACCGAGTACTTCGACTTCGAAACCTAGTACTTCGACTTCAAAGCCTAGTACTTCGACTTCAAAGCCTAGTACTTCGACTTCAAAGCCTAGTACTTCAACTTCGAAACCGAGTACTTCGACTTCGAAACCATCAAAACCAAAAGCACCATATGCAGTACAAAAGACATTCCCTGGAACAAAATACTTTAAAACAGGTGCTAAAAATAAATTTGTTACACAATTAGGTCACATGTTAGTAGCAGCTGGTTATGGAAAGTATTACAAAGTTGGCCCTGGACCAGAATGGACATCAGCTGATTTGAAAAATACACAAGCATTCCAGCGTGCACAAGGCTGGACAGGCGGCGATGCTGATGGATACCCAGGTCCCGAAACATGGAAACGCTTATACAATAAGTACTATACAAAATATAGTCACTAGAAACATGCAAAACGCTACTTTCATTGGAAAGTAGCGTTTCTTTTTCGTCAGTCTAAGCGTTACGCCTTTTATCAACAAACACATAGTATATGATGTAACACAAAATAATAGCTGGAATACCTAAATATACAGATAGAGCTGTTGATGGATCTAAAACTTGACTTAACATCACAATAGCATTTAGAACAAAAGCAAGAATAGGAACAAATGGATAGAATGGAGTTCGGAAAGATAAATTCTCTACTTTTCCACCATTTTTCACATATTGTCGTCTGAAGAAAAACTGTGATGCAGCAATGGACATCCAAGCAATAACAGCTGTAGTACCTGCTATGGACAGAATCCACATATAAACGGTATCAGCAGCAAACTTAGATGTAAGCAAAGACAAACTAGCAACCAAAAAACTTATGACTAGTGCCCAAAATGGAACCCCTCGATCTGTTACTTTTCCTAGTAATTTAGGAGCCATCTTATTTTTTGATAGCGCATACAACATTCTGGTTGCAGCATATAATCCAGAGTTTGCGACAGATAACAATGCTGTGATAATAACAAAATTCATGATGTCTGCAGCATAGGGGACTCCAATTTTATCTAAAGCCAGTATAAATGGACTTTCTACAACGCCAGCTTGTTTCCATGGTATTAAACACACCAACACCGCAATTGCTAAACCAAAAAATAAAATTGTCCGATAAACGGTTTGATGAATGGCTTTAGGCAAGGTTTTCTCTGGATTTTCACTTTCACTTGCAGCAATTCCCACTAGTTCAGTTCCCTGAAATGAGAAGTTCACTGCTATCATTGTCATTAAAATGGGAGTAAATCCATTTGGAAATATACCATCTTTGAACAAATTTGCAAATCCAGTTACTCCGCTATGTACAGGTATGAAACCGAAAATAGCAGCTGCACCAATTATAATAAAGAGGACAATCATCGAAACTTTGATAATTGCAAACCAAAACTCAGTCTCTGCAAAACTTCTTGCGGAGAAAGCGTTTACTAAAAACAGTATGACACCAAATACTAAACTCCACACCCAAATACTTACATCCGGAAACCACCGCTTCATTGTTGAACCAATTGTTACCAATTCCAATGCAACGGTTGCTGCCCAACCAAACCAATATAACCAACCGACCATAAAACCCGTTCCTGGGCCTACATATTTGGTTGTATAATCTTGAAATGAACCAGAAGATGGATCTGCTAGTGTTAATTCCCCTAGACATAACATGATTAGATACATCACCAGACCGCCAACAAGAAACGAAAGAATTGCTCCGACTGGTCCTGCTTGACTAATTGTATAACCAGAGCCATTAAAAAAGCCTGTCCCAATGACTCCACCCAATGCGATCATAAAAAGGTGTCTACTTTTCATTGATCTTTTTAACTTATTTTGGTTATCCATAAATACCTCCTCACTGACTAAGCCATTATGACATGTTTTTATTTTGTTTGCAAATAATGTCTAATTTGTTTAAATATTTCATTTTAATATACCTAAAATTTTCTTAGAAAGAGTGTATCTGTTATCTAGTCTTATTCGAGGCATATATTAGGTGATATGGGACTACCAATACTTTACGAGAGGAGCATTGATAATGAACTGCTGATTGTCTTATAAAATCCCCATGTTAAAGGAAAATGATGTATTTGCTCGACAAGAAAGGCTGTAGATGACACTTGATCATATTTTTAGGCCAAATACAAGAGATACTGTTATCCATGGCAACAAACACACAACAGTTTATTATGAAGTTTGGGTTTGGGGTGTAATGTTTCCATGCATTTTCAAAAAAGATGGGAGTAGCGGAAGGAAAAGGATTATCCATTACTGAAGCTGTTTTAAAACTCGGAGTACTTTTTTCAGGTGAATCAGCAACTCAATTCGGACCGTTTTTTCAATAACAAAAATAAACACATCAATTTCTATTTTGCCAAATCATCTCTGTTCTTCTTGAATTTTTTGCATAGTTTGTTACAATAGTCACTAGTTTCATTACAAATTTTAAAGGAGTTTATAATATGTTAAAAAAAGCTCTCATTTTATTTAGTTGCCTCTTACTACTATCTGGCTGTTCCTTACTTGCCGATTCTGGTACCAAAAAAGAACTAATGGATCAAATGGACAAATTGATGGATCATCATGACAAAAACATGGGTAATCAACGTCAGATGATTAATGACTACAACTCCGCAAACCAGCTAGGAAATGAAATCTCTCAAGCTTTAAACCAAGGTACCAATATGAGCGAAACCCAGTACAACCAATTAATGTCCTCTTTAGATAAAGCTAATACTGATCTAACTACATATAAGCAAGGTGTTCAAACTTTGCTTAATGAAATCCCTGCCGTTGAAAGCAAAGCAAATGAGTTGAAAAACGAAGAAACCAAATCAAGAGCAACCCAATATTTAACGGCATTTAAGAAAGCAACCCAATCGCAAGTGGATTATATCAATAACTTTCAAAATCTAATTGACTCTTATCGTCAAGCTTATGTCACTATCTCACAAGGTCAACAACCTAATATCGATAAATACGATGAATACTCCAAAAAAGAGGGAGAACTTGTCGATAACTTCAACAAAGAAATCGATGAATTTAACGCAGCTTGGAAAACGCTCAATGAAAAAGACTTTAATCGTGAAGTTAAAGAAAACCTATCTTTCTAATATTTCCACTTCCAGCTTTCAAATGAAAGCTGGTTTTTCTTGTGCAGAATATGAGACAATAAAGGAGAAATGCACAGTTGTATCCGAAAGGCAGGACCTCTACATGGTAAGTGATTTACTTGCAAATTTTCCTTTATGGACATCGTTACTGGCGATTTTACTCGCACAATTTTTGAAAATAATATGGAATCTCTCCATGACAGGTAAATGGGATTGGATATGGATTTATCATTCCGGTGGTATGCCCAGTGGACATACTTCAGCAGTAAGTTCTCTTTCCACTGCAATTGGTCTTACACAAGGATGGAACTCTTCTACTTTTGCAATTGCTACAATCTTGAGTGTCGTTGTCATGTATGATGCAACAGGTGTAAGAAGACAGGCTGGAGTACACGCTCAAGTATTAAATCGCCTCGCAGAAGATATGACCAAGTTGCTTGCAGAAGCAAAAGAAAAATCCCCTGCCGAGACAAGGGAGAAATTAAAAGAGATCTTAGGTCATAAACCTATTGAAGTCTTTGTTGGATTATGGTTTGGAATTATCGTGGCTATCATTAATTATTATCTTTGGTATTAGAACATCCGGTAACCTTTAGCTCTTAAATAACGTATGGTTAAACCACTGCCTACAACCCCTGCTAAACTTGCAATTAACCACGTAATATCCGTCATATAAACGGTGTTAATTTGAAATGCAAAATACACAATTAGGGCTGCAAATAAATAAATCGGTAACCATGTAGTCTTTAATATCATATTTAAGATAAATCCTATCCCAAAAAAGAAAACCAGTAATAAAGGGATAGAAATAATTAATTGAACAAGGCTAATTGGGGGAACTGCTAACATTGTCATTGGAATTATCTCCTTCCACATGCTGCCTATATGGTACAAAAAATGAGACATGCGGTCAATGGCTGTCTTTCTCTACACAAAAAGAGCAATCCTACTTTCCTGTAGATGATTGCTCTTTTTGTGTAGCTAAGTAACTTATCTACATTTTCGCAACAGTGATCTCTTCTAAAACTTACCTTTACGTAGCACAAGCGAAATTCCACCCAGTAAATAGAGCCAACGCAACTCAGTAATTCTCTTGATAAAGGAAGCTTTAAAGCCAAACATTTTGCTATTTTTTCCTAAAACTCCAATCGCTTCTTTTCTTCCGAGGGAAGCAAAAGTACCTTTTGGATGATAAGCAAAAGTGTCCATTTGACCACCGTGTATCACATTCACTAAGTTCTTACCAAGGAATTGGCCTTGCTGAGTGGCAATTTGAGCAGTTGGTGGATAAGGTCTTTCATTTTCACTTGGGAATACAAGTGAACTATCTCCGATGATAAAAATATTTTCATGTCCTGGAGCGCGCAATTGGCCATCGACTTTCACACGTCCACGCATCGTTTCAATTCCAGCGTCTTCTACTAATTTATTACCTCTGACACCACCAGTCCATACTACCGTGGAAGCTTTAATCTCTTCTCCGTCTTTAAGAATAACACCTTCAGGTGTACATTCTGCAATAGGAGTATTGATGTGAAATTCCACACCTTTGCTCTTTAGATAAGTCGTAGCATATTCTACTAGTTCAGGGTCGAACCCTGGTAGTACACTAGGTGCAGCTTCGATATTTACAAGACGTACTTTTTCAAGGGGAATATCATATTCTCTACATAGTTCTGGCATACGATCCACTAATTCACCTACATACTCGATTCCCGTAAATCCTGCCCCACCAACTACTATGGTAATAAGTTCGTCTTTTTTCTCAGCTGCATATTGAGAGAACATGTACTCCATATGTTCGCGAATCATTCGAACACTATCGATACTTCTGATGAAAAATGAGTTCTCAAGTAGACCTTTGATTCCAAATGTTTCGGGAGCGCTTCCCAAGCCGATCACGAGATAATCATAAGTCAAAGGTTCTTTATGTTCTGCTAATGTGACTTTTTTTGCTTCTGTATCAATTGTAGTCACTTGATCTTGTATAAAGTTTACTCGATGAGGATGGATCACAGAAGTTATCGAAAGACGAGCGTGATCATGATGAGAAGTTCCAGCGGCTGGTTCATGTAATTTAGTAGTAATGTAATGATAAGAGTTCTGATTCACTAGAGTTACTTCTGCTTCTCCGGGACGGAGATGTTTTTGAAGGCCTTTTGCTGTCATAAGTCCACCGTAACCGGCGCCTAAAATAAGTATTTTGGGGACTTTCATTGTTCATCACTTCCATCTAATTTTCATTATATTTTCCATTCATATGATCTACTTAGACACTATGTGTGAGAGATCACAAACCTAATAGAGGAAAACCCTTAGATTCCTAAAATGCTAACAATAATATGATATGTATTTCACGTACTTTTTACAAGGGGTTTCTAATTTCCATTCTTTATTCTATAACTTTCTTGTGACAATCATGCATGTTTTCCATTGGTTTCTCTTATGCTAATCAAAAACGAGATGATTATATGAACCCAACCCATTTCCAGTGTCCTTTATGCAATGGATATACATCTTACTTAGAAGAATGCCCAAATTGCCTTCATACTATGGAAGATTATGGACCTGCTTCATTTTTGTTAGCTTCGTATAGTCCTTATCGACCTATCGAGGAAATGAAGCGAAATGATGGCTGGTTAATCGGTAGTAGACAGCATTATTGTCCACATGAAGTCTTCTGCCCTGCTTGTGGATTTGATAAAGTGGTGTTTATCAATGAGATACAAACATGAAATATCCCTCTCTTTAGGAGAGGGATATAAGACTAACAATCGGTATCTGGTTTACCTTCATCAACAGCTGTACGGAAAGAAGAGCCACATCCACAAGTTAGGGATGCATTGGGATTATCGATTTGAAATCCCCCACCCATCAATGACTCCTTATAATCAACAACAGTACCTTTTATCAATCCCTGACTTTCGTCATCTATAAGTACTCGAACACCATGTTGTTCAAGTTCTAAATCTTTTGCTGTTTTCTCTTCATCAAAGCCCATTAGATAAGAAAATCCACTACAACCACCATGTTGAACACCCACACGTAGATATTGTTTTTCTGGATTCTCTGTTTCCCTCAGCATCTCTCTTACTTTAAATGCAGCTTGTTCAGTTAAGGTAATCATTTCTCATCACTCCAATGTGACAATTGATACCTTTTAGTTTACCACACTTTCGCTTAAACCACTGTACGGTATTTTTCATCTAAGGACTCTTTGATCTGATGTTTTGGGTGAGTACGAATGTAATTTCGATCCTGTTTGGTTTGTTGCCAATTTCTTTGCCATTCGTTATGAAGATTGTCTAGCTCTACACTCAATTCGTACACTGCAGGATGACCAATCCCTAAAAGCAATGCAGATTCAACCATTTTTAAACGCAATTTTTCAATGCGCTCTTCTAAATCCCACGCTCCCATCTTTAAGCCCTCCTTCATTCTTTATCTGCTACCAATTTTTAGTATACATGTTAACACGATTTTTGTAAGCTATTTTTTTACATTTTTTTCAGTTTTGTTTTTTTTTGTATTTTGATCACGACAAAAACATTGACAAATATTTACATTTGCAGAATTTTGTCTTGTCCATTTTTTAGGGATAGGTGATATCCATAACTTTGTGATAGAATGAACTTGTTTTAAAAAAAGTTCAAAACAAGTTTTCTTTTTCAGGTCAAGATTGCTTGTTTTTATTTATTTAGACACTAGAAATTTATTCATATCGAAGAAATGCAAAGGAGAGAGAAATGATCCAAGAAAGACTTGGAGACTCACCACCAGATTCCACAAATGCTAACATAAAAATCATTGTAGTAACTTCCGTTCTTGCTGAGAAATTGGCTCTAATAGACGGGTTAGGTCAACTTTCATCCGTTGACGTCGAAGTTGTAGGTGTTGGTTCTATCTCTGCTGCTATAGAAACAACGAAATTACTTTCTAAGCAGAAATATGATCTTGTTATATGTGCTGGCATAGCAGGTGGGTTTGAAAACCACACTTCTATTGGAGACTTGGTGATTTCTGACCAAGTTATTGCTGCTGATTTAGGGGCTCAGTCATCCGAGATGTTTCTGTCACTTGAGGAATTGGAGCTTGGTAAAACTAGGTTTTCTACGGTTTCCGATTTCGTACAATCGCTTAAAATTATCTTTCAAACGAAAATAAATCATACCATTACAGGTACTATTTTAACTTTATCAACGGTAACTGGAACAAAAAATACTGCACAGCAATTGGCTGATCGCTATCCAATGGCAGTTGCTGAAGCAATGGAAGGCTTCGGTGTGGCATCTGCTGCTGACTCTTTTTCCATTCCATTTGTCGAAATACGAGCTATATCTAATCATATCGGACCCAGAGATAAGTCAAAATGGCGTTTTGTGGATGCATTCTCTCAACTAAAAAAAGTAGGTATGGTTTTAAAGGAAACTTTAAATGAAACAAACCATATACAGAAAGAAGCAGATAAATAATGGATATTGCTTTTTCCCCATGTCCCAATGATACTTTTATCTTTCATGCATGGGTAAACGGACTAATACCAGATGCTCCTAAACTAAAGGTAACTTATGCCGATATCGATATAACCAATACCTTAGCTGAAAAAGCGGATGGACCAGATATTTTGAAAATATCCTATGCCTCACTTCCATGGGTGCATGAGAGCTATGGGCTATTACCATGCGGTGGTGCACTTGGACGAGGATGTGGACCGCTTATCCTTACAAAGCAAGGGCAAGAGAATGTTTCACTTGCTGGAAAAAGCATTGCTGTTCCCAGTGAACGATCTACTGCTTTTTTACTATTTCGTTTGTGGATCGCAAAACATGTACCAGAAGGAATCAAAGAAATCCGTATTTTACCTTTCCATGAAATTATGCCAGCTATTGCCGATGGTAAAATTGATGCCGGATTGGTTATTCATGAAGCGAGGTTTACTTATCCATCATATGGATTACGATGTGTTGTAGACCTTGGAGATTGGTGGGAAAAAGATACTTCTCTCCCTATCCCGCTAGGTGCGATTATTGCCAAAAAAACGCTCGATTTAGCTAAAATTGCACAATGGATAAGAGCTTCCCTTGCTCATGCCCAAAAACACCCTGCATCTTCTCAGAAATACGTTATGGATCATGCCCAAGAATTAGACTGGAATGTAGCTCAGGAGCATATAGATTTATACGTCAATTCTTTCTCTGATGATTTAGGAAAAGAAGGATATGAAGCTATACATGCTTTACTTACAAGGGCAATGAAGGAAGGTTTGATTCCATCCTTTGATTTTAAATCTCTTTTGATAAAGTAACCGGATAATAGCTTAAGAGAGGAGTATACATATGATGCTTCAAGAAATTATAGAAAAAGTGAGAGCAGGAGAAAGATTATCTTTAGAGGATGGATTAACACTCTATCAATCTCCAGATCTGTTGCAAGTTGCTCAACTTGCAAACGAGGTTAATTTGAAAAGGAATGGAAATAAAGTCTACTTTATTGAAAACTTATATATCAATCCGACCAACGTCTGTGAAGCCAAATGTGCATTTTGTGGATTCAGACGAGATCCAGATGAAGATGGAGCTTATACTATGTCAACGGATGAGCTTCTTCATTACGTTGAGACACGTATTACAAAAGGTACCCGTGAATTCCATATCGTCGGTGGACACAACCATACTGTTCCATTTGACTATTATTTGGATACCATTTCTATTTTAAAGAAAAATTACCCCAATATCACCATAAAGGCTTACACTGGTGCTGAAATTCAATTCTTTGCTCAAATTGCCGGTCGCACACCTGAAACGATCCTAAAAGAGTTAATGGATGCAGGTTTAGATACTCTTCCTGGTGGTGGAGCAGAAATATTAACGGAACGCTATCGAGCCAAAATGAGCCCTGATAAAGCAAGCACAGATGGATGGTTAGAAGCACACCGCATCGCCCATTCCCTTGGATTAAAAACACATGCTACTATGCTTTATGGATCGATCGAATCGCTAGAAGAACGCCTTATCCATATGATACGTGTTCGTGAACTTCAAGACGAAACGAATGGATTTATGGTATTTATCCCGCTGGCAATGCAGCCAAGAAAAACTTCTGCATCGCTGAAAAGACGTACTTCTGCCATGGATGACATGCGAACCATTGCTATTAGTCGTCTGATGCTAGATAATTTCCCACATATCAAAGCCTATTGGATCAATATCGGACCTCAGCTAACTCAACTAGCTACTCATTTTGGAGCTTCCGATATCCATGGAACATTGGTTGAAGAACGGATTAGCCATGCAGTTGGAGCATTGACTCAATCAGGTATCACACGTGATGAGCTGAAATGGTTGATTCAAGGTGCAGACCGGATTCCTGTTGAACGAGACACATTCTATAACGAAATAAAAGTATACACTTAATCTGCTGCTCAAAAAAGTCATGATAAAATAAATCCACTAATTTGGTGGGTTTATTTTATTCGGACTCGTTTTTATACTTTATAAAAAGAAAGTTGCGGAATGCAAATAGAAAATGATAAAGTAATTTAGTACCTAGTACTAATATCTGGTCATAAGAGACTCGAAATGAGGACATAAGATGACAAAATCAACAGCTCGAATAACAGCGATTGGCTCCTATGTTCCAGAGCAGATTTTAACCAATCGGGATTTAGAAAAAATGGTTGAAACAAGTGACGAATGGATTACCCAACGTACAGGAATCAAAGAACGGAGAATTGCAGGAGAAAAGGAATATTCCTCTATATTAGCCTTTAAAGCCATAGAAGATCTTATACAGAGATACAAAAAGAGCTTGGACGATGTTGATTGTATCATTGTCGCAACATCAACCCCAGATCATATGTTTCCTAGTGTAGCATGTCAGATTCAGAACCATTTCCACATTCCTTTTACTGGCGCATTTGATTTAAATGCAACATGTGCAGGATTTACTTATGCTTTGCACATGGGCAACAGCCTAATTACAGCTAAAACACATAAAAAAATTTTAGTTGTTGCAACGGAAACATTATCAAAAGTGACGGATTATACAGATAGGACAACTTGTATATTGTTTGGTGATGGTGCTGGTGCAATGTTGATGGAATACGATCCAGAAAACCCAAGTTTTCTCGAACAATATATGGGGACAGATGGACAAGGAGGAGTTCATTTATACCGAACAAATCTTTCTGACTCTTTCGGTACTACTCCACTAAATCGTTCAGGAAAAATAGTTCAGAATGGAAGAGAAGTATACAAATGGGCTGTGCGTACTGTCCCTCAGGGGGTTAAAAGACTTCTTGATAAAACAGGGTATGCAAAAGAAGATATCAATTGGTTTGTTCCTCACAGTGCCAATTTAAGGATGATTGAAGCCATCTGCGAAAAATCAGGCATTTCCATAAATCAAACTTTAACAAGTGTAACTCATTATGGAAATACATCTGCTGCATCGATTCCATTAGCACTAGATTTAGGTATTAAAAAAGGTAAAGTAAAGAACAAAGATACCATTGTTCTCTATGGTTTTGGAGGTGGGCTTACGCATTTAGGCATTATGATCCAATGGAATATAGGATAAAACTAGAGATCTTATTACCGTACAAAAAGAGACAAAGTACCTTAAATGCCTTTGTCTCTTCTGTTATTTATACATACAGTAATTAGGTTTTACAAAATACTTGGCAAAGAGCAGACAAAAAAGCCTCGAAAATAATATCAAGGCTTTCATCAATAACGAAATTCCATTTCTTCACATGCTTGTAATATTTTTTTATATAGTTCTTCAGCTGTCTCTGCTGTAATTACTTCCCCATTTACTAAAGCATACGGGGATTTAGCACAAAGGCCGCAATTACCTAAGCATCCATATTCCAAGACATCGAAATCCAAATTGCTTTCTAATTTCGCTTTTATCTCGAGTACATCTGAAGTTAAGTTATTCACGCAAAACTCAATTAGTGGCCTCATGATCAATCACTTTTCCTAACCCTAATTTTTCCAATCTATCACAGATTGTTTTTAATTTAGGATTGCCTTCTGCAATTACCTCATTTTGTATAACAACAACAGGATACCATAAATCTTCTTCTAATACTCTTTTTGCAAAATGGACTTGATCTTCTCCATTTGGAGAATAGATATCGACATAATGAACAGTAACTTGGTTTCCATATTTACGCTCTAATGCATGTGTAAGCCAAGATGCTGTTTCTTTGGAAGACGGGAAAGATACACAGCTTGGGCAGACCTGCTCTGCCCCGTAGACGTATAAATCCATCATGAGAATACCTTCTTTATGCAAAAATGGCCTGATTTAAGTCATTGATCAAGTCTTCCACATCTTCAATCCCAACAGAAATACGAATCAAACCATCTGTAATGCCTAATTTTGCTCTTGTTTCAGCCGGAATAGAGGCATGCGTCATTTTTGCTGGAATAGAGATCAAGCTCTCCACCGCACCTAGACTTTCTGCAAGAGTAAAATATTTCACTTTTGTTAGGGCTGTAGCTGCTTTCTCGCCATCCCCTACATCAAATGATATCATTCCTCCAAAGCCTCGTGCTTGTTTTTTTGCGATTTCATGATTGGGATGTGTTGGCAAACCTGGATAATATACCTTTTCCACTTTGGAAGACAACCATTCTGCGATTTTATTCGCTCCAAATTCATGCTGCTTCATTCGTAAACCTAATGTTTTCATCCCTCGCATCAAAAGCCAAGAATCTTGTGGACCAAGTACTCCACCTATAGCATTTTGATAAAAGTGAAGTTTCTCTCCTAGTTCTGCTTCTTTAGTAACAACTAATCCTGCCACGACATCACTATGTCCACCCAAATATTTGGTAGCACTATGTACTACAATATCAGCACCTAAATCAAGTGGATTTTGCCAATATGGCGTGTAAAACGTATTATCGACAATAAATGTGGCTTTTTTCGACTTCGCCAATACACTCAATGCCGAAATATCGGATACTTTTAAGAGCGGATTAGTCGGAGTTTCGACAAAAAGAGCTTTCGTACTAGGTTTAAAGGCATGTTCCACAGCAGATAGATCACTAGTGTTCACATAAGTAACCTCTAATCCAAAACGACGAAATACTTTATCCATAATGCGAAACGTACCACCATATACATCATCACTGCAAATGATATGATCTCCTTGCTCAAACAAAGATAGTACTGTTCCAGTAGCAGACATTCCAGATGAAAAGGCGAGCCCCCTCGCCCCATTCTCCAGTGCAGCAATATAATCCTCTAAGGCTTGACGGGTTGGGTTTCCAGTACGAGAATACTCATATCCTCGGTGTTTCCCTACTTCATCTTGTTTGTAAGTAGAAACTTGATAAATGGGAATACTTACTGCACCAGTCTGTTCATCTATTAAATGACTTCCATGAATCAATTTTGTATCAATTTTCATTTTCATTCTCCTCCTTGGAAAATCTTCTTACTGAGATAGCGATCACTACTATCTGCAAATAGTACCACAACATTAGCATTTGGTAATGCATTTATTTCTTCTTGTACTGCTGCAAAACATGCTGCACCAGAAGAACTGCCAACCAATAATCCTTCTTGTTCTGCTAATTTATTCACCATAGTAAAAGAATCTACATCATCAACGGTATAAACTTTATCAACTAACTCATGGACAAAAAATGGCGGAAAAAACTCCATGCCAATTCCTTCTGTCTTATGAGGACCAGATTCTCCACCACCGATAATAGACCCTTGTGGTTCCACAATCACATTTCGAATGCCAGGATTTTTTTCTTTCAAATAGCGTGCGACACCCATAAATGTACCTGATGATCCAGCACCTGCAACAAATACATCTACTTTTCCACCAGTCTGCTCCCAAATTTCCGGACCGGTCGTTTCATAGTGTGCAATAGGATTTGCTGGATTATCAAACTGTTGAGGGATGTAGGAATTAGGAATTTCTTCCGAGAGTTTTTTTGCTTTTGCAATTGCCCCTTTTATTCCTCCATCTGTAGGAGTATTCACAACTGTCGCTCCTAATGCACGCATGATTTCTTGTTTCTCCATAGAAAATTTGGAAGGCACAACACAAATCACACGATAATCTGTTCCAACAGCAGCTAAAGCCAATCCTATCCCAGTGTTCCCTGCAGTTGGCTCAATAATAGTACCACCTGATTTTAACTTTCCAGTCGATTCCCCTTCTTTAATAAGTGAAACTCCAAGCCGATCTTTTACACTTCCGCCAGGATTAAAAAACTCCAATTTCGCAAGTATATTTGCATGCTTTGACAAAGATTTTAATCGCATTATTGGAGTGTTACCAATCAACTCATGGATTCCCTCATATATTTTACTCATACCATTTCCTACTCCTTTAGCAATATCCTTAAAAACGTATTCTCATTTTAACAGGAACTTGAATAAATTTGCTACATTGCTTTCTTTTCCAAGAAGGCATACAATAGCTTTGATGCATTTGAACAACCGAAAGGGGATTTTAAAAATGGAAGAACGAGTCCAAGAAATTTTAGATAAATTGCGTCCTTATATCCAACGTGATGGTGGAGACGTTGAATTAGTGGAAGTCGAAGAGGGTATTGTTCGAGTTCGTTTGCTTGGTGCTTGTGGAAGTTGCCCAAGTTCTACCATCACTTTAAAAGCAGGAATCGAACGTGCGTTGATGGAAGAGATTCCAGAAGTTCGCGAAGTAGAACAAGTACTATAAAATATGAAAAAGAGGCGACCTATTTGGTCGCCTCCACTTGTTTAGGTGGTTGATAAGCAGCCCACTTTAAAGAATAATCTGCACCAAACGGATGATACAACACATTTTTCACATAAGGTTTCTGCAATCTTAAATCATTAACATATATTAATGGCATGACGACAGCTTTATCGACGATTAGATACCTTTCTGCTTCCCTCATTAAACTTTTCCTTTTAACTCTATTTTTTTCATTGTCAATATTTTCAAGTATAAGATCGTACTCATTATTTTTGAAACCTGAAATATTCCTTTGATCATCAGAACTCCATAATCTCAAATTGTCCTCTGGATTATTATAATAACTTGACCATTGCGATACTGAAAGATCATAATTGCCACTAGAATCTAATTTTGATTTTTGTGAGATATCATATTTCTTAACATCAACTTTAATACCAATTTCCTCAAGTTGTTTTTCTACAATACTTGAAACTGATAAAAAATGCTGCAAATTATAAGAACTAATTTCTAGTGTGGGTAAACTTTTGATACCTAACTCTTTTAGTCCTTTGTCTAATACTACCTTTGCTTCTTGAATATTTCTGTTTAATTTCCAATCTGGTTTTTCCCTAATTAAAGTCAAAGGAATAACACTATTAGCATCTACTGAACCATCATTTAGTTTTTGGGCTATGTCAGAACCACTAACTGCTAGTTGTATAGCTTTTCTAATATTTTGATTACTGAAAATCCCATTTTTTTCGTTCAACTCTATAAAATCAACTTTGGCCTTTAGAATTCTTTGTAGTTCTGGATTCCCATTATAATTCTTTAATTCATTTTCGTTTATTTTAATTAATCCTGTTAATTCAGACTTATAATTTTCTATTTGTTTATTCTGGTCCACTTCAACATTAATATCTACTTCTGGAAGCTTAACTTTTGCTTGATCCCAGTATGAGTTATTCTTTATCAGTTCTGCTTTTTGTGGTGTAAATGACTGCAATACAAAAGGACCTGTAAAGCTCATCGTTTCAGGTGATGTTGCATAGCTTTCCCCATATTTATCGACTAAATCACCTCTGATTGGAAGAAAAGGTGTAAGTGTTACAAGACTTAAGAAATTTGGATCTGGTTTATCTAATTGAATGGTTATGTGGCTTTCATCTGTAACCGAAATACCAACTTGATCCGACCCTACTTTTCCTAAAGAATACGCTTGTGCATTATGAATAGGGTAAAATAAAAACGCATATTCATATTCATTCGCAGGGTTTAATGCTCTTTCCCATGCATATTTAAAATCATTTGCAGTAACAGGTTTTCCATCACTCCACCGTGCATTTTTTCGGATTGTAAAAGTATAAGTTCGATAATCTGGACTTACTTGGTAGGTTTCAGCTAATCCAAGTACTGGAACATCATTTGGACCGAGTCTCATCAAACCTTCTTGTACTTGATTCAAAATATTATATGTAATTTGCTGATTTGCTTTGGAGCTGTCCAAGATTGGTATAGGGGTTGATTCTGTTATCGTTAAAACGGACGGAACTTTTATGTAGTGTTTTTGGCAACATACTTGCTCTGCTTCGTTTTCTTGAAAAAAATGATTATAAATATATCCGATTGCAACTCCTATAACAACTACTAATAATAGGAGGATCCACCTTTTCTTGATATACAAACTTTTGCCTCCTTTGTGAATTTTTTGTTTCTAATATATTCATTATATCGAAACGATTTGGGAAAGGAAACTTGTAACGAATCTCGATTGGATTGAATGGAGGGAGCCCTAAGGTTCTCTCCATTCAATCCAATCATTTACTTCTAAAATGGTTAAAAAAGCAAATAAACGTTCTCTTATTGGAGCAGCCTTGCTACCGAATTGTTTTGCTATTTTATCCTCAATTGCATGAACAGGAAAAGAACCATCACACAATTGAATAACGAAACTACCAAGTTCATCCAGCTTCACTTCATGGTGAGCAGGCTGCCGTAAATACTTAATGGACAGACGTTCTAAAAAATTCGTTCTAGGAATTTGAACATATAAAATCCCAGATTCTTCTGCCGAAAATTTTAAGCTGATTTTTTCTTTTCTCTTTGGAATCATCAACAATACATTATTCGAGCTCATTTTTTTCTCTCTTTTTTATCGTAATGACAAATAACAATACTGCCAGCACCATAAACAATAAAAATGGAATTAAGTTGCTTTCTGTAAATACAGGTGCATCAGGATTAATAACCCCTGGTACAATTAGCATAGCAATAATAACACTGATAAGAGCTTCTCCTGCGATAAGACCAGAAGCAAAAAGTGTACCAATACGATCTCGTTTTGCTTTAACTTCAGCATTTGCAAAAAGCTCTGTTGCCCATCTCACAATTCCACCAATCATAATCGGAGTACTGACGGACAATGGTAAATAAAAACCTACTGCAACTGTCAATGAGTTTAGACCCAAAAACTCGAGGCTTATGGCCAAAGCTATCCCAATAAAAATAATTTCCCATGGTAAATTACCAGACATAAGTCCTTGTGCTATGATTTTCATTAATGCAGCCTTTGGTGCAGGTAATGCATCAGAACCCAATCCATAAGTTTTATCAAACAAGAAAAGAATACTACCGATAAACAAACCGCTTGATAATACCCCAATCATCATTGCAATTTGCTGTTTCCATGGGGTTCCGCCTACTAGATACCCCGTTTTTAAATCCTGTGAAATATCTCCTGCAACCCCCAACGAAACACATATAATAGCTACGACAATCAGTGATGCGATCATACCAGTTTGACCTGATAATCCAGAAGATTTGAATAAGATCGTTACAATTAATAAGGTTGCAATGGTCATCCCAGATACGGGCATAGAAGTACTTCCAACAATCCCCACTATTCGAGAGGCTACAGTAACAAAAAGGAATCCAAATATTGCGATAGATAGTGCTCCAATTATGCCTACACTTGTCACAGGGGCAAAAGCAATGATTAAAACCAACAGTATAATCCCGATTATCAAAACACTAGGAGGAATATCTCGATCGGTTCTTTCCCAAGAGCGCGAATTTTTTGTTTTTTTATCTCTTAATCCAGCAAATGTATCACGTAAAGAACTGATTAGTAGTGGAAGTGTTTTGAGAAGTGTGATAAATCCTCCTGTAGCTACAGCACCAGCTCCAATGTAACGAATATAGTTAGAATAAATATCGTGTGGAGTTAAGTTACCAATCGGACTCATCGCAGGAAAAATAGAAGTTGGATTACTTGATCCAAAAAATCCAATTATCGGGACAAAAACGATAGAAGACAGCAATCCACCTGCGATCATCTGACCTGCTATACGAGGTCCAATAATGTATCCAACTCCCAATAATGCAGGCATTGTATCCATACTAAGTGACGCATATTTAAACTTCCCAAGCCCTGTCTCTACTGTTGTTTTAAATAGATGAAAACCATCACCTAAAATCTTAAAAAGCCCACCGACTAAAAATCCATATCCAATCAATTTGGCTTGATGTCCGCCTTGTTCCCCTGATTTTAATACTTCTGCACATGCAGTCCCCTCTGGATATGGTAATACTTCATGCTCTTTTACAATCAACATCCGGCGGAGTGGAACCATCATCAAAACTCCTAGAAAGCCTCCTACCAAAACGATAAAAATGATTGTTCCTTGCGTAGGCGCTGCGTGGATGAAAAAAAGCGCGGGAATTGTAAAAATTGCCCCTGCTGCTAATGCTTCTCCTGCAGTAGTCATCGTTTGAACAATATTATTTTCTAAAATCGACTGTCTTCGAAATAAGCCGCGTAAAATCGCCATTGATATGACTGCTGCTGGGATAGATGCACTAACTGTCAGACCCGTTTTTAATCCCAAATACGCATTTGCAGCTCCAAACACAACAGCTAAAACAAAGCCTAATAACACAGCCGTTATCGTCAATTCTGGTAACGATTTACTAGCAGGAATATACGGTACAAAATTGTTCTTTTTGCTCATTTATACACCTCTTTATCTATATCTAACTCAATGTTAATATAAACCGCCTCTCAAAACCATCTTTTCCCATGTTTTTATTGGATATCTTTACACAAGAAGGTAAAAGCTAAAAAAAACGGAAGGGGCATACTATGTCTCCATTAGAACAAACTGTGTATGAGGTGTACAAATAGAAGATATTGCAGAACTCACGTTTTTTTTACAAGCAGATTTTTTTTCCGATGTCACCATGGAAGAATGCGTGGAAAATGTACAGACGGTACTCACCAAACGAGAAGTACAAAATGCACTCCTGACTGGAATTCAATTGGATCTACTTGCTGAAAAAGAAATATTGCGAGAACCTTTGCAACAGATGATCTACTCTGATGAAAGTTTGTATGGAATTGATGAAGTCATGTCACTTGCCATACTAAATGTATATGGAAGCATAGGATTCACCAATTACGGGTACATCGATCGATTAAAACCAGGCATTTTATGTCGGTTAAATAGCAAAAGTGATGGAAAAATACATACATATCTAGATGATTTGGTTGCTGCGGTAGCTGCAGCCGCCGCTGCAAGGCTCGCCCATACTCGAGCACATTCAAGTACTATTATCATCGAATGAAAACATCCGTTAACGAATAACGGATGTTTATTAATCAAAATAGTGGTATCCATTTCTGTCGAATTGTCGCTTGATTTCTCCTTCTAACCTTAAATACTCCAAATGAGCCAGCGTTTCCGAAAATGCAAACCTCAGATTATGTATATCTAACTTTCGATTACTAAATAACTGCTCACAAATCTGAAATCCTGTCTGTGTTGAATTGCCATGCACCATAGCTTTTATTTTTTCCAAACGCCTGCCATGGTGATCTTTTATCTCTTTAATACGTTGTTCTACAGAAAAAAATACGTCGCCATGAGCAGGATAAACTATTTCAATATCCAATGACTCTATTTTCCCCAATGTTGAGAGGAAGGTTGCAAGAGGATTTGGATCACCATATGGCATTAAAGGAATATTTGGGGTGATTACTGGTAAAATTACATCTCCTGCAAAAAAGATTCCACTTTCATGAAGGAAACTAAGATGACCTTGAGAATGCCCTGGAGTATGTATGACTCGATAATATTCTCCTCCTATCTTGACTATTTCATCTTCTTCCAACCACTTTAAACCAGACGGATGTGGTTCGATAACCGCTCGAAACCCTTCCATATGTTTTGTTATTTCATGCAAAAGTTCACTTGGAAAACCATAGGCAGCAAAAAAAGTCGCTACTTCAGCGGGATTTCCTGAGGTTGGATTCCAAAAAGCTTGAATTTGATCATATTCTTGCTTGGACATATATACACTTGCTCCTGACCACTCCTGTAGTTTTCCTGCAAAGCCATAATGGTCAGGATGATAGTGCGTTACAATAATCTTTTCTACTTGTTTCCATTTCCAGTCTTTTTCGTGAAAAAATCGTTGCCATGTATCACTTGTCTGTCTGGTATGAAGCCCTGTATCGATAATCGTTAATTTATCTGCAGCTTCTACTACATAAGCTGTAATTTGCTTTAAAGAAAAAGGTAAAGGCAAGGATACTGCAAATATGTTATACATATACGTTACCACTTGCTTTTTCTTTCCTGATGAATGCTTCCACATGATCGATAAATGTTTGAAACGCTGCTATTTCTTTAAGAGAGTCTTCTAATACGGAATCTTCTATTTGATCGTAATATCGTACCAATTGTTCTCTTAATTTCACAAAATTTTTGAGCTTATTTGCTAAAATAGTAGGAATCACCTGTTCATCTTCTAAAATATCTATAATATCTGAATATCCACCTGGATCACGCATAATAAATCCATCAATTATTGTATTTCCAATGTCGATAACACACTCTACACCAATATGGAAAGAACGCATCACTGCAAATCGTTCCATATTAGTTGCAGGTATTCCTACTTCCTTTAACACATCTAAACAAGTTGATAAATAATTCGCTTGGCTATGAATTCGATTCAAATTAAGCTCGTACACCAAAATACCTCCAATTTTGAAAGGGGTTTGTCTTTTTGAATAAGAAAAAATATTGGCTATTGCTTTCCTTGATTGTAATTTTTGTAATGATTGGTTGCTATTTACTTGGAGCTTCCTTCAATCAAGATGAAAACAATAATAGTTACTCTCCTGAAACAAGATCTTATAACACATCACCGTCTTTTGATAACTCACAGGCTTCCAAAGATTATTCGGGAAAGCAAATAACTCAAACTCCTCAAACTGACCATGTAGCTGGTGAGACGCAACAAATGGTCTATCATGCTGATATTTATTTAGAAGTGACCAAGCTACAGTCTGCAAAAAATGAATTGGATAGAATTGTGAAACAAACCAATGCCGTTGTAGTCAGCAGTTCTGATACAGAAAAACTCGATGAAAGAAATCTGAGTATCACCTATAATGTTCCACAAAATAATTTTCAACTGTTTCTTGACCACATTAAAAAGATATCAAATACTCCACCAGATATACAAATCCAAAGTGAAGATGTAAGTGAAGAATTAGTAGATCTCACAGCACGTATCAAAGCCAAAAAAGCGATGGAAGCACGTCTACTGGCAATGATGAACAAAGCAACCACTACCAGTGATTTACTAGATATCGAGAATACTCTCGGTACCACCCAAGAACAATTGGAACAATTGACAGGTAGACAGCAATACTTACAACATCGTATTGCATTTTCCACCATTACGGTTGAAATCAGTTCATCTACGTATCAACCCTTACAAACCAAATACTCATTATTAAATGATATCTCACAAGGGTTTATCAATTCCTGTAACAATCTATGGATTGGACTTCAATTATTTATCATTTGGTTAGCAAAAGCTTTACCATACTTCGTTTTGTTTATTATCATTGCTATTCCATTCGGAATGTTGATCAAGAAACGTCAAAAAAAATAATCTATGCGTAACCTAACTCTTCTTGGTTACAGAATGATTGTACACCTTGAAGGGAGATAAACCAGATGCAAATTTCATCCAAAGATCTTCAATACCTCAGTGATACAAGACCCTCAAATGAATGATCACGATTATATCAATGATATTTTAACTACTACAGCATTGAGACTCTCCACGACTGAAGTCGTGGGATTCTTAGGTAGTTCTGCTACGTGCGTCCATTTCTGTTTTGTGCAACTCCTAAGTTCAGGGCTGTCTCATCAGCCCATCCCGTGCAGTTAGAAATGTACCCACATGGGCGGAATACCTGTTACCAGTATTCTAGTCCTTTTCTAACTCTAATGGTTTTACACGATGGGAGACCTACCTTTGCCCACCGAAACCCCATACCATTACATTTTAAAAGAACAAACCTACTACCAGTAGAATGATCACCGATCATGTGTTCTAATATACAAAATATTTGTAGCTCTTACAACCCCTTTTTTTGGAATTCGAACAACGATGCTTTTCATCCCATGATTTAAACCAGATATACCGTGGGCTTTCAACCAGCATAATTCTGTAAATGAAGCCAGTATAGAAGAGCTTTATCAACTTCAGATTAAGCATTTAAACGATATCCATCAAGCTGCCCGAGATTTATACAATTTGATGCAACAAAAAGGTTACTATAAGATCGAACCTGCTGAAAGTCAGAAAATAAGTCAAAAAACTACACAGTTCGCGGAATACCGCAGCCAATTTTCATATTGATCAAAAGAAGCGATTATCTCAAAATAATCGCTTCTCTTTTTGTAAAAATGATTTTCCTTACTTTTTCCGAACTTTACACCTTTGTTTGTTAACACATTTGCAAGTTTTCTTTCGATTTTTATGACTTCCTTTGTCAACTCATGACTTCCTTTGTCACTGAGCAGGAGAGATAAAAGTGATGGTAGAAAAAGGTATTAACATCTTTTTCAGGGAGGTAATCTATCATGGCTCAACAAGAAGTGTTCTCTATTACGACTCGTGAAGCTGCTGAACAATTAAAAGTACATGCTAGAAGTATCCGAAAGTGGATCGATATGTATGGAGAATACATAGGATATGACGTGACGGAAAAAGGACATTACCTTCTTTCGGAGGAAAGTATAGAAAGGCTGAAAGAAATACAAATACAACTACAAAGTCCTGGTATGTCAATGCGTAAATTACGTGAAGAAATGTTAGACGAAGGGAAATTATCTCAACCAAGTGAAACATACTATTCCCAACAAACATTTGACGAAATGATCAGTTCTATGCATCAAATGGGACACATGATGGAAGAATTGTTTTCACGAATGGAAAGAATGGAAGAACACCTCTATGGTATTTATGATTCCTTTGAAGACCTAGAGCAAAAAATGGGAGTTGTGGCTCAAGACGCGGTTTCATCTGGTGAAGTTCATAAAATGTTTGATGAAATTCGTAAAAAACAAGATCAATTAAAAATCGAATTACGCAATGTTCATTTTACACAACGACTCACTTCTGCAACTTCCGAACAAGGGATGCTTCCGCGTCGTCAGAAAAAAAATCGCTTCTTGTTCTTTTTTTAGTATACTAGAAGCCAAAGATACATCTTAGATATAGGAGCCAAAAAAATGGAAGAATTTGATTTCTTGTATGATGACCTGGAAGAAACGAAAACACGCTTTGTCAGTTTTGTAGGTAAAGAGAATCGTTATGACCTTGTTATTATGATGTCAGGTCGTTTTTATGGTAAACACTTGATTATGCATCTTCAATCCAATAACTTTGCAATCATTGGTCGAGATGATCTAGAAGAAGAAGGATATTTAGAAGAAGCATATTCTCTCTCTGAAGCAGAGGCAGCAGAACTTCATTCTTTTTTACATACGATCGTATAGTTTGGGCACCTTATAATTGAGGTGACCTGATGTGAATGAAAATAAAAAAGATTATAAGGAACTCGATTCGGTAATCGCCTACCATTCAGAATTGGCTTTTGAAGAGTTCCCAGAAGGACCTTATGGTGCAGCTCATAATGAAGAGAAATTGGGTAAAAACTCACCTTGGCTTCCTGGACAACATGCACCAGCGCAATTCACTTATGAAAATCGCCAATTCCATGAAGGAATAGAACGGCAAATACCAGGCAGTCATCCTACCCATGACGAAGAAGAAAGCTAGCCCAAGGTTAGCTTTTTTGTATTTGTATTTTCTTTAAAATAAAATAAGCACAACCAAAATTACAATATTCGGAAAGATATTCTTCCAAATAACTAAATTTTGTCTCTCTCTCTGATAGTTCATTTGTATCTTCGTAAAAACCTTTCAAACGGAGTTGGCCATATCCCCAATCACCAACAATATAATCATACTTTTCCAATAAATCTACATACCGTTTGCGGAATGCATTTTGTTTCCAACCTTTTCGATAGCTTTTTATCAGTTTATATTGATTTTCTTCCACTTGAAAAATATCCATTTTAATTCCCCTTTCAAATGGAAATGGAACTAGCTTCCTATTAGAAGCTAGCTCTGCTTCGTGTTTTTATTCCATACATACAGAGATTCTTTCAAGATCTTTTTCATTATAATTTACTTTCAATTGTCTAACTAGTAGCTCTAGCCTCAGCGGATTTTACTTGTTCGTGGGCATGATAGGAACTACGCACAAGCGGCCCAGATTCTACATGGGAGAACCCAAGATCTAATCCCATTTCTTTCCAAATGGCAAATTCCTCTGGGGTATAATATTTTTCTATTTTCATATGTTTTTTCGTAGGCTGGAGATACTGACCAATTGTTACAATATTTACGTCATGAGCTTGTAAATCTTGCATGGCTTCGATTACTTCTTCAAACGTTTCCCCTACTCCCACCATAATACTGGATTTGGTAGGAATTTGCGGTTGCATTTCTTTCGCTCTTTTTAGCAATTCCAATGAACGTGGATATTTCGCTTTAGAACGAACACGATCAGAACGTCTTCTCACTGTTTCAATATTGTGGTTGAGGATATCTGGTTTTGCATCCATTACAACTTTTAATGCATTCCAATTTCCTTGGAAATCAGGTATCAGTACCTCTACCGTAGTCAAAGGATTACGCTGACGAATTGCACGAATCGTCGCAGCAAATATAGCCGCTCCTCCATCTTCCAAGTCATCACGTGCAACAGATGTCACAACTGCGTGACGTACACCCATCTGCTCTACAGCCTCTGCTACTCTTTCAGGCTCCTGCCAATCTAACTCTGTCGGCATTCCTGTTTTCACTGCACAGAAACGACAAGCTCTGGTACAGATGTCACCTAAAATCATGAAAGTTGCCGTTCTATTCGCCCAGCATTCATATATATTCGGGCAGCGAGCTTCTTCACAAACCGTATGTAAAGTTTTGCTGCGCATCATTTTTTTTAATTCTTGAAAGTTCTCACCTGTACTTAATTTTACTTTTAACCATTCTGGTTTACGCTCTGCCATATGATCACTCCCCACCTTTAAGCACTATCCTATCTTACCACATTGTTTCCGATAAAATTAGGAAGATACCTGTCCCTTACTGCGATAAATCAAATAGAGAAAATAAGGTACACCAATTAGAGCTGTGAAAACGCCAGCGGGTATCTCTTTTGGAGCTAATAACGTGTGTCCAATCAAGTCTGCCCCTACTACCATTATTGCCCCAATTAAAGCCGCCACGGGTAAAATGAACCGATAATTATTTCCTACCAATCTTCTGGCCAAATGTGGGCCGATCAATCCGATAAAAGTTATTCCTCCCACAAATGCAACCGCTGCACCAGTAAGACTCGTACAGAGGATCAAAAGAAAAAACCTTTCCATTTTCACCTTCATTCCAAGTCCAATCGCTGTATTTTCCCCTAATTCATGAATTGTTAAACTGCGGCTGAATAAATAAGCAATGGGAAGCAACACTGCAAGCCAAGGTAATAATACCATAACTTCTTTCCATGTTGTTCCATAAATGCTGCCAGTCAACCAAGTTTTCGCCTGCATAGCACGAAATAAAGGCCCCATTAAAACAATCAGATTAACAAGTGCATTCATTGAAATATAAAATCCTATCCCAACAAGCACAAGCCGAAGAGAAGAAACACCTTTCTTCCAAGCAACTAGATAGATAAGAAGTGCTACAAGCGTAGCACCTAAAAAAGCGAATAAAGGCAGAAAATTTAGACCGATCGATAACGCATCATCTGGTCTACTAAATATCATGATGACCGAAACTGCTGCTACGGAAGCTCCTCCGCTTATTCCCATCATTTCAGGAGTTGCCATTGGATTTCGAGTAATCGCTTGTAAGATACAACCTGCTACAGCAAAAGCCATTCCTGCTAGAATTGCTAACACAATACGAGGTAAACGAAGTTGGAAAATAATTAGCGAATCAAATGAATTACCAAATCCTAAAAATGATTTTATCACATTTATAGGAGAAACATATGCTTCCCCTACCCCAACACTAATGACAACGAGACAAAAAAGAATAAGGCATAATATCACCCAAACGTATTTCTTCATATGTTCTGACCCCACCTTCTAACCAAATACAAAAAGACGGGCGCCCCAAGAACAGCTGTCATAACTCCTACTGGAATGACTTGTCCCATCATGATAGCTCGTCCTAACATATCTGCACTTAATAACAAAATAGCTCCCAATAGACCAGCAAATGGAATAATTACCCGGTGATCTTGTCCAACCCAAATTTTTGCTAGATGAGGAACCAACAAACCGATAAATAAGATAGGTCCTGATATTGCCACAGAACTTCCTGCAAGCAGCACCACTGCAACACCAGCCAGAAATTTATAGATAGAGACCGACAACCCTAAGCTTTTTGAAACTTCTTCTCCTAAAGCCATCAGGTTAAGAGACCGTGATAGAAAAATTGCTAAAATAATTCCAACTAATAGATAGGGAAGGACAGGTGTTATATCTCCTAATTTTCGCCCTTCTACTGATCCAGTTAGCCAATACAACATCTGTTCCAAGCTTCTATCATTCATGACCAGAAATCCTTGGGTTAAAGAAGAAAAAAGAGCAGCAATACTCGTTCCTGCTAATGTAAGCTGTAAAGGAGAATGAGCTCGTCCTATCGCAAAAACAATAAAAAAAGTCAATCCTGATCCTATAAAACTGACCCAAATTAACTGACTCAGTGACCATCCTGTAAATAACGTAACACTGAGTACCATGAAAAAACTAGCACCGCCATTAATACCAAGTGTTGTCTCAGATGCTAATGGATTGCGAAAAATTACTTGAGTTATACATCCTGCAATCGCTAAGCTGGCTCCCACTAATACTGCAATAATCGTTCGAGGTAAACGATCTGTAAGAATAATTAATTCATTTACTGTAGCATGATAGTTGGTAAATGTATCTAAAACTGTCTGAATGGGAATGTCCCTTGTACCAACCAGTAAACTAGATGCCATCAAGCCAATTAATAAAATAAAACCACCGACAAAACTTACAAATTTTACCATCTATCTCAACCTTTGTTGTGTTCTTTTCTTATCCAGTTTAAAAAAAGGAAAGTGTATCGTCAATGATTTTCATTCTCAATAGAGTTGCAAAAAATATTCATTTCATCCTAATATGTTTCTTTTTCGAATATTTTCGTTTTAAAATAATATAAATTTCTGTCACAAATATGTTGACGTCCAAATCAATATTGGATACATTTGTTATGAGAATGATTATCACTATTGAGAAGGGAATTACCAACCACATGCGTAAATGGTTATCTAGCTTCGTTGTTTTGGCTTTACTTCTTTTTGCACTGACAGGTTGTACGCCAGAAAAATCGGAAAATGCAAATAATACGATTTCAATCAAACATGCAATGGGAACGACAAAAGTTTCAGCAAATCCAAAACGCATTGTTGTTTTGACAAGTGAAGGAACAGAAGCCCTGCTGGCCTTGGGAATTAAACCTGTAGGTGCTGTTCAACCATACAATGGAAATCCTTGGTACGACTATACGAAGGACAAGCTTCAAGGTGTAAAGCTCTTAGGAATTGAAAGTGCGCCTAATTTAGAGGCAATCGCCAGCTTAAAACCTGATTTGATCATCGGAAATAAAATGCGCCAAGAAAAAGTTTATACCCAACTTTCTGCAATTGCCCCTACTGTCTTTTCAGAGGAATTGCGGGGGGATTGGAAAATAAACTTCCAACTATATGCGAAAGCTGTAAACAAAGAGGCAGAAGGGAAAAAAGTACTAGCTGCCTACGAACAACACATCCAACAAACGAAAAAAGAATTAGGGGATCTCGTCCATAAAAAAGTTTCAGTTGTACGTTTTATGGCGGGTCAGACTCGAATTTATCAACTTAACAGCTTTACAGGTGCGATCTTTAAAGAGCTCGGTTTTCAAAGACCTGCCAATCAAAACAAAAATGACTTAGCTATACAAGTTACTCGTGAACAAATTCCTGAAATGGATGCTGATATCTTATTCTACTTCACCTACGATAAAGGAAAAGATAACGGCGGTACTAAATTAGAACAAGAGTTTACCAATGATCCTCTTTGGAAAGCATTAAATGCTGTTCAGCAGAAACATGCATTTAAAGTTGATGATATTGTTTGGAATACTGCTGGAGGCATTTTGGCTGCAAATAAGATGTTGGATCAATTAGTAGAATACACTAAACAAATGAAGTAAATAACAAAACAAATAAAACCGTCGGTTTTCAAACCGACGGTTTTATTTGTTTTGAAGTTTATTAAAGAAATGACATGATCAAACTGCTTTTTTACTCTTTCATTCACTGATCACAAAAACTGTTTTCCTTCTGTTTCTTATCCATCATTTATTGTTAACATTTTTAAACTAACATTCTTTCATCCTTTGTGTTATCTTTTAGAATTAGAAACGTTATGAAAATTATATAAAATCATAATTTGAGTAGTAGGGAGATGTTATCCTTGGAAGAAAAAGAGACTCTTGTATATAAAAAGAGTAGTACCGATAAAAAAACAAGTGTAGACGAACAAAGCTCCTCTGATACAAAAACAAAGGTTAAATCAACCCCCTTTGATAAACAAACCACGCTAGAGAAAATAAGTCCTTCTGACAAAAAAGAGAATAGCAAAAAAAAATTACAAATGGGACTTAAATTTGCAGGTATTCTCCTTACCACCATTCTCATTCCCATTATCCTATCTGCTTACCAAGATACGACTGACAAATGGATACAAAATTTATTTGGTACAGAAGAAACAAAACAACAAGCCTCAGCCGATTCTAAACAAGTCAATGTAAAAACTCCTGTTAATTCCCAATTAAAATCTGATGAAGTGACCTTGATCAAACTAAACCAATTAGCTAATAATGGAAAAACGATAAATTGCCAAATCCCTATAGGAACTACCAAAGAAATCTTGCTCCAAAACTGGGGAGAACCTGATTCTCGATCCAAATTAGGATTAATCGAATACTGGGAATACAAAAAACACCATATCACAATTGGTGTTTACAAAAATCGAATGATTGATATACGTTCTTTTGATCCATCTCTACAAAAATTAACTTTGGAGCAACTAAAAGAAACTGGAAAACCGGATAAAGAGTATGATCATATAAATTTAAATCAACATATTCTCGTGTATCAAATGGGCAAATACAAACTGCGGATGGTTTTTCCTAAACCGACCGAAGATAAGCCTTCCCCAAAGCTGATTAACATCTCTTTAGTAGATATAAATTATTCCAATTAAAATATCTCCAACTCCTGAGATGATTTTTTCATTCTCCTTCTATTTGGACAGCTTACATAAGCTGTCCATCGTCACCTTACTCCCACTGCTCTACTTTCATGTGACATGTAATGTATACTTACTATTCTTCTTTTGCAAACTAACAGCGAAAGGAGTGGACATATGCGTTACTTGTTTTTACTTATTTTCTTTTTCATCCATTTTCCTCCACATTCTGTCTTTGCAGCAACTGAAAAAAGCGAAACACAACAACTTTTCGAGTCCATGGAAACTTTAACAGGTGTTCCGTGGGAATATTTAGCAGCAATAGACCAGTTCGAATCTAATATTCATAAAGAAAAATTAAAAAATCGACTTACACATATACACATACCAAATTATTTATGGGCTGGTGTCAGTAATCCATCTCCTGATGATGCTTCCCTGATGACCATCCATTACTTTGGAGGCATGGGATTAGATGGTGATGGTGATGGGCGTGCAAACGCCTCTAGCGATCGTGATGTGCTCTATACCCTTTCACGTTACCTTTCTTCATATGGACCAACTATCTCCCATATTCGTGAACAGATTTGGAATTACTACAAGCAGCCAATGGCAGTTGATGTCATTACCCATCTAGCAAAAATTTATGAAAAATATCAAACAACAAAACTGGAAGGAACTGCATTTCCCATTCCTCGAGGATATATCTACACATATCGCAATACATGGGGGGATCGTCGTGGTTGGGGAGGACTCCGCATTCATGAAGGAACAGACATTTTTGCTCACTACGGTACTCCTGTCCGCAGCACTTGTTATGGATACATTGAATTAAAAGGGTGGAATCAGTACGGAGGATGGCGTTTAGGTATTCGTGATGTTAATAATCGCTATCATTATTTTGGCCATCTCAACAAATTTGAAAAAAACATGAAAAAAGGAATGATTGTTCACCCTGGTCAAGTCATCGGCTATGTAGGGTCATCCGGTTATGGTCCCCCTGGAACATCAGGAAAGTTCCCTCCACACTTGCACTATGGCATTTATAAATTCAATGGAAAAAAGACGTACTCTTATGATCCTTACCCTCTTTTAAAATCATGGGAACAGAAAGAACGAAAAAAATAGAACCTCCTAATGAACAGACAAAAGAACATTTTACAAAAATTAACCCAGTTGTATTTAAAACAACTGGGTTTCATTCTTTGAGTAATAGTTTAATTTTTTCCGTTCGTATATAATGAAATCACAGAGTGCTCATCCAGAGCCTCTCGTTCGAAGGGAAAAAATATATGGCCATCGAAAGGCATGATGACGGTTCCAAGACCGTCACAACAAGCACCGGTGCCAAGTACGAATATCCCGCAGGAGAGGGTCGTCCGACGTCCATCACTGGTGCGGACGGAACCCCGAGGGATGTACCTCCGCCTCCAGCGACGGACACAGAAGCGTAAGGACCACTAGGCATCCTTATATCTTCGGGCCAGTGTTACGAAATGTAACACTGGCCCACTGAATTTATTTGAAGTCTTACTTATTATTTTCTTTACTCAACAACGAATGTTTTCTTGAATAAGAAAAATAGACAATAACACCTAACAAAATCCATATCACAAAGAAAATCCAAGTCATAACACCCAATAATAACATCAAGTATCCACAGCTTAAAATTGCTAAAATCGGAACTAGTGGTACAAAAGGTGTTTTAAATTTCCTAGGTAAATCTGGCTCTGTTTTCCGAAGCACTAAAACTGCGATGGAAACCGTTACAAAAGCAGCTAAAGTACCTATATTTACTAATGTTGCAATCTTTGATAAAGGAACTAGTCCTCCTATTAAACCCGCAATAATTCCGCAAACCCATATTACCCTTGTAGGAACTTGTCTTTTTTTATTCATTTTGGCTAATGATTTTGGAAACAAACCATCTCTTGAAATAGATAAAATAATCCGAGTTAAACCATAAAGCATTACTAAAATAACGGTCATCATGCCAAGTACCGTACCGATTGTGACCAAAATAATCAACCAATTTTGTCCTAATGCTTCCAATGCAAATGCTACTGGACGATCCTCATGTCCTACAAAACTCTCAGATGGAACCAGCCCAGTAATGATTAAAGTAACAAGAATATATAAAACCGTGCAAATTAATAGAGAATATATGATTCCTCTTGGTAGATCTCTAGCAGGATCTTTGGTTTCTTCTGCCGCTGTACTGACTGCATCAAATCCGAGAAATGCAAAAAATACAAGCGCAGCTGCACTGAATACTTTGGACCAACCATGTGGAATAAATGGTTTCCAGTTAGCTGGATCCATATGAAATATCCCTACCCCGATAATGAGTACAATAACAAGAATTTTAATTGTTACCATCACATTGTTTAAACGTTTCGATTCTTTTACACCCAAAGAAAGCATCAAAGTTATTACCATAACGATAAAGAATGCAGGAAAATTAAAAATAGTATTTTGTCCTGGTACTGAGCCAGGAGCACCGGTCAAAACAGCAGGAATATGGATGCCAATACTCTCTAAAAACGCCTGTGCATATCCTGACCATCCCGCAGATACAGCGCTTACAGCTAGCAAATACTCAGAAATCAAATCCCAACCAATAAGAAACGCAAAAAATTCACCGATGGTTGCATAAGCATAGGTGTAGGCAGATCCAGAGACTGGTACAGTAGATGCAAATTCAGCATACGTTAAGGCTGCAAATAGACAAGCCAACCCTGCAATAATAAATGAAATGATTACGCCAGGACCTGCCATGATGGCACCTGTTCCAGACAAAACGAAAATACCTGTTCCAACCACTGCCCCTACACCAAGTAAGGTTAAATCCCATGTTCCTAGATCTCTTTTCAATCCAGAATGGGATTGCTTTGCTATTAATGCATGTACATCTTTCTTTTGAAATAAACTCATCATCATCCTCCAGTTTTATTGACAGAATAGTATTACGATTCCTTTTTAAAGGTATTGTTATTATAACGAAATCAGACAGGCAATTGGAAGTGTTATACTAAATAAACTAAAATAATGAAGTTTAACTCAATTCAAAATAAAATTATATTACAAATAAAAAAGTTCCCCAAACTCACAAGGGAACTTTTTGCAACTAGTTGTTTATCGATTAAGAGCTTCTAAAATTTCATCTGGTTTTAACCCTTGTATTTTTTTATCTCCTATAATAGTTACAGGAACACCAAGAAAACCCATCGCTTTGACTTCTGCTATACGTTCTTCATTATGACCACAATCTCGTACTTCATACGTAATCTGGTGATCATCAAGAAATTGTTTCAATATATTGCATTCGATGCAATGTGGTTTGGTATAAACAATGACTTCCATGGCAACTCCCCCATTCTTCCTATATAATAAACCATAGTTCACAAAAACTATCTATAGGAGAATAGATATACATGCATCTTAATTTGCGTTCTTTTTTGAAACAGCTCCGTCGTGAAGGCGAATTACATACTATTGAAACACAGGTTGATCCCTATTTGGAATTAGCAGAAATTCACCGCAGAGTGATTGAACAAGGTGGACCAGCACTTTTATTTACGAACGTTGCTGGAAGTCCTTTTCCTGTAGTTACAAATCTATTTGGTACAACAAGACGGGTAGAACTAGCTTTTGGCCCGAGACCTGAGCAGTTGACGAAGGAAGCTGTTCAACTCACACATCGTCTCATGCCGCCATCAATCAGTGCTCTATGGAAAGAAAAAAAATGGCTAAAAGAATTATTAAAGGTAGGATTCCGTTCTATACCAGCTGAGAAGGCCCCTGTATTAGAAGTATCTCCATCAATCGTGGATTTAAAAAAATTGCCTGTACTCACTTCCTGGCAAGAAGACGGAGGGCCTTTTGTCACTCTCCCTCTTGTATATACACAACATCCAACAACTCATCAGCATAACTTAGGGATGTACCGGATGCAGATTTTCGATGCTACCACAACAGGAATGCATTGGCAGATTCACAAAGGCGGCGGTTTTCACTATCATGAAGCCGAAAGAGCGAATCAATCCCTTCCTGTACATGTTTTTTTAGGTGGCCCACCCGCACTGATTGCGTCTGCTATTGCACCAGTACCTGAATTTTTACCAGAACTTCTCCTCACATCTTTGATTCTTGGTGAAAAATTACCAGTGGTAAAAGATGAACAAACTGGATATCATATCGTTTCTGAAGCCGAGTTTTTACTTAAAGGTTCTGTTGCACCTCATGAGCGTAAGCTGGAAGGACCTTTTGGTGATCACTACGGTTACTATTCATTAGCCCATCCGTTCCCAGTTTTCCAAGTTAATAAAGTATATCATCGGAAAGATGCCATCTACCCTGCTACTATAGTAGGAAAACCAAGACAAGAAGACTATTTCCTTGGAGAATTTTTACAAAAGCTACTCTCCCCTGCCTTTCCTATGGTGATGTCAGGAGTGAAAGACCTGTGGACGTATGCAGAAACTGGTTTTCATCCATTAGCAGCTGCGCGTGTACGAGAAAGCTATAAACGAGAAGCACTAGCTCATGCTTTTCGTATACTCGGAGAAGGACAACTGACCCTTACTAAGTTTTTAATGCTTACAGATCAAGAAGTATCGTTAGCAGATTTTTCAGCTTTATTCACTCGTATACTTGAACGTTTTGATCCTGCTAGCGACTTGATCATCTTAGAAAATACATCCATGGATACATTGGACTACACCGGTCGACGGCTCAATCACGGAAGTAAAGCCATTCTCCTTGGAGTTGGTGAACAAAAACGAGATCTACCAAGAGGTTATGAAGGTTCTGCGCTTAGTGGCATCAAGCATATTGTCACTTATATACCAGGTGTTCTCGTATTAGAAGCAAAAGATAGTTTTGCTATTCACCCAAACTTAGCAGGAGAATTATTAGATAATTTCCATGATCAGCTCCAAGACTGGCCATTTGTTTTTATCGTTGATGACCGGAAAACAGTTGAAAATCAAACATCATTTCTATGGACGATCTTCACCCGTTTTGACCCAGCTTATGACATCTATGCACGTGCAACACTGGAACGGCATAAGCCTAGATATCAATTACCAATTATCGTTGATGCTAGGATGAAACCAAATTATCCTGCTGAATTAGAAGTGGACTCAAAAATAAAAAATGTCGTTGATTCCAAGTGGAGAGAATATCAAATTCCTAAAGAAAACTTGCCGATTGACAAGCCTTTCAAGGCGTAGACAGAGTCTTAGTTGCACTTATGCACCTCAGACAAGGGCACAAGTCTCGCTTTGTAGATAAGATAAAATTTATACTCTCTTATCTATTAAGAAATAGAAACGTTCTTTAAGAGCGTTTTTATTTTACTGGAGGAACTGGCATCTGTTTTACAGTTCCTTGGTCATTATAAAAATAATAATTGGGTACTTTTCCGACTACAAGCGCTTGAGCAATCGGATAGTTCACTTCCACTGGTAACAATTCTTCTTTAAAGGGAATAATCAAATCCATTTCCGTTTGTATTTTTAAATTCATCGTAACCATTACCATGTTGATCCCCTGTGATTCCAACTTGGGTACTAGACTCACTTTTACTGTCCCTTTTGGCCAAAGCTGTATGGAAAGAGGAGGGCCGTAATTTGCAAATATATTGCTGTCAAGGGCTTGACCGAGGCGAATATCGATAGGCTTATCTCTCAGATGTTTCAATACATCTTGAATTTTAGAGGTTGTATTTTGGTAAATTTTTGCTTGTACTTGTTGATTCATCTGTATATAAGATATGTTACCTTCCTGATCCTTTTGAACGTTCATCACTGCATTTAACTCATGACCCAGCTTAACTTGTTCTCCGATTCCCTCCACAATCGCTTCTTGTGCTAACCGTTTTGCTTCTGTTTTAGCAATTTGAACAAGTATTGGATGAACATTTCGGTCAACCAACCAAACTAATGCAAAAAGCACGAAAAAGGTAAAGATACTCCAGAGTATTATCTTTTGTTTTCGACGCACCCGTTTCCGAAACAAGCTGATACACCCCATTTTTCCCAGAGAAAGGAATTGACACAGATCCAATTAAAGCTGAAACTAGAAAAGGAGTTTGAAGACAAAATCTATTTTCTTTTCACAGCTTATTCAACTAAGGACAAAAGTATGGCAAGTAGGGAGATAATAATGAAACAATACTTGAATCTATTAGAAAACATTTTGGAAAATGGGGAGAAACGAAAAGATCGCACTGGTACTGGTACCATCAGTTTATTTGGACATCAGATGCGCTTTCCCTTGCAAGAAGGATTTCCACTCATTACTACTAAAAAAGTACATCTTCGCTCGATTATTTATGAATTATTGTGGTTTTTACGAGGAGACACGAACATCCAATATCTAGTGGATAATAAAGTGTCAATCTGGAATGAATGGGCAGATGAAAACGGCGAACTCGGTCCAGTTTATGGAAAACAATGGCGTTCTTTTCCTAGTCCTGATGGAAAAACAGTAGACCAAATTAGCTGGGTTATCGAAGAAATAAAAAAGAATCCTGATTCAAGAAGACTAATCGTTAGTGCATGGAATCCAGGAGAAATAGAGAAAATGGCACTCCCCCCTTGTCATTTGTTATTTCAATTTTATGTGTCAAATGGGAAACTTTCTTGTCAGTTATACCAACGCAGTGCTGATACTTTTTTAGGTGTTCCCTTTAATATTGCCAGCTACGCCCTCCTGACTCATATGGTGGCTCAAGTAACTGGACTTGGTGTAGGCGATTTTATTCATACTATTGGGGATGCACACATTTATCTCAATCATCTTGAGCAAGTGAAGGAACAGCTGACAAGAAAACCATTTCCTCTGCCACAATTGCAGTTGAATCCAGATGTAAAATCTATTTTTGATTTTTGTTATGAAGATATCGCTATTGATCATTATGTTGCTCATCCTCACATCAAAGGGGAAGTGTCAGTATGATATCCATTGTGGTGGCTTATGATGAAAATCGAGTGATTGGTCATCAAAATCAATTACCTTGGCATTTGCCTAATGATCTAAGACATTTTAAAGAACTAACTGTTGGAAAAACCATAGTGATGGGAAGATCAACGTATGAATCTATTGGAAAGGCCCTTCCTAGTCGGAGAAATATTGTCCTTACACGCTCAACCTCCTTTCAAGCAGATGGTATTGAAGTGGTTCACCAAATAGAAAATATTCTCACTTTGGGTGACATCATGATTATTGGTGGGGCATCTATCTACAAACAATTTCTTCCTTATATTCATCAACTTTACATCACAAAAATTCATCATTCCTTTCCAGGAGATACCTATTTCCCTAACTGGAATAAAGAAGACTTCCAGCTTGTTTCCAAAGAAAAAGGGATAGAAGATGAAAAAAATATCTATCCCCATACCTTTTATCATTTTTCAAAAAAAGATCAGACCTAGTCTGTACTTGATCGATTCCAATTTGGGAGAAAACGCCGTTTTTCTCCCATTTCTTCTTCATAGTTGGTGACATCTTTCAAGGCATATTCTTCCATTGGAATACGAATCAATACCATTGTGAGAGTGTTGATAAATGTTACTATCGCAGCAGTTAAATACGCTCCAAAGATGACCGGAAAAACGAGCAGCTCTATTGCTACCACCACATAATTAGGGTGACGCATATATTTATAAGGGCCAGCCACACTCGGTTTATGACCCGGAACTACCCAAATTCTCGTATTCCAGTACTTACCCAAAGATCGAATACACCAGTATCGCAAGACTTGAGTACATGCAAAAATTAACAAGGGTACATAGGCCCATGATGGAGGTTTCGCGCGAAAAAACAAGACCTCCCCCCATATTCCGATAAAAAACAATAGGTGAATAAAGACAATTAATTTATAATGCTCTCGACCAACCTCATAGCCACCTTGGCTAGCCATCCAAGTACTGTTTTTCTTTGAAATAGCTAACTCTCCAATTCGTTGGACTACTACAATCCACCACAGCAAAATCATCCAAGATGTCATATTGAAACACTCCTATTCCAATCTAACAATAGTAACTCAGAACTAAATCCTGGCCCCAAAGCAGTCATCAAACCGTAACCAGAAGTAGGATTTGTTTGTAAAACTTGTTGTAGAACAAATAACACGGTTACAGATGACATATTGCCAAAGCACTTTAGTACGTCATATGCATAATTAAATTTATCTTTGGACAACCTCAGAGCTGATTCGTATGCCTCCAATACTTTTTTCCCACCAGGGTGAGAAATCATATAGGCAATATCTTCTATCGTAATTTCAGATTTTGCTAAAAACGTATCTACAACTGGTTTTACTTGTTCGTGGACGATTGATGGAATATCTCTAGAAAAAATGACTTTCAAACCATCATCCACTACTTCCCACCCCATTACATCTAAAGAATCAGGCCAAATTGTACTCATGCTATCTACTACAGCAGGCCCACTACTATTTGCTAAAACATTTTCACCGACTACTAAAACAGCTGCTGCCCCATCCCCAAATAATGAAGTTGCAACAAAATTGCTTTTACTATTATCTTGTGGCCGATAAGTTAAACTGCATAGTTCTACTGCCACAAAAAGCACCCGAGAATCTGGGTAACTTTTAGTAAATTCATAGGCTCTTGATAAACCGGATACCCCACCAGCACAACCGAGTCCCCAAATAGGCGTACGTTTAATGTGTGTCGATAATCCCAACTGATTGATAAGATGAGCGTCTATACTAGGAGTAGCTATTCCTGTTGTAGATACAAAAAAAATGTGGTCAATTTGTTTTGGATGCGTACCAGATTGCTCTAAACATTGACGGATCGCATCTTCGGCTAATTGACATGTCATCTGATTATATTTTTCATTTCTTTCGGGAAAAGTATGTCGTCTGCTAAACCACTCAGGAGGACAACTGATATAACGTTTCTCGATTGCAGTATTTTCAAATATCGTCATCATTTTATCCATTTGTTCCAATGAACCACCAAACAACTCTTTAGCAAATGCTTTAGCGTCCGATTGGGATAATTCGTATGGTGGTACTGCCGTTCCCACGGCGACAATTTTCGACAATACGATAAACCCCTTTAGCATTTTTTCCTAGCTTAACCATTTATATATAAAAAAATAGCCTATCATTTGACAGGCTATTTTTAGATGATTTATTTGTATACAGAAGAAACTCTATAGTCTATGTCTTATCTTTAATATCAAATAACGTAATCCACCAACGACTACACCCATAATAACTTGAAAAATAATCGATTGATTAGGAATCAAATTTGCCAGAATTAATATAGTAGCAATTGCCCAACCAAACGATAATACTAAAGATGACCAAAAATAAACCGTCACAATCATAAACAAGAAAGCAACAATTGCCGTTGCCGAAGATCTAAGAGCAATCCCTAATACAAAACTGAGGAGAATTACTTCAAAAAAGGGTAAGACAGAACGACCAAATCCGTGAAGAGTTTTTAACATCTACTTTACCTCCCATCACAGCATCATCAGAAGTTAACATTATTTAAGTTAACTCTTGACGTTGTTGCTCCATATAATGAGAGATCTCTTTATCCAATTCCTCTACCTCTCTAGCTTCCCCTGATTCAATCATCCTTTTGATGCCCCAGTCCAATCCCCATTTAAATGCTTCTTTCCGTTCATTTGTCTTATAGTTGGCAATCTTTCCGTCTGGTTGAAAAACAGAGGGTGGTAAATTGGAAACTACACAAGTTGTTACTGTTTTCCGCTGGTTCTTTTTTGAATGAATATATACAGCTGCTGTACGTTCTGCTAACTTCTCTACAAATGATGCTTTTAGATGATTTCGGGTCAAATCTTCGATCTCATCTGCGCCTTCTAACTGTGCGCAGCTAATAATCATTCCAATATTCCCTTTCATTGCTTGCATAAGCTCTTCATTACTAAACTGATCAATTTCTCTTGTTACCAGCCCTATACCTAAATCACATTTATCATCACTCAACAAGATTTCTGTAAATAAAGGAATTTGAATCATATGAGCTTCATCGATCATCATTAGATGAAATTTTGCACCCACTGGACGTTTAATAGCTGCTTGATAATAGTGATTTACTAGTTGACCAACTGTTACCTTTAATTCGTGATCCTTCATTCCATCGAGATCAAAAAATACTAAATGGCCTTCATCGAGATACTTATTGATATCTAGCGTCATCTCTTTTTGCAGATACATTCTACGCATAGTAGGATCTTGTAACAATGGGTCTATATGATTGAGAATCCCTTCTACTTCCCTTTTTAGTTCTTGTTGATCCAATTTTGTCCAGAAACGTTTTACATATGGATCCTTTCCTTTTTGAATAATCTTTGCACGAAATGTTGGATCTCGGAAAAATTCATCTACACATAAGATCGTATGTCGTTCATCATGCTCCATCAAACTATGCACGGCCAAAGTTAATAATCTTTTCATCCTTGTGAGTGATTCACTTTTCCCGTGTTTGTGCAGCAAGACTTCTGCTATTTGTTCCGCAATCTGATCAATTGGTATTTCATTAGGATTTGCTAATAAATTTAAACCAACCACATGAGATGTGTCGCTCGATAAATTAAAGTGATGAATTTTTTCTTTGGGGATTTTCTCTCCATTTTCTTCTAAAAACCGAAGTCTATTTTCAATAATAGGAATCATTTCACGTGCTGGGTCCAAAATGGTGAATCCAGGATGATTATCGGGGTCTTTTAACCAATCGTCAATCATGGACTGAATAATTTGTGTAGATGCACTCGACCTACCCATTCCACTTGTTCCTGAGAGAAGGAAATGTTTGGTGAGTTGGTTGTAGCTAACCCTTACCTCACGAGCATGTAACGGGTGTTTGGCCACCCCTACGAGAACTCCTTCATTTAATTCCTCATCTTCCAGCGTTCGTTGATCATTTACCAAGTGCAAGAGAAATCCACGGCTATTCTTATCCATTTTCTCCGGCTCTTTATAAATCCAATGTGTCGAAGGTGGCAAATGAAATAAATTTGCCAATTCATTTCCATCCCAAATCATAAAACTAGAGGGATATGGATACGGAACTGGGTTTCTGTCTTTAAGTGGATTCCAAATTTTTTGCGGCCAAAATCGAATTGCTCCATCATAATTCATTGCTGTTTCAATCGCATTTGCAGATGATCGAACAATAGAAACAGCATGTTCATGATTTGACCACAAACTCATTCTTACTTTAAAAGAGAGTTCTCTACCTGTTAGCCTTTTCATCAAACTGATTCTGCGGGCTTTTTCTTCTGGTTCCATCTCCGATATTTTTTTATCTTTGAAACTATCCATCACATCTTCAGAACGATCTTCTAACTTAGACCAACTTACTGGAGAAAATTGGATATCGAGAAATGTACCTGGCCGGAGCGAATTTAAAATATTTCCAATGGGACTCTCTTTTTTCTGTTCCAATGATGCTAATGGTAATCCTTTTCTTTTTCCTAATTGAAAAGTGAAAATACCACCTGAACCACCATTCTCTGGCTCCGGAAATTGCTCTTTCGTTATTTCGTGAATCTCTGCTGATGGATAAACACTTTGGATCGTATCAAATACACTATTTTTCTTATCTTTTGGATAAGCCATATAGATTCCAATTTCATTTGATCCAGTTGGGATTGCAAAACGAATCCGAAACCATGGGTTTCCAAATTGGATACGTCGAGTCAAATGACGAATCATCCCACCAAATGTACGAGTCATAGTAGTAATTTTATCGATTTCTAACTCGATATTATCTGCTGGTAAGATCCGAAGATATCTCACACCTTTAATGGCCTGTTGTCGGTAATACATAACCATTAACCATCTAATTAGGATATACAACAGAGGAATACAAACAAGTATTAAAATAACAGTCGGCAACCAAGATAAAATAAAGTTCCCAGAAGCTTCCATGGTTGAATTTACGGAACTAACTGCCTGCGAAGTATCAGGTGATTTCCCTTCTAATCTAGGTTGTAGAAAATCCCAAATTTTTGAAAGGAGAAACAGAAATGCTAATGGTAATACAGCATAAAACAATACATAGCGTGGTATTTTCGCCAAGTCATCAGGTCCGCCTTTCGGCATTTTTAACCAACTCATATTTCTCCCACCTATCTTGGAAATCTAATTTTTTCAATCCTTGTTGTCGCTGTCTGTAAATATTTTTTAAACTGTTTTCCTAAATCACTAGAATTATCGGTATACTGTGTAAATTTACCAAGCGATCCATTCACAATGCTGATAAGCTCATTCCGCTTCCAAATAATACCCACAGTCAATATAAGCTGCATAATAATTGTCCAAGCATAACCAAACTGTTGAGGAGGAGTTAAATTATATAGGATCTGTGACAAAGTTAAGATCATACTCAACAACACACCCAAAACAATTTTCAAAATTTGATAGCCAATGAATTTTTTACTCCAATCCATCGCTAGTCCTGACCAAGCAGGATAGAGTGCCATTAAAAAGGCGAAAGGAGCAAAGAGTGCAAAAATGACAAAGATAAATTGATATACCAAAATAGCTCCTGCAACAAATAGAAATACTGCTCCTAATATCAGATGAGATACAGCCAGTAGTCCAAGCAGTGTTAAGCGTTGGAATACACCTAAACTCGTTACCATTACATTTGGTTCATACCCCAGAGCAGGATTTCCTAAGCTCTCTTCTCTTACGGCTTGTATTCGAGCTTGACTCCCTGGCTTGTTATTTAAAATACGTCCAATACGTTCTGGTTTCAGCTGAGGATCACCAGAAGTTTTCCCATACTGCAGCATAAGATAAGGTTGGTAAATCAACATATCATATAGCTTATCTGCTACTACAAAGGAAGAGACTTGTGAGGAATATTTGTTTGAATTAGCTGTTGATTGTTTTTGGTTTTGTCGTCCTAAATTAATATCTCCTGAAGAATTTTCATCAGTTTGATTTGTACTTACCATGTCTGCTTGTAGTCCAACACCCATAATCTCTTGACTAATTCCACTACTGATTCCATTCAAATATTTCATGATGCCACTTGAATTGTTAAAAAAGGCCAAAGAGACCATTAAAATAAAAATAGTTCCAATTATACCGGTCCAAGCACTTGATGTATCTCGTTTATATAGTCCTTTATATGCAATCCAAGCACCTGCTAATAAAATCATAAAAGTTAAAAAGTTGCCCCATATACCGGTATTTCCAACAACATGCCCATTAAAGCCAACAAACTTTTGGATAATAGCATCGATTTTATTAGCAAATATATCGACGATATCTAGTGAAAAACCGTTCTCAACTCCTGAAATAACTAAAAAATCCCAAATCAATATCATCTGCCAAACAGAATTTACAATGAACGAATGAGCTAAGGCATATCCCGAGTCGGAGAGATTGCCCCCTAAATCCCAGGCATCATCATTTGGAAATTGAATCTCTAAATAATACCTGCTCGGTTTGTACTTTGCATATTTGACATCATATCCTTTTAGTTTGGCCGCCTTTATCCTTTCCTCCGGAAAATGAACTAACGAATCAAACATAAAATTGTACCCTGTTTGATTAGATGAAACCTGTGGTTCAGCACTAGCCTCCCCTAGCATGGATGTCCACAGGTAACAAACCAATATTCCAACAGCCAACCATTTGCTATACTTTTTCATGAGATCTCTCCACCTCTAGGTTGGATATTTATTGACTTTGAATCATACCGTTCACATAGATATCGTTTCACTAGAGGGAAGAATTCTTCATGTATAACGATAATCAAAGTCGATAGTTCTAAACTTTCATAGTCTTTGTCTCAATATGTAATTTTTTTGATCCTGGTCTTGTATCAAAAGCTTCTAGGAGTCTGTCCTCCATAATACATATTTCTAATTCATTTACTCGTTTTTCAAGATCAGACATGAGACATGTACCCGTTGGCAGATTTCTTACTTTTTCAATATTAGTTTCATTCACTTCTATTCCTAATATATGGCAAGCTGCTTCCGCTTCTTTATTATCTCGACAGCGAAAGACAAAACGACATCCTAGATTGGATCTTATCTCTTCCCCTAACATATCTTTCGCATTTTGACTGATGAGATAAATTGCAGAGTTTTTACTCCGTCCAGTTCTTACTAGTTCTTCTAATATCGCACGACCTTCGCGAACTTTAGCTAAGCGCCATGACTCATCGAATACAACCATCTTAAATTGGTCAGAAGATTGATTCGAAAAACGGCGAGAAAAATCAGATATTGCCATTAATAACGCTATGCCCATCCGACCAAAATCAGTTTGACTCTCTTCCGGAAGCTGTAGATCTTCAATTTGCAATATAGTAAGTGGCTTCGATAAATCAATCGCCTCTTGTGTTCCATCACCGAAGAGGAGTTGTCCTTGTCCTGAAGTTGCCAAATAACTTAAGACATCGATTATTTCTTCTAAACTATCCTGTCTTTTTTCTGGTAACTTTTGAATACCTTCCATCAATACTTCTAAAACCATTGTCATAGAAGGTTTTTCTGCTTTTATTACTTGATCCACTACTTTCCCAAGTACAATAGCTTCGTAAGTGCCATCAGCAGCTCTGGCTAAAAACTGTAATATTCTCTTTGCTGTTTCAGCTGCCGCAAATTTCTCTTGTTGTGACTTAGCGCCCATGAGTGGATCTAATTTTCCACGATCTGTTATCCCTGAACGCAAAGTGATCGTATTCGCTATCGGAGCGAGTTCAGGCAGCATCTGTGGCCAGTGCCCTCTTTCATCTTTTGGATCGAAGATCAATACTTTCGAACCTTTTAATAAGGCTTGATATGCAAGTAGGTTTGCTCCTAATGATTTTCCAGCACCTAGTGATCCAATAAAAGCAGCAGATGCAGTAGTACTCAATTTTTTATCTTTCGGTCCACGATCATGTTCAAAAAACACTGGTGAATTTTTTGACATTCCAATAAAAAATCCTTGTCCATCACCCAATTGTCTAACTGCACCCAGCATTCCAGCAGCGGATGCCGTCGGGTCCATGTGGTGAACATAATCCGTGATATAACGTTTACTGCCAGGCAAAAATTCATTAAAACCTCGCCACTGGTCTCCATAAGGAATTTCTATTTGTACCATCATTTCACTATATAAATCTTTGATTAATTGTATTCTCAGTTGTAGTTCGTCTTTACTTTTAGCAGACACACAAAGGACGATAGATGTTTGTAGCAAAGGAAACTTGTCTACTCTTAAATTGTTCTCTAATTCCAGTGCTTCTTGTCTACTATTTAAAATATGAAAGGATGTATCTTCACCACTTTCAGTAGCATGTTCGTCCTCAGCTTTTAATTCTTTCTTTTTATTTTGCACCTGAGATAGTGCCTTCCTATATTCAATCGTTTCTGTCCGTACAGATGCTTCCACTGGAAATGGGAGCTTAAGTAAGGAATAAAGCCATTCTGTCCCTGGTACTGGGGCTTTATCTGGAATGTGGGAAACAGTTAAAAAAGCCATGTATCCAAGTCGTGGTTTTCCTGATACGAATTGTTCTACAACTAACTGACGCCCTCCAGATGCATCGAATCTCCCTTCTGTTAAAGTTAAAATGTCTCTAGTCGGTCGAATTGCCTTCTTTCCTTTAACTTCTACTGATACTGCTTTTGGTTTCCATTGATATCTTCCTGGGGGGTCACCAATACCCCGGTAAAAACCTCTACGAATAAGCCATTCTAACTCACTTGTTTTTAATCGTTTGACTGATAAAAATCCATTCAATCGAGAAAAAATAGTTTCTTCCTGAATCTGATAGGCAAGAAGTTCTTCTTCAAGAATCTCAGGGAAATCTGTTCCTGATCTATTTAACAAATATCTTTTGAAATCTCTCCACGCATAGGACATTTCTCGAAAGAATGATAGACCAGATACTTGAGTTTCTTTAAGCCTAATACCAATAAAATAACGATACTGGTTTAGTTCCTTTTCCTTTAAGTGTTTTAAACTTGCTTGGATATGATCTTCGCCAGGCTGTAACAATTCTGAAACCAAAGATTGTTTCATAATCAATTTTTTCTCTTCAAGATCTTCTGAAACAGGAATCATCAAGGTATGAATATCCGCGTTCATGTTCCAATAAAAAGCCTCCAATTTCCCATGGAGGCTAAGCTTGTCATCAACTGTGAGGTAATCATAGGTATAGCCTGCAAGTTCATAATAGGCTGTAACAGTTCCATCTTGGGCAAATACAATATTTTTTTCAAAATATTTAAGCGGGAAAGGAAAGGTGCTCAAATATTGTCACCTCCACTGTTGAAACGAAAAGCAACTTCACCTTCATATTGATACTTTTCGTCGGTTGTCTTTTTTAATTTTTGATAGCGGGCAAAATAACGACAAGAAAGGAGATGTTCAAAGTAACGAAATAAAAAACGATGAGGCGCTTTTCCGTCCAATGTTTTACGAGTGAAAAACCATGAAACCAAAATAGGTATTCCTAAAAATTTCACTAGATAATAGTTTCCAAACCAATTCATCATTGGCAACGTATTTAATAAAAGCATGATAAACAATGCACCTGTAAAAAATCCTAATTGTCTATAAGAGACGGGGATTGGTAAAGGAATCCCCTGAATCGAATAAACCGTTTTTTCGATTCGAAATACTTGGTTGTAAATCCTAATTTGTTTCATTTTAAATAAGCCTCAAATAACCATTGGAATCCATTCTGTCCCATTTGCTGTACAAATTCCGGTTTAAACACAAACACACTAACCAGCATTGCAAAGAGAACAAAACCTAAGAATGCTGTAAATGCACGTTTCCAAAATAAGGTCACACTTACAAATATAATGATGAGCATAAAAATTGCGCCAATTTCACTGCCCATTGATGCTTCTAATTTTTTACCTGGTCCCTCCGCAGCCAAAAACGTCAGAATGGTACTCATATCAAACATTCTATATCTCTCCTTGTTTCATTGATATCACATACCAACGGTCACTTTCTTTGACTAGGGTAAAAACATAGTGGTTTACAAGTTGTACCCCTGTCTGTTCATCTTTTAGGGTTACATTACAGTTCACCACATATTGATCATCTACTTGTGTGACACTCAAATTATCCATACTCACAAAACTTTCAATGGAGGTTAAACCAGCAGATGCTTGTTTATTTTTAAAATAATAAGCTATTTCTTGCGGTTCTCCATTTGTGTATACCTTCCAAAACGTTTGCATAAAAGTCTCCGCTTGATTTGCAATTTCTCCAGAAACAGGGCTTCCTTCTGATTCCGGATCATCTATTGCAATATCACTAGCAACAGGCGGGGGAATCAAGTATGGGAGATCTACTACTCGAAAAGAATCACCTGCTTTTTTTATCGGAACAACCAAATATCGATCGACCCTTTTTTGATCCGACGGATTGGATAAACTTGTTAAAATCGTTTCTGCATAAACGGTTACTTCTTTCACTCCATCTCCACGATCTTTTGCTTGCCATGCATTTATATTCTGGGTATATGAGTTGTATTTCGCACCAGTCATATCTAGCCCAGCTTGTACATCTATATTACTGATTAAAAACGGCTGTAGCCTTTGTTTTCTGCTGTCTTCTTTTCCCTGTGTCCAGAAAAAATACTCTTTTGTAAACTGCTCTGCAAAAGCTAATTCACGTGTGTCGGTGGTAGGAATTTTTTGCTCATCTGTCGCTTGTACTTTTCTTGGTTCTACAGGTATCAATCCAAACTGAATGGACCATGCAATTGTAGAACTTAAAGCAGTATAGATTAGCAACCCCCAGAATAAAAACCTAGTCATCCTTTGTTTGCTTAAACGATTCATGGATGAAAATCTCCTCTAAATTTACTTCACTAGTGCAGCTTCAATTATGTAACGTTTGGGAGCAGGTCCAATATAAGAAAATGGATAACACGTTGATAATGTCAATATCGGTTCATCACGAGAGACAATAACAGTGCGATCATCAGGATTAGTAATCCACATTTTCCGTATCCGATAGGTGAATACACCTTGATTAGAAGATACTTGCAGAAGATCTCCAGTTTTTAATTGTCCCATCCGACGAAAAACGGTATCTCGATGACCTGCGATTACACAATTGTCCCCTTCACCTGGTAGAACACTACCTGCGTAATGTCCTGCACCCACGCTTAGCTCATCTTCGTCCGTTCCCTCAATCACAGGAATTTTCACTTTTAAACGAGGGATAATCAAATCTGCAAAATGTTGTCCAGTTTTAGGTCTTTGATCTTTCGGCACAATAATTGGTAATTTTCCACTTGACAATTTGGCATTTTCTTCTTGTTTTACAACCTCTGCAGTCGAAATAACCGTTTCATTATTTTGTAATTTTTGGAAGTATAGGATGAGCGAGTAGCTTCCATATGCTACTCCTGCTGTAACAATAAATAGAGCGATAATACGGTCCCATTTCATTCCGTTTTTTCACGTTTACGTCTAAGTAAAAAAGCCCCTGCTAATGCAACACCTGCACCTAATGCCGCTTGATTTAAATCATTTCCTGCAGTTTGAGGTAACTCCCCACCTTCTTCCGTTTGGGGAAGCAGAACATCTGACTGTTCTGTTTTGTTTACTTCCGTACTACCATCTTCCTCAACTTCATTAGAATCATGAGTCGAACCAACTTGCGGTGTAACTGATTTTCCTTTGGCTTTTGGTTGCTTCTCTGTGGAGGAATGGGATGGTGTAGGTTTCTCTTTTTCGGCAGGTTTTGTTGACTGTTCATTCTTTGATGTTTTCTCTTGTGCTTTTTGTTGTTTCGTTTCGTCTTCTTTTGGTTTGGTTTGCTCTTTGTTTTGTTTGGATTCAGTTGTTTCTTTCTTCTGCTGCTCTGAAGTCTGGCTATTACCCTTTTCTATATGTTTATGTTTGTTCTCACTGATATCGGGTTGTTGCTCTGTAACTTTGGACGCAGGCTCATCTAATGGCGGATTATTTGGTATAATCTCACTAGATTTCGTCTGTGGAACCTTCATCTGGGGTAGTTCAACATTTTCATTTTGTTCGACTTTGGAAGGAGGTTCGTCCAAAGGTGCTTTATTTTGAGGATTCCCATCCAACGAATTTGCAAATGCACTACCTACACCAGAAGACAATCCTGTTACCAAGCAAAGAGAAAGAACTGCTGTATTGGATACTTGACTCAACTCATTTTTTCGCTTGCGAAACTTCCTAGGGCGGTGATGTAAGAGTGGATCTTCTTCTTCAATACGTAAAGATTCCAATACTCGTTTTGGATCCTTTTGCAACGGAATGCCTCCTTCAAATCCTGAGCGAAAAAAGATTTGGCCAAATTCACCAAATCTTGTCGAACATCATTCAGCAAATTTTGTCTTTCCTGCTTCTTATTTTAAAAATAAATAGAACTAAATGTGCGTCTTTTCTCTATATTATTACAGAACAAGCCTCAATTTCAACACTTTTTCATATTTTTCGGACATTAGGTCTTGACAAATCATGTTTCATTTCGACAATAATCATTTGTCGAACTTCCGATGAGCAAAAAAATAGCCCTCTTTTCTAACTTGGAGGACAGTTGCAAAAAACTTAATTTTCGCCAATCGGCAAAAATATTTTTTTTATTTTCTTTCTTCTATATTGAAATATATCTTTTACTTTATCTTTCACGACTAAGGGATGAAACAATCGACCTATAATCCCAAATGGCAAGGCATAATGCACAATATCTGTCATCTCTACACTACTATGTAGCTGTCGGAAATGATGTTGATGGTGCCAAAACGCATATGGTCCAAATCTCTGTTCATCGACAAAGTACTCTTTTTCTTTCACATGTGTTATTTCAGTTGCCCAAGTAATCGGGATTCTGGCGATTGGGGTTATCTGATAAGTGAGAATTAGTCCAGGATAAATCTTTTTCGGTAATGAACTATCTACCCGAAAACGTAACCAACTTGGGGTAATATCAGAAAGGTTAACAGGATTTGAGAAATAATCCCATGCTTCTTCCAAGGGAATATCTAAATATTGGGTATGCTCCATTCGATATATTTTCATTTTTGCTTCTCCTATTAAACTGGATTTAGTATCCATAATGATAAATTAAGCAGAGCAGCAAACGTAACCCAAATTGCATAAGGAACAAATAACAAAGCTGCCCATTTCGATAGATTTCTAGAAATGACAATATAATAGAATATAGTAAATACTAATATGAAAATACTTACTAATGATAGTAACAAAGATTGCCAACCAAAGAACAAAAACGTCCACAATAGATTTAAAATCAACTGCGCAACATAGACTTGCAGCACAAATTTACGAATTGGAGTCCTCTCCTGTATATAAACAAGCCACCCTGAAATTGCAATCAAAATATATAATCCAGTCCATACAGGTCCAAATATCCAATTTGGTGGCTGAAAAGTTGGTTTTTGCAGCCCAGTAAACCAACTATTTCCCCCTGTTTCTGTCATCAAGGCTCCAATTAACGCCACCAAGAAACAAATAGATAGAAAGACAGAAAACGAAAGTATAGCATGCCTACGTTCTTTCACCATCACTCCCCCTTCTAGTTGTTAAACATATGCTCCAAGGTTCGTTTTAAGTCCGAATACTCAAAAGTATATCCACTATTTATCAATTTTTTAGAGGATACTCGAATCCCGTCTATTAGCAATTGATCTGCCATTTCACCATATATCGCTTTTAACAAAAAAGCTGGTATTGGTAAAACAGTTGGTCGGTTTAATACACTTCCCAATGTTTTCGTTAAACGATAGTTGGTGACAGGTTCTGGACTAACGATATTCACTGCACCTTTCAAATCTTTCTTTTCTATTAAAAACTGAATAATTTCAGGTATTTCATTTAGAGCAATCCAACTAAATGCTTGCCTTCCTGTCCCGATTTTTCCCCCTAATCCCATTTGAAATGGAAGTAACATCTTTTTTAACGCTCCTTCGTTTTTATCTAAAATTACACCAAATCTCATATGTACAACTCGGATACCTTTTTCTTCAGCTGGTTTTGTAGCAGCTTCCCACTGATGAACTACTTCCGATAAAAAACCTGCACCTCGATCACTGTTCTCATCCAATAGCTTAGAATGAGGTTGATTTCCATAATAGTGTATAGCAGATGCTGAAAGCAGACATTTTGGCGGATTTTTTAATTGAGCCAAAGAAGAGGATAAGAATTTCGTTCCTTGTACCCTGCTCTGCATAATCTTTTCTTTCTGTGTTCTTGTCCACCGTTTACTTATGTTTTCACCAGCTAGGTGAATAACCACATCCATACCATCCAATTGCTGCAAATCCAAGAACTGTTTCTCTGGATCCCATGAAATAGTTGACTCTTTTACATGCGCATTGCGTGAACGTACGACTCGAAAGATTTCATGTCCCTGATCACTTAGTGTTTGAACCAAACGTTGACCAACCATTCCGGTTGAACCTGTGATTGCAATTTTCAAGAAATCCCCTCCATAACACTGATAGCAACATGCTGTTATTTTCCTATTTATGACAAATTATTCCTATATTATATTTTCTCTCATGGTTCCATTTCCCCTTCTATTAAGTAGAAGAAAGGATGAACATCGACATTTTTTTTATTTTCTAATTCCATCTTTGAGTTTTGGATTTTGACTATTAAGAAAGGCAACCCTTTCAGGTTGCCTAGAAATTCTTGATTTTTAACTGACATTTTCATAAATGATGTCCCTGACGCAACCCATATAAAGGTAGCGCCAGGGTAAGTCCGGTAACTGTTAGTTTGACGGATCTTCGCAGGCCTACTCCAAAAAGTCAGTCAAATAACCTGCTGATTGCGCCTGATCAACAATTGTTGCCAAGACGAAAGCAATCTCAGCTGCTCTTCTTTTATCTGCAGCCAATTCCAAGGCGATTAGAGCCAACGCTGGATCACTTGGAGCCATCAACTTGGCGATCTCCTCGCATCCTCCTGCATCTTCCCGCAACTGCTGAATGAGCGGATGAGTCACGACACTCCTATGTATCATTGATTCCAACGTGCTCGTTCATTATATCAGATACTTATGAATAGTATATCTCCTTCTCATTCGAATCTAACTAACTTGAATATGCGATTTTCTATTTTCAAAATCCCACTCCGGATAATAACTGTCCGCCACGAGCAGATTTGGTCCTGTACATTTTGCTGCGGGGCACATACAATGCAATCGATTAGCTTGTGGATGTTGTAACCAATTATGAAAAATATCCACTAATTTTTGATTCGAGATGTTGCCAAACGATTGTAACTCTGCAAAATCAGTAACAGTCACATTCCCAGTAAATAGATTTATATTTAACCGATTTCTACCATCCGGGTCTTGTCTTACCGTAATGTCTGGATGTTGGTGCAACTCTAACCATAAACTTTGATCCCGTTTATCATCGCTACATGGAAAAAAAGGAAGCGTGCCAAATAAGATCCAAGTTTTTGGTTCCTTGATCAAACCTTCTACTGCATGGCGATATTCTTCTAATGAAAGCAAAGACATCCCTTTAGCGAAATCACTAGGATATAAAGGATGAACCTCATGTCGTTGACAACCCATTGCAACAATTTCTTCATGCATGTCTAAAATATGAGGAGCTGTAAATGGGCTCAAAAATGTTTCTGCTGAGACAAATACACCACTATCTGCTAACTTCTTCGCATTGTCTTTCATCAGCGTAAATGTTCTTTCAGCTACCTTTGCAGAAACCATTCGATCCATTTTGGCATAGACCATTCGGTGGAAATCTTCATCATTTCGGTAGTTATAAGATATATGGACGACATCCACATCTTCGACCCAATCTTCGTATCGATTGTATGGCAGCGTTAAGTTTGTATTCAACTGTGTATAAATCCCGCGCTTTTTCGCATATTGCAGAATCGGTTTTATGGCTTTTTCTACGGTATCAGGATGAAAAACAGGCTCCCCACCCGTTAAACTGATTGTTTGTAGTGTTTCTACTTCATCTAGCCGTCTAAATACTTTTTCCAAAGAAATAAAAGGCATTTCTTTTTCAAGCAGCGTCTCTCCCACTGCACAGTGCTCACAGCGAAGGTTACAAAGATTGGTAACCGTAAACTCAATACTTGTCAATTCATATCGTTGTTTTATTTGTACTGTATTCCAAGCGTCCCATGGGTCCCATTGTGGGGAAATCAGCTTCTTCATAACTTATCCTCTTCATCAGCAGATGAAAAATCATCTACATTTATAAAAAATTCCGTTCATCCATCGACAACATATTTCCTAGGAAATAGACAAACGCCAATCCAAATATTCATCATAGGTCATTTGCTTGTCAATTACCCCATCTGGAGTAAATTCAATGATTCGATTAGCAATGGTTTGTATAAACTGGTGATCATGTGATGCAAACAAAATAGTACCAGAGAAATTGGTCAATCCTTTGTTTAAAGCAGTAATGGATTCAAGATCAAGGTGATTGGTAGGTTCATCTAAGATCAATAGATTTCCTCCGCTGAGCATCATTCTAGCGAGCATAGAACGAACTTTTTCACCACCAGACAGTACACTTGGCTTTTTCATTACTTCATCCCCTGAAAAGAGCATTCTCCCCAAAAAGCCACGTAAATAGCTCTCAGTCTGATCCGTAGAATATGGTCGTAACCAGTCGACGAGATTCGACTCATTTTTCAGGAAGTAGTCAGCATGATCCTTTGGAAAATAAGCTTTCTTAATGGTAATTCCCCAATGAATTTCACCTGCATCAGGCTTTACTTCTTCCATCAATATTTGAAAGAGAGTCGTTTTAGCTAACTCCATATCGCCTACAAAGGCTACCTTATCACCTTTATTGAGGGTAAAACTCACCTGATCCAATACTTTTTCGCCTTCGATCTCTGTTGATAATCGATCCACACGTAAAATATCATTTCCTGCTTCTCGCTCTGGTTCAAATTGGATAAAGGGATAGCGACGTGTAGATGGTTTTATATCTTCTAATGTAATTTTTTCTAATTGTTTTTTTCGAGAAGTAGCTTGTTTGGATTTTGAGGCATTTGCACTAAATCGAGCAATAAAGTTTTCCAGTTCTTTTCGTTTCTCTTCTAGTTTTTTGTTCTTTTCTCTTGTTAATGTTAGAGCGAGTTGACTAGATTCATACCAAAAATCATAGTTACCAACATACAAACGAATTTCACCAAAATCAATATCCACCATATGGGTACATACTTGATTTAAAAAATGGCGATCGTGAGATACGACAATAACTGTATTTTCAAATTGAGCTAAAAACTCTTCTAACCAACGAATCGCTGCGATATCTAAATGGTTAGTAGGTTCGTCTAGTAATAAAATATCCGGCTTACCAAACAACGCTTGGGCTAACAATACTTTTACTTTTTCCGGTCCCGATAAATCTGCCATTTTCTTTTGATGAAGATCCTCGGTAATTCCAAGACCAGATAATAATATGGCGGCTTCAGATTCAGCTTCCCAACCACCCAGTTCGGCAAATTCTCCTTCTAACTCAGCAGCACGCATTCCATCCTCTTCAGAAAAATCAGCTTTCGCATATAATGCGTCTTTTTCCTTCATGATGTTATATAAACGCTCATGGCCAATGATTACAGTTTCGATAACAGGATACTCATCGTATTGGAAATGATCTTGCTTTAATACAGCTAATCTTTCTCCCGAACCAATCGAAATTTCCCCTGTATTTGCTTCTATTTCGCCTGATAGGATTTTTAAAAACGTTGATTTCCCTGCTCCATTAGCTCCAATAACTCCATAACAATTACCAAGAGTAAATTTCAAATTTACATCCTCAAACAACTTTCGTCCGCCGATGCGGTAGCTTACATTACTAACATGAATCATTATTTAGACATTCCTCTCCCTATCTCTGGATACCTTATTGTAACAAATAACAACGTAATGTTGTTTGATTACAACTATTTCTCCCTAACTTTACATGTAGATTACATTGTAGCAATTTTCAAGACAAATCGCATGGCTGTCTGTATACTAAATCTATCAAGTTAAACAAGACTTTAACAAACTTACATAGATGATCGTAAAACAATTCTTTGGGGGAATGAAAGATGAACGCAACAGTAGGAATTTTAAATGCAAGTTTAATGAGCATTCCATTATGGGCTTCCATTTACGCAATTATTCAACTTTGCTTCTAGGCCAATTGGCCTTTTTTTATTACCAAAAAGGACTGGAGCCAATTAGCTCCAGTCCTTTTTGACGCTTAACTCTTCTTATTGTCTAAAAATAATTTTGCCACTTGTGGACCATAATTACTCCGTACCAGTTGCAGCTGTTCATCACTTGGTTGTTGGACTTCCACTGACAATTTTTGGTGTTTGAGATAGGTTAATAATTTACTAAATTCTTGTTTCCCTATGGTTGAAATATTGATGTCATATGTTTTTCCATTTCGGAACACCAAACGATTTATAATCGAAACTGTATCACTATTTGCATCCCCAAATACGGTTAGCACAGATTTCTTTAAGTCTTTCCAATCAACTTTTTCTTTATCTCCAACATTCCAAAATTTAGATTCAACTACTTCTCGATCAGAGATATAGAAATAAGAATCCATACTAAAAACTTGGAGCGGAAGCAATACAACAAACAGTATGGTATTAATAGTAAGGCACCACTTTTTCATTACCTTTCCAGAATCGCCTCTTTTAGTAAACAAATAAAAATAGACAGCAATGGTACATGCGAAAAGGGCGAAAAATAAAGTACCAGGTTTTCCTTGAAAGTAAAAAATCTTCATTTTATCGGTATAAATTAGCTTTTGTCCTGCTAACAGTATTCCACCAAGGATGAGTGTTAAGAGGAGGGAAGTCGCTAGGCGAAATCGATAATGGGTTTTTGTTTGGCTCATAAAAAAACTCCTTCCCTGTCAATATATATTATACATCTTACTATACTGTTTACTATCCCCCTATTGTGGCACCTATTCATTACAAAAAGAAAAAAATTCTTTTACAGATTTACTACATCCTCTGTTTTTTTCGAAATAGAGCTTAATCTTCTTAAAGTTGTCACTTTTTCACCACGATTAAAATTTCATCAGCAACAGTTCATTTTTATATGTAAACTCCTTATAATAAACACGAGGTGAATGATTGGTGAATATTTCTTTTATACTATCCGTTTTCTACCAGTTTTTTTGGGTTGCATTGATTGGTTTAATGGCAATTGGTGGATATTTCATGTTCCGGAAATTTCTAAAGAGCTTACCGAAAGCAGATGGAAAATCGGAATTAGATTGGCAGAATCACTATATTGAAAAAACGATACATTTATGGAATAACGAACAAAAATCTCTCTTAAATGATCTAGTGCTGCCAGTTCCAGAACTGTTTCGTGATGTAGCAAAACAAAAAATAGCTGGGAAAATTGGGGAGATTGCACTGGGGCATAATGCCTCCCAAATGACAGAGGCTTATATTGTAGAAGGCTATATTTTAGCCACACCGAAAAGAGATCACAAATGGCTTATCAAGACATTGCAAAAGAAAAACATTGATCTGAAACCTTACGAACACTTGCTAGATTGATTCCCTTTGTGGCATAATAGAAATCAGAATTAAAAAGTGGAATACCCAAGTATGGTCTTGTGGCCTCTTGTAAGTAGGTTCATCGATCCAGCTTCTTAGGATCCGCTTTTTAATATACAAAAGGAGGCCCAAGAGAATGAAGGGTAAAGTTAAATGGTTTAACGCAGAAAAAGGTTATGGTTTCATTGAGCGCGAAGACGGTGGCGATGTATTCGTACACTTCTCCGCTATCCAAGGTGATGGATTCAAAACCTTAGAAGAAGGCGAAGCTGTAGAATTTGAAATCGTTGATGGCGATCGTGGCCCTCAGTCCGCAAATGTTGTTCGTGTAAACGGATAATGATTATAAAAAGAAAAGGAAGCACAAATTTGTGCTTCCTTTTCTTTTTGCATTATACTGAAAGGAATAACATGCATATGAGGTGGTTGTGATGAATAAGAAACGGTTGATATCTCAGATTATTCGATTTGCTGCCAAGTTTGTTCTACCTATTATCTTAAGAAAATTGCGGAAAAGCAGAAGGCACTAACGAAGCATCTTCAGAAGCGCATCCGATCCAGTCATTCCTTCCGTGATACCTAAATCTCTTGCTGTAGAGGTAACAGATTCTAAGGGAGCCGCAAGCAGTTCCTCTAACGTCTTCACACCAACCGCTCTACCTGCAATAATCTTCCGATCAGACAGACGATCATTGAGCAGACCTACATCTAAAGCTCCACACATGATATAACCGATTTCAGTAGTAATCGCAAGCAATGTTGTTTTGGGTAATTTCACTTCAACACCCAAAACGGTTGTTTTTTCATCAATGTTTATTGGTTTTAAATCGATCAAGAAAAACACCCCTTTCCCTGCTAACCTATGAGCAAAAGCGGAAAAGAGTGTTTTTTTTAATGCAAGCGTGTACTGTCTGTAAACGACTTTAAAGGATTTAATTTACCATCTTGAATCATTCTAATTTTAAGCATCTCAACTAAATATATCCCAATCATTTGGGAAAGTTCATCGATGCTTAATCTTTCAAGCAAACGAAGTAAATCCTCATGTGATTGTTCTTCGAGTAAGTTAAGTACAATAGAAATAGCATCTTCTTCATCATCTTGGAGCTGATCACGGTACATGGAATATACTTCGTCAGCAAAACTCATGGAAAATCCTCCTCAAATTAGTCATACTAAGTTAATGGGGGGAATCAATTATGACTACAAAAAACATTACCACTGTCGCAATGATTGCAGCAATTTATGTTATACTCACTTACCTATTTGCACCACTATCATTCAACTACATTCAATTTCGGATTTCAGAAGTGCTCACTGTGCTCCCATTCTTCACCCGACTCGCTATCCCTGGACTTTTCATTGGAACAATTATATCCAATTTGCTCAGTCCAGTAGGGCTTTATGATGTGATTTTCGGCAGCTTGGCAACTTTACTTGCCGCTTACCTCACATCGCTGACAAAAAACCGTTACCTTGCACCATTACCACCTGTAATTGTCAACGCTGTTATCATCGGTGTCTTACTTGGTTTTATAGGGGGTTTACCAGTCGGTATTCCTTGGCTGATATTATACGTTGGAATAGGAGAATTCGGTGTATGTTACTTACTAGGACTGCCTTTTATTTTCCTTCTAGAACGTTATCAACATTTTCTTCCTTGGGCGAAGAAATAATCCATCTTTTCTGTTTGCTCGCTTTACGCAAATGGTAAGACTGAATACCATTTGCCAGCACTTGTCTTAGCGGTTCGGGCACATAATAATGTAGGACTTTTCCTTTACTTAATAATTTGTACCCCTTCCCATAAACAAACATACTAATAGTTGCTATATGGTATATGTTATCATCCACAAGTAAGTCTTTACCCATGAATATTTGTTGTATTTTTTGATAAGGGGGGTTCATTGGATTATATCTGACAGTCATCCCAGATATAGCCAAACTCCCTAATCTTTCACCTCTGAACCCAAAACCTTGTAATTTCATCATTATGAATTCTTCCAATAATGATTCCTCAAGCGTATACCGCAAATCTTTTCCATTTATTTCAATTACAACTGGATTGATAGGATGTGGACAAGTAGTATGCAAACCGCCCTTTGTCACTATACCTTTTGGGAGTGAATAAAGCATCTGCCCATTATTTACTAATCCATATTCCAACCCAGTCCATTTGACTAAGCTATCTGCTAAGAGATTTGGTAGCGGAGTCTCTTTATCCCATTGTACGATAAGTTCTTCTTCTAGTTCTGCTACAGGTTGGTTTAAATATTCAGACGCTTGACCTTGATACTCCTTTATAATATCTAAAATCCTAGGGCTTGGTTCTTCCTCCAATGGAAAGGCTCCCCCTTCCACTTTTACCAAATTACCTTCATCATCAGATAATAGTTGCAGATGACCGATATAATTTCCGTATTTTCCGGCAGCAGCAAGGTAAGTACTCTTAATTTTCTCTGGTTTTTCCAACAAATGATGGGTATGCCCTCCCATAATCACATCAATACCAGGAATTTCTTCAGCCATCTTCACATCATTAGGATAACCGAGATGAGATAAAACCAATATCAGATAACCTTCTGCCCGCAATTGTTCTATAAGGGAACGAACTGCTAAAAACGGGTCTGTTACTTTCCATCCGAGTGAACGATAAAGTTGATCAAACCAAACAGTAACCCCAATGAAAGCTAATTTTACTCCATCACACTCATATAATTGATAAGGCAGAAAAAGAGGATCATTTACGTTGCAGCAGACTGTAAAGAAAGTTGACTTGGTATACATCGCAGATAAATCAGCATGAGAGAAAGTAAGTAATTCGTTATTGCCAAGTGTAACAACATCATATCCTGACGCTTCTAAGATGGCTCTATTTACTAAACCATTCGTCCCTTCCGTCTCCCATCTCGCTCTATCCAAATGATCCCCGATATCTACTAAAAATCCAAATTCCCCCTTTTCTTCCCACTGTTTTCTTTGCTGTGACACATATGTATCAATCTGTGCTGCAGCTTCTAAATGGCTATGTATGTCATTGGTATGGATAAGATGTATTCGCTTCATTTTATCCCTCTCTCTAAAAAAGATGTAACCCATCCAAAATCATCTTTATGGCTACTAAAATTAATGTGATGCGGAATATAATCAACAGTACTCGATTACTCATTTTTTGTGATAAGTAAGCCCCTAATCGCCCGCCTATCCACGATCCTGGCGCAATGAACAGAAGAATGATCCAAGAAATATGCCCTTGTAAAATATGAGTAATACTACCTGTAATCGATGATAAAAAAATAACAAACATCGATGTTGCAGTTGCTACAAGAGGAGGAAAGCGAAAAATAATCAGCATCATGGGTACTAACATCGCCCCACCGCCAATGCCAAACAAACTAGAAATAATCCCAATGAAAAATGAAACAATGATTGCTGTTGGGGTATGAAAACCATAATGGTGAATTTCCCCAGTAGAATCTGTATAAGTTCTCTTCACTTCAGTTGAAAAAGTTATCGGTTTTAACCTATCCTTCAGCATCATAAGCAAAGATAAAAATAACAAAAATACCCCAAAACCTAACATAAACGAATCAGTAGAAAAAAACTTAGAAAAATATGCACCTACTAATGCCCCAGGCCCTGCACCAATAAAAAACAGCATTCCACTACGGTAGTCAATTCTCTTTTGTTTATGAAAGGTGATAATCGAAGATACAGCTGTGAGCATAACGATTAACAGAGAAGTCCCCGCAGCTACCTGAGCCGAGAGAGAAGTCAAACCAGCAAAGACTGTTGCTACATATAAAAGGCTGGGTACAATAATGATTCCCCCGCCTATACCTACCAAACTACCCAATGTTCCTGCAAATAATCCAATTGAGAACAAAATAACCCATTCTATCCAAATCATTACAATACGCTCTCCTAAAATAATTCTGTTTGTCTTGGTGCTAAATTTGTATAGGTAACCCCACATTTCTGAATAAATTGCTTGGCATTATCTACTGCGTCTCCCTGAGAATTGTTATTAAATAAAAGAATGATTTGGTTTGTTTCCTTCATCATTCTCTTAACACGCCCAACCCATTCATCTAATTCAGTAGAGGAATATCGATAAGCGTAGCGAATATCTCGCCAGTTAGGATTTTTCGTGTCACTCCAACCTTTTACATTTCGCCCATGAAACCGAATAAGTACCTGCTCCTTATTCGTCACCTCTGTTATAATGGGAACGGAACCATCTGGTACTTGAGGTTCATCACAAACTACATGTACCAATCCTTCATCCGCCAAAAAAGATAATGATTTCTGGCGATAAGCAGGTGCAAACCAACTTTGATGGCGAAATTCGATAGCAACAGGATAATCAGCAAATGCATGCCGTACTTTTTGAATATATCGCACATGCGATTCTTTACAATCATACCAAGGTGGAAATTGAAACAACAGGAGTGATAGTTTACCTGCTTCTTGCAGCGGAAGCAAACTAGCTTTTGTTTCTAGGACAAGTTCCGACCATGATCTCTCTGGTGCTTTTCCAACACGTCCATGCCCTGTTAATTCTCGATATGCTTTCACTACGAAACGAAAAGCATCAGGGGTAGACTTTGCCCACTTTTCCATACGATCTGCTGTTGCAATAGCATAAAAAGTGCTATCAACTTCCACTACGGGGAAATGACCAGCATATAAGGATAATTTGTCTGTAGGTTTTGTGCCAGTTGGATAGATGTCATGATCACCCCAGCCACAAACACCAACAAGAATACTACTCATGATGTACGCCTCACTCAAAAAAAGTTATTTTCATTTTATCATAGGGAAAGAGAAAGGAGGAACGATATTGGGGGTATCCCATCACTTATCTATTCATAGCAAAGTTATCGATGAATTAACATCATATTGCTATGAACAACTTCCAGCAGAAGGGTATGGTTTCCTCGCAGGAGTAGCGAGAGAGATAACACATTTTTTTCCATTGAAAATTTTGGATCCTTCTCCTTGCTCATTTGGTTATGTTCCTGAGGTATACTGGGAAACGATCAAAAAAATTCGATCGAGTCAGCTTAGTTGTCTTGGAATAATACATACCCATCCACATTTACCTGCATATCCATCAAAATCCGATGCAAAATATTGGGAAAGACCAGAGCTCAGTTGCTGGATTCTTTCCTTTCGAGAACAACAAAAAAAATTGAGTGCCTTTCAAATTCAAAGCGGGCAGATCAACCCACTCATTTATGAAATCATTTACTAGGAGTACACCCATGTCGATATCACTACATACAGATAAATACCAACTTACCATGATGTACGCACATTGGAAAAATAAAACCCATAATCATCGTCGCTCTTTTGAACTTTTCTTTCGCTCTCTTCCTTTTGGAAATGGCTATGCTGTTTTCGCAGGGCTCCAGCGAGCTGTAGAGTATTTGGAACAGCTTCACTTTACAGAGGAAGACATTGCCTACCTTCAAAACAATTGCCCTGATTTTGAAACAGCGTTTTTTGACTATCTACGGCAATTCCGATTTCAAGCTGATATCGATGCACTTGCTGAAGGAACTATTGTTTTTGCAGAAGAACCATTACTTCGGTTGGATGGTACGATATTTGAACTCCATCTGGTGGAAACAGCATTACTCAACTTTATTGGTTATCAGACATTAGTGGCGACCAAAGCTGCACGCATTCGCCATATCGCCCCAAAGGATACCTTATTGGAGTTCGGAAGCAGACGAGCACAGGAACAAGATGCTGCACTCTGGGGAGCTCGTGCTACGTATCTAGCAGGATTTGATGCCACCTCCAATTTACTCGCTGGGCAAACATTTGGCATTCCGACGAGCGGAACACATGCCCATGCATGGGTACAAGATTTCCCTAGTGAATTGGAAGCATTCCGTGCGTATGCATTTGCCTTTCCTAACTCCTCTGTATTACTTGTCGACACATATGATACATTGCGAAGTGGCGTTCCAAACGCCGTTCAAGTAGGGTTAGAACTACGAAAAAAAGGATATGAACTAAATGGTATCCGACTTGATAGTGGTGACCTCGCTTACTTATCAAAACAGGCACGTAGGATGTTAGACAAAGCAGGATTAAATCAAACCAAAATTATTGCTAGCAGCGATTTGGATGAAGAAACAATTTTAAATCTCAAACAACAAGGAGCCAAGATCGATGGCTGGGGTGTTGGAACCAAATTGATCACCGCCTATGATCAACCAGCACTTGGTGCAGTTTATAAAATGGTTGCAAAAGAAAATGATGGTACATGGGAACCTACAATCAAAATCTCTTCCAATCCAAACAAGATTTCTACTCCTGGAAGGAAGACCATCTTTCGGATCATCGATCGAGAAACAGAGAAAGCAATAGGCGACTGGATTGCGTCTTATGAACAATTGCTAAAAGAAGAAGAACCGCTTACCTTATTTCATCCCGATCATCCATACAAACAAAAGGTTGTCACCAATTATTTAGCTATCCCGCTTCTGCAACCATTACTCCGAAACGGTAAATTGGTAAAAACTATGCCGACACTAGATGAGATTCGCTCCTACCATCAGGAACAAATTCATCTATTTTGGGATGAGCAGCTGCGTATCTTAAATCCAGAAGAATACCATGTCGATTTGTCCAAACAACTTTGGGAACAAAAACAGACCATGATCGAGCGTATTTATAAAAAAGTTCATAGTAACAAAAAGGGTTGATGCAAATGCTGCATGAACCCTTTTTTAATTTTATCCCCTCTACCAGTAGAGAAGTTTAATATTTAAGATTATTTATGTAGTGTTGAATTTACACTTCTTTCTAGTATGATCTAACGAAAATATATAGCCGACTTCCTAATTATTCTATATACTTGAGCTTAACAGAATAACCTATTTCGTTATCGTTAGAAAAGAAAGAGGAGTGGAAAATGAAAAAAGGTGATATTGCTGCCATTATAATCGGTATCATCGTACTGGTCTTTCTATTTTGGTATCTATTTTTAAGAGACGATACTTCCAAATCAGAAAAAACTCCAGCCCAAACACCTAGTGCAAATACAAATACACAAACAGATAGTTCAACTTCATCTCAAAAAGATGACAGTCTATCACAATTTGGTTTAAGTGATAAAGACATGAATGATTTAAATAACTTTGTAACTGATTTTGCCACCAAATTTATCAGTTATGATAAAAGCAAACCAAAGGAACATTTAGATAGTGTCAAAGACAAGATGACCCCAGAATTATACTCTCTACAAAATCAATTTAATACGAATTCACCCGATATTAAAAATATTTCAGTCAAACAAGTTGACATTGTAAATATTATCCCTAGTAACGAAATGACGAGTGTAAATCTCAATGTAAATGTGACGATCACCACCGTTCAAAATCAAACGGTCACAACAACATACGTAGAGAAGTACCTTCTATCTCACAATTCTGCTAAGTGGAAGGTGGTGTCAGTAGGAGATGCCGAAACAAACGAGTAGCGGTTGGATTGGTATTGCAATTGCAATTATTATGGTTGGCGCTATGTGTTTGGGAGTTATTTCCATTTTGCTTTTAGCCATTTTTAATGATAATAGCGGCTTACAACAACAGTCAGACTCACAGGATGAGGTAGTTATCCCTTTTAAAGATTTATATTTAGAAATAGCAGATAAGTATCCATCTGTACCATGGAATGTGTTAGCAGCAGTTCATCAATTATCACCTGAGTACTCCAAACATATGGAAGCTTGGAACAGCTATAGCGGTTCTTGTTCTTTTTCTCCCGCGCTTGCAAATAAACTAAGTTTTAAAGATCCAACCAAAGCTGTGACCGACACCCTTCGGAAAAGAACATTGGATGCTATCTGTAAATACTCCAAACAAAATGGCATCGATCCACAACTTACTGCTGCTATCATCCAAGTAGAAAGCAGCTGGATTATAGATAACGGTTCAAGTGCTGGAGCTTCTGGTCTTATGCAAGTAATGCCCTTTCACTTTAAAAGTGGGGAAGATCATTTTGATGTAGATACCAATATCATGCATGGTACGCAAGTTTACAAAGATTGTAAAAGTGAATTTTCAACGCAAAGACTAGCACTTGCTTGCTACAATTGGGGTGCTGGTGCACTCCATAACGCTGGTAACACGATACCTCCATCCAATAAAGAAACATATGCATATCCGGGGAAAGTAGAGGCTGCCTATCTTGAAATAAGCTCATCAAGCCCAGCAACTCCTGTAGATACTTCTGGAAATGAAACTGATAAGGACAAAAATAAAAATAAAGTTACAACCGCAGATGTAAAAAAATGGTTAGATAATAAAGCAAAACAACTTGCTGAATTAACCCGTATTCAATCAGATGAAACAAAAGGAAATAAAACTTGTCGAGACAAAGTCAAGAAGATGAATTTAACAATGACTACAGGTTTGGCATGTGCGGTATATATGCAAGCTCCTGCTGATTATCAAAAGACAGATGAAGCCCAATTTGACTACGTAAGTGCCGTAGATAGCAAGGCAAACGAGTTGGTAATGGGCTCTGGTTCATTAATTTTCAGTGGTGCGTCTGGCTTTGGAGCAAAAGTGATTTTAGCAGCCAGTCGATGGAAAGGAACACCATATTCTTGGGGAGGCGGTACCGTAAATGGACCGAGCAAAGGTGTTGACCAAGGTGCAAATACGGTTGGATTTGACTGTTCTCACCTTGTCCAGTATGCAGTCTATCAAGCATCTAATGGAAAAGTAGATGTATCTCCCCCTGCTAAGTCTCAAGCGTTTTCTAAATTGGGTCAAACGGTAGCTCAGTCTAGTGTCGGTGCCATGATCAATATGAACTTACTTAAACCAGGTGACATAATCGCCTTTGATATTGATGGTCCTCCTGGAACTTGGGGTCATATTGGAATCTATATGGGAAATAATCAGATGATTCATGCCCCAAAAACAGGAGATGTAGTAAAAGTAGCTTCTCTAAAAGACTCCTATTGGCAAACCAAACCATGGAAAGTCATGAGATTTGGTTAATCCTGCCAATCAAATAGAAATAAACCTTAATCATAGTAAAAGCGCCATCTTATGAGAATGGCGCTTTATTTTATTTAACAAAGTAGTAGTTGATAATCGTTCGCTTTAAAATTTTTAAAACTATATCTTTTTATAATAAATTTAATTATAATGAGATTAGTCTTATTCTTCGGCTGATTGTACTTTTTTCTCTTGGTTTCTCAACCTAATGAGCTGATAGACATGACTAACAACTACTTTTAGCACTGCGTAGGTAGGGATGGCGAGCAGCATTCCTAAAAATCCTGCTAAACTCCCTGCAACGAGCAATAGCAATATGATGGTAAGCGGATGAACGTTTAAGTTTTTCCCCATCACTCTAGGTGTAACAAAATTACCTTCTACTTGTTGAGCGATAACTGCCACGACCAATACCTTGATAATCATGGAAGGAGAGTGGATAGAAGCGACGATAGCAGCTGGTGCTAGTCCAATCAGCGGTCCAATATAGGGAATTACATTGGTAAACATTGCGAAAATTGCAAGTAATAATGCATACGGCATTCCAATTATGAGATACCCAATAAACACGATCAATCCAATTGTAATAGCAACTAGTACTTGACCTTTGATATAGGAACTCAGGGCGAGATCGAGATCATGTAAGATCGATACTCCATGTTCACGTTCCCTCTCTGGCAAGAGTCGAAGCACATATGGCGCCGCTTTTTCTCCCTCTTTTAACATGTAATACAGAATAAAAGGAACCGTCACAAATACGAGGATGATGTTTGTTACGATACCAAAAAAGCCTGCCAAATTACTGCCGATAGTAGTGTAACTGGTCTTTATATAGTTGACTACACTGTCAGCAATCACATTCCAATCCACATATTTATTCACCCAAGGATTATGGTTTAACTCATTAAATTGAACTTTAGCAGCGTCTAGCATAGAAGGAAAATTATTAATTAATGCTTCAAACTGACTGACAAGTAATGGTCCAATCGAAAAACCCAAGAGGACAAATAATCCTAAGATTACCAAATAAATAATCAAAATGGAGATTCCTTTTGGAATTTTAAACCGAAGCATAAACTTGACGATGGGACGAAACAGATAAAATAATACACCTGAGATGAGAAATGGAAAAAACAAAGTTTGTACAAAAACGACAATGGGTCGAAAGACAAAACTCACCTTACTTCCTAATAAAACGATGAGAAGTAAGAAAATGATGGCATATAAGGTTCGAAAAAACTTAGTTTGCGGCAACTTGTCCCATCCCTTTCAATCTAGCAATTGATTCTACGATTCATCTTAACACAAAGTAAGAAAAACATGATGTTCACATGATTTTCACAAAAATGGCTTTTAGACACAATATAATCTTCTTAAAAAAGAGGATTTCTCTTATTTGAGAAGAACTAATCACTCTGATTTGTTTTCTTCTGCATAGGCGGCATTGATATGACCACCTACGATAAGAACAAGAGAAGAGATGTAAAACCAGCCTGTTAAGATGATGATTCCTCCTAAATTTCCATATACCAATGAGTAATTGTTAAAGGAAGCATAGTAGGAAAAAACAAGAGAACTGAATTGCCACCCAATTGTCGCAAAAATAGCACCAGGTAATGCCTGTACAAATGTTACTTTTGTATGAGGTGCCATGATATACAAACTGAGGAGAACAAGAAACACCATTGCGCTACTGATGAACCAACGAACATATACCCATAAGTGGACAAACCAAGCATCCAGTGCAATTTTACCAAGAAAATAGCTCGCTAAAAGTTGACCAAATACCGATAAGCCAAGGCTGACCAGTAATCCCGCAAGCAACCCAAACATGAGGAAAAAACCCAGCAGAGCTCCTTTCCAAAAACTTCGATTATTGTTCACTTGATATGCAAGGTCCAAACTGCGGATAATCGATTGAAAGGCAAGCGAAGCTGTATAGATGGTTGAAATAATACTAAAAGACAATAATCCACTATTTTGTTCATCTAAAATACTAACCAAATTATTTTCAATTAAATGATAGGTGCTTGATGGAATTACAGGTTTTAATACAGATATTACATTTTCACTACTATATGGTAGGTAACCAATCAGTGTAACTGCAAGTAAGAGAAAAGGGAAAAACGAAAGTAAAATATAATAGGATAGCTGGGCTGCTATATCAAAAACTTGATTATGCTTTAATCGGTAAATTATGGTTTTTAATAAATGTACCAATGAAGTAACCTCCAGTTCCACTTACCTACAATATTGACTGAAATACGGTAGGTTAATCTTTTGAAATCTGTGTAATATTTCTAAAACTCGGTTTTCTTTTGTTTTATAAAAGTTTAATATATTTATGTCCAAACTTTTCCGTTGAGGTGATAAAAATGAAAACATTAGCTCTTCATGAAATGGGGGAAGTAATTCGCAAAGTTCGTAAAGAACGCGGTCTTCGCCTTGAAGACTTAGCGGATGAAAATATTTCTCCTGCTACTGTCAGTAATATCGAACGGGGCGTCGCACATGTCAGCCCTGAAAAAGTAACTTATTTGCTTGAAAAATTAGAATTACCTATGAGCAAACTACCCGAAATGCTTGTCCAAGAACAAGTCGAACTCAAGCGAGTAAAATTTGCTCTTTTAACCATATCCACCTTGCGCCAAATCGGATATGTCGACGATGCGTTAGCAAAATTAGAAGAATTAAAGCTAGACGATAGTCATCCATATATCGCACATGCTTACTTCTATAAAGGCAAATGCTACATGGCAAAAAAGAAATGGAAACAAGCAGAACGATCTTTCTACAATGCGCTGCGCAGTGCTCAACAAAATTCATATCAAGAAAATAATATGGAATCTGCGAGTTATCTTTTACTAGGGGTATGCAGCAACCATCAAGGGCATTTGGAGCAAGCATTAGAGTACATTAACGATGGTCTACTCGCCTTTTATGAAGACGGTGAAATGCAGCATGTCAAACACCTCTTGCATAAACATAAAGGAATCATGCTTCAAAAATTAGGCCGGATAACAGAAGCAATGCAATTGGTTCAAGATTCATGGCACTTATTAACAGAAGTAGATGATATTGAAACTACGCTTGGATTTTACTGGCTTCGCTCTGAATTATCCCGTCGTACTGGCTTGATTGAAGAAGCGATCGAATATGCCGTGGAAGGTATCGATATAGCCCGTAGAAATAAACAATACAGTGCAATGTTCGATTTATGGATCGTTCTTGGAACTATTTACACTGCACAAAAAGATTGGGAAATGGCAGAAAACTCCTTCCTCATGGCTCGCAAACTGGAAGAAAAAATTCCAATTGATCAGCGGTGGGTGACGGTCTACAGCCGTACAGGAGTCCTGTACTTGAAACAAAATAAACTATCTGAGGCATTTGAATACTTCCAACATGCGATTCGATATGCTACTAAGTTTCAAGATGCACCTCAGTTGGTATCCAATTTAGTACTTACTGGTGAACTTTGTCAAATGATGAATGACACAAATAAAGCAATTCATTTCTTTGAACAAGGGATTGAAACCGCTCAAAAATACCAGTATAAAGATATGGAATGGAAAATTTGGTATAACCTAGCTGGCTGCTTTAATGGACAAGACGAAGAGAAGTTCCAACACTGCATGCGCAAAACCTATGAAATTAAAGAAAACATACTAGATGGTCCGAATGAGCTAGGATTGGCAAACTAAAATATATTTTGCTATGGAAGGAACTCCTCTTGGGGTTCTTATTTTTGTATTAGATTACATTCAAATGCATAAAAACAATGTAGGATATTCATAAGAATTTCATTTCCTACTATACTTGAGCAAAAATAAATACAAATAATCCCAGCGAAGATATGCTTGGCTGTAGCGTCCTTTGTTGCTCTTTACAACAGACGCGAAAGACATGCATATCAAGCGGATTTGGAATAAAATGTTAGTGGATTTACTCAACTGGAGTTCCTAATAAACGAATAGTTCTCCAAAAAGTGTAAATGGTTGGAAATGCAATTTATTCATAGAAGACGGTCATTAACCCTCGTATTATGTTATACTTTTGACTTAGATTGATTGGAAAGGATGACGAAAACATGCAGCATTTAAACTCTGAGGAAATAGTTCAATATATAGCAAAATCGACAAAAAAAACTCCTGTTAAAGTCTACATAAAAGGAGACCTTGAGAAACTTTCATTCTCAGATGAAGTACAAACTTTCTTTTCTGGAAATTCAGGTGTCTTATTTGGAAACTGGGCAGATATCGAACCTGTCTTAAGCGAAAATAAAACAGCAATACAAGATTATGTCGTGGAAAATGATCGCCGTAACTCGGGTGTACCATTACTTGATTTAAAAGACATAGAAGCTCGTATTGAACCAGGTTCAATTATTCGTGAACACGTACAGATTGGAAAACAAGCGATCATCATGATGGGCGCTGTGATCAATATCGGTGCAGTAATCGGAGAAGGAACCATGATTGATATGAATGCTGTTGTCGGTGGACGAGGCCATATCGGAAAAAACTGTCATATCGGTGCAGGAGCCGTGATCGCAGGAGTAATTGAACCTCCTTCAGCAGCACCTGTAACGATTGAAGACGATGTACTCGTAGGAGCCAATGCCGTTATTTTAGAAGGCGTGACAGTAGGTCATGGCTCTGTAGTGGCAGCAGGTGCTGTAGTTACAAAAGATGTACCACCAAATGTAGTCGTTGCAGGTACTCCTGCTCGTGTTATCAAAGAAATTGACGAAAAGACAAAATCCAAAACAGAAATCTTAGAAGATCTTCGCAGTCTATAGGAGGTTTCATCAAATATGGCGGATTGGGTCTCTTTGGACCATGAATATATCATGTCCACTTATAGCCGTTTACCACTTGTAATCGATCATGCCAAAGGCAATTATCTTTTTGATATCAACGAAAAGCGGTATTTAGATTTATTCACAGGACTAGCAGTAAATATTTTAGGGCACTCCCATCCGTATTTGATGAATGCGCTGGCTAAACAAGCCGAGCGCTTCCTGCATATATCGAATTTTTTCTATAGTCCTCCAGCTATTCGATTAGCAAAGCGATTGGTAGACAATACGCTCGAGGATGGAAAAGTATATTTCTGTAGTACTGGTGCAGAAGCAACCGAAGCAGCCATCAAAAGCATTCATAAATGGACTAGCAGACAAGAAGAATCCAAAGAAGGAATTATTGTTCTCAAAAATAGTTTTCATGGTAGAACGCTTGGTGCTCTTCGCTTAACACGTCAACCTGGTATTTATCAAGATTTCCCAACACTTCCAATCCGAATTCATGAAGTAGAAATAAATGATATTGCTGGATTAAAAGAAGTATGTGAAAATCATCGTCCTGCTGCTATTTTAGTTGAGCCTATTCTCGGTGCTGGAGGTATCATACCTCTGACACAACAATTTTTACAAACAGCACAATCTCTTTGTCAGGAAAAAAATATGTTGTTCTGCTTGGATGAAATCCAGACAGGTGTTGGAAGAACAGGAACATTATTTGCTTACCAAGCTTATGATTTGCAACCTGACTTGATCCTTTTTGCTAAAGGCATAGGAGGAGGATTACCTCTAGGCGGAATCATTGCAGGGCCGAAACTAAAAAACACATTCCAACCAGGTGACCATGGAACTACCTTCTCTCCATCTCCCCTGTCTGCAGCTTTAGGTAATGCGGTTTTAGATGTATTGCTTGAACAAAAACAACTGGAAAAGGGAAAAGAAGTCGCAGATTTCTTATGGAGTGAATTACAAAAACTGCAAAGGAAATTCCCAGCTCTTATCGAACAGATTAATGGACGTGGAATGATGATTGGAATCATCACCACACTCAGCAAAACAACAATCGAACAACTACGACAGGAATTTTTAGAGAACGGAATCTTAATCAATATTACAGCGGGTACCGTTATTCGATTGTTACCACCTTTGACTTTGACAAAAGAGGAAGTAATACACTTTATCGCTATTTTTCATCAATTATTATCAAAAATGGAGTAAAAGGCATATGACTGTTTCTTTGGACAAATGGATACAAATTAGACGACAATTGCACCAAATACCGGAGCCTGGATACTTAGAAGAAAAAACACAAGCATTTCTTCTATCCCAGTTAAAAGATTTACCTAATATAGAACTAAAAACTTGGAAAACAGGCATTATCGTCAAAGTTGCTGGAACAGCACCACGCAAACGAATTGGTTTTCGTACAGATATGGATGGATTGCCGATTCAAGAAGAAACCGGCTATGAGTTTCAATCCACTCATCCTGGATACATGCATGCTTGTGGACATGATCTTCACATGACGATTGCCCTAGGATTGGTTTACCATTTTTCCTATCATCCTGTGAAAGATGACCTTATTTTTATTTTCCAGCCAGCTGAAGAAGGACCTGGCGGAGCAGAACCAATGATGAAAAGTATCGAGTTTCAATCTTGGAAACCAGATATGATATTTGCCCTGCATATCGCTCCTGAATATCCAGTAGGTACCATTGCTACCCGCTCAGGTATTTTATTTGCTAATACGGCAGAAATTCATATCCAGCTCATCGGAAAATCAGGTCATGCCGCTTACCCACATCAAACGAATGATATGGTAGTGGCAGCAACGCAACTTTTCGCCCAACTTCAAACAATCGTTTCACGTAATGTGAACCCACTAGATTCTGCCGTTCTTACTGTTGGAAAATTAACGGCAGGCACGAAAGAAAATATTATTGCTGGAACTGCTGAATTGAACGGAACTATTCGCACCCTTTCTTTAGAAACGATGAAAACAATGCAACAACGCGTTAAAAATATTGTCCAAGGTATTGGTACGAGCTTCCAATGTGAAGCTATTCTCAATTGGGGTATGCAATATGTTGATGTCGAAAATCACGAAGCAGTCACCAAACAATTTATGAACTGGGTACAAGAAAAAACCGAATATCAATTGATAGAATGTAGGGAAGCGATGACTGGTGAAGATTTTGGTTACTTTCTAAAAGAAATTCCTGGCTTCCTATTTTGGCTTGGTGTGGACACTCCATACGGATTACATCATTCGAAGATTACCCCTGATGAAAAAGCAATTGGTGTTGGAATCGATACGATGATTCAATATTTAGAGGAGATTGGAAATTAGGATGTAGGAGGAATGAACTGGATGAAAGCCTTGAAACAAGTCTCCCCTTTCTCTAGTAATGATGCAGAGAAAGCGAAGCATGCTGTCTTTCAAAGATTGCAGCAGAATAAACAACTCCAATCATTTATGCAAACACATCCAGATATTCCGCTCTCCACCTATTGGCGCTCTATTCCTAACGTAAAACAATATGTTACGGAAAAAACAGCTTGCGAAAGTTGTCGTGGTCTTGAAGGATGTACAAATATAATCACTGGCCATTTTCCAAAATTAATCGAGTACAATGGTTTTTTTGACCTGCAAATGCAACCTTGTCGTTTTCAGCGTGCTGAAGAAGAAGCAAAACGTCGACGTTCTCTTATACGCTGTGAACAAATCCCTTCAGATATCCAAAAGGCAACATTTGAAACATTTGTCTTAGAAGCTAAGCGCGCGAAAGCTTTTCAGGCTGCACTTCATTTTTGTGTCGCATTTCGGGACGATAAAGCGACTAGGGGACTTTACTTGTACGGGGATTTTGGTGTTGGCAAAAGCTATCTGGCAGGGGCTATCATGAATGAACTAGCAGTGTATGGCGTTTCTACATTGATGATTCATACATCTGCTTTGTTTTCCGAGATGAAAAATGCTATCTCACAAAATGGGGAAGGTATCGCGGAAAAATTAGAAGTTGTCAAAACAGCACCTTTGCTGATATTGGATGATATAGGCGCAGAATCTTTAACACCTTGGATTCGGGATGATATTTTAGGTGTCATCTTACAATACCGTATGACAGAACGTTTACCAATTATTTTCACTTCCAACTTAACCTTAGAAGAATTAGAAGAATACTTCTCCAATACTCCAAAAGGCGGCGAGGAACTCATCAAAGGCAAAAGAATCATGGAACGGATCAAACACTTTGTACAACCGATCTTCGTCGACGGAGTCAACCGAAGAACTGAAAACCATATATAAAAAGAAGCTAACTTTTATTATTATGGTTAGCTTCTTTTTTTACTTAAAAGAAACGTGCCCCTACAAATACAAAAAAGAAAATAATAAGCACAAATAGTAAAACAAAATAAAAATTTTTACCCAACCATCTTATCATTTTTGCATTAACCTCTTTCTATCATTTAGAATTTAAATTATATTAATAACATATACAATGAAAGGGGTATCATCATGAAAAAGAAATTACCGATCACAGCAATGTTTACCCTTGTTCTAACTTTATTTGCATTTACTTCCCAAGCTTTTGCCTATCAATTGTATGAGGTAGTAACAAGTACTTCTGGTAACTATATCTATGTACGTGATTATCCATCAACTTCTACAGGAACAATCATAGGCAAAGTATACGATGGCAAAACTGTAGATTATCGTTGTTATACAAAAGGAACAACGGTAAGTGGATACTTTGGCACCAGTAACATTTGGGATAAAATCTACCTTGGAAAAGACCATGCTGGTGTTTCTATTTATGGATATGTTTCCGATACTTATATTTATACCGGTTCGGATGGTGGGTCTGGTCTTCCTTGTCGATAATATCATATATCAAACGAAAAGAGGCAACTTTCCTGTTACCTCTTTTCTCACCTAATTTGCTAATCTTAACACATACATCCTCATATGAATCCCCTCTTCTTACCTAATCGAAGAAGAGGGGATTTTTGTATCTTTACTATCATTAGGGAACCATCAGGAAGTAAAATTCATTCTTTTTACAATTTATTTCAAGCCAATTCATAATATAATTAAACTTTATACAAAACATATAAGAAATCTATAGCTTTTTTCACTATAGTTCATTTAGGAAAGGGAAGAAAACAATGATTTATATAAAAAACAAATTTCATCATACACACAAATTTCTTTGGATGATGGTAATTTGTTTAAGCTTGACTCCCTTTCTGGCGATTTTCCGAGCCCAAGCAGAAAATCCTGAAAATCCGAAATGGCAGCAATGGCTAAAATTGAATAGCCACCCAATTGAAAAAACTCGCCCCGAAGTAGGAGATTATTATAGAGACCTACGCTTTTTGGATCAAGTCCTAAAAAACAAACGGATTGTATTTTTAGGAGAGAGTTCACATGGAGCAGCAGAATTCAATTCTACGAAGGTACGTCTTGTACAGTATCTCCATGAAAACCAAGGATATCAAGTACTCGCATTTGAATCAGGATTAGGGGAATTATTCGCTGTAGATGCTCAAATAGACAAGCAATCAGCCGTACAATCTATGAAAAATGGATTATTTGATATTTGGCAGACAAAAGAAGGCCTGCCGCTTTTTGAATATATAAAGAAAAAAAGCACTACCAAAGATCGTATGCAACTAGCTGGAATGGATATGCAGCCAGTCGGTTCCTATGGGACATTTTTAAACAACTGGTTTCAAAAGATTGATCCTCAGATGGGGAAGTTAGCAAAGCGAACGGAAGAGCGATTTTCCGAGTCTCTCCAGCAATCGGATGCAGAATCTTTTCATGATGACCAGCAGAAAATGATCGAAGCATATCAGATTTTATATCAATTTACGAAACAACATGAAAAAGAATTATCTCAAATCTACCCAAATGAACCTAACTTGTTAAAAGTAACCCAATATGTCTTACAAGATCGCATTCAGTCTGTAACAAAAGTGATGCCCTATTATGTATCCTATAACAACTATCTTGAATCAGGAAATAAGCAGTTAGCTGATCAAGCTTTTGATAACTATTACGTAGCACGTGATCAGGCAATGGCAAAAAATTTGGTTTGGTTAACGGAAAAACTGTATCCCAATCAAAAAATCATCATCTGGGCACATAATCTACATATTCGGAAAAACAATCCGCAAACGCAAAATCCTAACCGAAGGTCTATTAACAGCTTAGGTCATTTATTACCAGCTAATATCAGGCGTCAATCTTATGTTATTGGGCTTTATATGAATCGAGGAGTTTCCGCTTTAAACGATCGTAAACCTCTTAAGGTGCAGTATCCCCATCCAAAAGGAACCGTAGAGTCTATTCTAAGTAAAACAGGCTATCCGAATCTATTTGTCGATCTATCAAAGGCAAAAAAACGAGAGGAAACTTCATGGATGTATACAGAGCGCGGTATTTTAGATTGGGGAGGTTGGGATGAGCAACTCATACCAAAAGATCAATATGATGGGATTTTATTTATCGACCAAGTGAATATGCCCCATTATTTGAGTGATAAATCTACAGATAAAATCATCCCCTATTTTTCTAATATCTCTGATCCGAAAGATAAGTAAGCCCGCCTTCTGATCCTACAGGGCGGGCTTCCCTATTCATCTATTTAAACAATCGATAATCGTCGTGCCCCGTGAAGTGTGCGAATTCGATGATCCACTCACCCACGGGGATGCGTCACACCGCTGAAGTCAGCCCATCCCGATCCAACTCCTCCTCCAATCGCACACCGTTCTTCTTGAGAGCTTCCCACTCTTGGGGGAACAGCTCCTGAAGAGCCTTGAACAGGCGAGTGTTGACCTGACCCTTGTGGTACAACTTGACCATCAGAACCTTCAGCATTTCCTTAAGGGCGTTCAGATCAGCCTCCACTGCGTCCAGCCGATCGACGAAGTCGGTGGTGGAAGTGGTCTGGGGCATCCCGGTCATAATGTTCCTTGTCGACGTGACACTTCAAGTTGCTACTTTGATTATATTTTAGATAACTCAGAAAATAAATATCTCTTCCCCATCATTTCAAGCTAAAAAAAATCCCTTTGCTTTTCGGCAAAGGGATTACACAAACAATTAACCAATCGAACCTTCCATCTCAAACTTAATCAAACGGTTCATTTCAACCGCATATTCCATTGGTAATTCTTTGGTAAATGGTTCGATAAAGCCCATGATAATCATTTGAGTTGCTTCGTTTTCACTCAATCCACGGCTCATCAAGTAGAAGAGTTGATCTTCACTCACTTTGGAAACTGTTGCTTCGTGCTCCAAGATGATGTTATCGTTTTTGATCTCATTGTAAGGAATCGTATCCGAAGTGGACTCATTATCTAAGATCAAGGTATCACATTTTACATTTGCTTTGGAGCCTTCGGAGTTACGACCAAAGCTCGTCAATCCACGGTAGGTTACTTTTCCACCTTGTTTACTGATCGACTTGGATATAATCGTTGCCGTACAGTTTGGTGCTAGTGCAGTAACTTTAGCCCCTGCATCTTGGTGTTGGTTTTTACCAGCTACTGCGATGGAAAGAACGTCTGCTTTTGCCCCTTCACCCTTCATGACAACTGCTGGGTATTTCATCGTCAATTTACTTCCGATGTTACCATCAACCCACTCCATATGTGCACCGCGTTCTGCGACAGCACGTTTGGTCACTAAGTTGTAGATGTTTGGAGCCCAGTTTTGGATGGTCGTGTAACGACAACGAGCGTTATCTTTTACAATGATCTCCACTACTGCACTGTGCAAAGAGTTAGTACTGTATACAGGAGCGGTACAGCCTTCTACATAATGTACAAAGCTTCCTTCATCTGCAATGATTAAGGTACGCTCGAATTGCCCCATATTTTCGGAGTTAATGCGGAAGTATGCTTGCAGTGGTACTTCGCATTTCACACCTTTTGGTACATAGATGAAACTGCCGCCGCTCCATACTGCACTGTTCAATGCAGCAAACTTGTTGTCTGCTGGAGGAATAACGGTACCAAAGTATTCTTTTAGTAACTCCGGATACTCACGAACAGCAGTATCAGTATCGCAGAAAATTACCCCTTGTTCTTCCAGTTCCTTTTGCATGTTGTGATAAACGACTTCTGATTCATATTGAGCAGATACTCCTGCAAGGAACTTTTGCTCTGCTTCTGGAATCCCAAGTTTATCAAAGGTTTGTTTGATTTCATCAGGTACTTCTTCCCATGTTTTCCCTTGGCGTTCAGAAGGTTTTACATAGTAGGTGATGTCATCAAAGTTCAGTTCGTCCAATTTACCAGGCAACAAGGAAAACCATTTGCTATTTAAATTACTTGGCATTGGCATTTTATAAAACTGTTCGAGAGATTTTAGGCGAAATTCCAGCATCCAATCTGGTTCGCCTTTCATTTTGGAAATCTCTTCTACGATTTCACGAGTAAGTCCACGTTTGGCACGGAATACAGACACGTCTTTATCGCGAAAACCATATTTATACTCGGATAGCTCTGGTATCGTAGTCATGAAACGCTGCCTCCTTCTTTGTTTTTATTGCTTTACACCTTTTTCAAGTGCTTTCCAAGCTAATGTCGCACACTTTATTCGTGCTGGGAACTTTGCCACCCCAGTTAACGCTTCAATATCTTCAATCGGAAATTGTTCCGTATCTATTTCTTCTCCTTGCATCATTCGTGAAAAAAGATCAACCAAATGGAGTGACTGATCGACAGTCAAACCTTTTACCGATTCTGTCATCATCGATGCAGAAGCCAGGCTGATTGAGCATCCTTCGCCTTGGAACTTTGCATCCTTTATCATACCATTTTCTACGTTCATTTGCAGAGATATTCGATCTCCGCATGTTGGATTGTTTAGTTCGATGGAGATAGCACTATCATCGAGCTCCCCTTTATTGCGAGGGCGTTGATAGTGATCCATAATAACTCGGCGATATAAATCATCCAAGGAAGACATGTCCGAAATACTCCTTCGTTTTTTGTAACCCTATCACTAGTTGGTCGATATCTGATTCATCATTATATAAATAAAAACTAGCCCGAGCAGTTGCTGTTTCTCCTAGTAATCTCATCAATGGCTGGCAGCAGTGATGTCCAGCACGAACGGCAATACCTTCCGCGTCCAGCACTGTTGCAACGTCATGTGGATGAATGCTATCTAAGTTAAAAGTAACAGCTCCAATGCGATTTTCCAATGGGCCAAAGAATCGAATTCCATCAATTTGGGATAATTTCTCTAAAGCATAGGCTGTTAATTTGCGGTCATGAGCTTCTACTTGATCCATGCCCACTTCTTGCAAATAATTGACAGCTGCTCCTAAACCAATTGCACCCGCGATAATCGGAGTACCACCTTCAAATTTCCAAGGCAGCTCTTTCCACGTAGCATTTTCTAGGTCAACATGGTCAATCATCTCTCCACCAAATTCAACTGGCTCCATCTCTTCTAACAGATGCTCTTTTCCATATAGTACTCCAATACCAGTAGGACCCATCATTTTGTGACCAGAAAAAGAAAGAAAATCAACATCCAGGTCTTGTACATCTACTTTCATATGAGGAACACTCTGTGCTCCATCAACTGTTATAATGCCCCCAACTTCATGCACCAACTTGGCAAGTTTTGCAACTGGGTTGATAGTTCCAAGTACATTAGAAACATGTTGGATCGCAACAATTTTTGTTTTATTGGTTATGAGCGGACGTACTTTCTCCAAAAGAATCGTACTATCTGTTTCTAACGGCATATATACCAATTTTGCGCCTGTTTGTTTTGCAACTTGCTGCCAAGGAATGAGATTGGCATGATGCTCAGCGGGACTGAGCAAAATCTCATCTCCAGCTTTGCAATTCACCAAAGCATAACTACGTGCAACAATATTCATACTTGTTGTAGCTCCGCGGGTAAAAATGATCTCCTCACGCTTTTTCGCATTGATAAACTTTTGTACTGTATCCCGTGCACCTTCATAAGCATCTGTCGCTCTTGTACCAAGCGTATGCACACCACGGTGAACATTGGAATTATACCCTTGGTAGTAAGCTGCTACTTTCTCGATCACACTGTTTGGTTTTTGAGAAGTTGCTGCACTATCCAAATATACAAGGGGATGATCGTTTACTTGCTGAAATAGAATGGGAAAATCCTTTTTCCATGGGTTCATGATGTAAATTTCCCTTCAATAGTCTCATGAATACTTTCACGCAATGCTGCTGATGGGATATCAGCGATAACGGTATCCAAGAAACCTCGAATGATCAATTTAGAAGCTTCCTCTTTCGAAACACCTCGAGACATCAAATAAAACAATGTCAAAGGATCGATACGACCTACACTAGCAGCATGACCTGCCGTAACATCATTTTCATCAATCAATAAGATTGGATTAGCATCTCCGCGCGCTTCAGGGTCCAACATTAACACTTTACCTGTCTGCTGCCCATCGGATTTACTAGCACCTTTCTCAATCTTAGTGATACTGTTGATGATACTGGTCGCTTTATCTTTCATCACAGATCGTGCTTGAATATCACTTGTGGTATGGGTACCAAAATGAAGAATCTCAGAAGTGATATTGGAACGCATTTCACCAGCACCAAAGGAAACGGATTTTACGTCTACATGTCCGCCAGTTTCTTGGAGATTTGTAGTACTCTTAGAGATAATTCGGCCATCGCTGAGATCTGCAACAATCCATTCCATATCTCCATCTCGTCCTACTGTTGCAAAACGATTCATCACATCTACAACTGTGTTCCCAAAGTGACTGACGGTCGCAACTTGAACTTTGGCACCTTGTCCGACAAATGCCTCGATCACACTATTACTAACAGCCGCATCACTGCTAGTACTCAAGAAGTTTGTTATGATCTCTACTCGGCTATTTTCTTCTGCTACGATTAAAACATGCGGGAATATCCCAGCCTTTTTTCCATCTAACCAAAAAACAGCTTGCAATGGCAGTTTGATGGAAACATTGCGCGGAACATATATAAATGCTCCTCCTTGGCTAAATGCTTGGTGAATCGCAGCCACCCGATCCGTAGTATCTTGTCTAAAAAGATACTTTTCCAATAATGTTTCGTGTTGCTTGTATGCAGTTTGAAGACTGGTGAAAATAACACCTTGATCCAAGTCTTTTTCTGTTTGATACACCACTGCATCGTTTTTTTGCACCAACACATTACTATCTTCCAAGATTAATCGACTGACCGCATCGGGTAATTCATCTGCTTGTTCAACCTTTTCACTTGTCTGGTATAACTGAAACTCAGAAAAATTCCATCGATCAATATTCGTTTTTTCTAATTTAGGCAAAGGAAGTGAATCGATTGCACTAAAAGCTTCAAGTCGTTTTTCCAATGCCCACTTTGGTTCATTTTGAGCTTGGGATAATCGGCTAATTTCTTTGCGACTGAATACACTCATTGTTGGCACCATCCTTATACCCTATGTCCAACAGTTTCATCTACAATGCCCAGCTCTTCTTTTACCCAATCATATCCCTCTTGCTCAAGACGTTCAGCTAATTCTGGACCACCAGATTTCACAATTTTGCCTTGCATAAATACGTGTACATAGTCTGGTTTGATATAGTTCAACAAGCGTTGATAGTGGGTAATAATAATCACACCTCTATCAGGACTTCTCATTTCATTTACACCAGCTGCAACAATTTTTAATGCATCTATATCAAGACCGGAGTCGATCTCATCCAAAATGGAGAAAGTAGGTTTTAACATCATCATTTGTAGAATCTCATTTCGTTTCTTTTCTCCACCTGAAAATCCTTCGTTTAAATAGCGGGTTGCAAATGATTCATCCATATCTAATACTTCCATTTGTTTATCCATTTCACGAATAAACTTCATCAATGAAATTTCATTGCCTTCTCCACGCTTTGCATTGATCGCACTACGCAAAAAGTCAGAGTTAGTAACTCCACTGACTTCACTTGGATATTGCATCGCAAGAAACAGTCCAGCACGAGCTCGCTCATCTACTTCCATCTCTAATAGGTCTTCGCCATTGATGGAAACATTTCCACTCGTTACCACATACTTTGGATGTCCCATCAAAGCAGAAGCAAGAGTACTTTTCCCTGTGCCGTTTGGACCCATAATCGCATGGATTTCTCCACCATTTACGGATAGATTCACACCTTTCAAAATTTGTTTATCTTCAATCGAAACTTGCAGATCCCGAATACTGAGGTTCGGTGTTGACATAGTCGCATTCCTCCACGCACTTTCCACCTATATATGAAAATAAGGTAGTTTTCTCATTTTTGTGTAGCCTAAATTAGATTGATTATCATGTGATTCTCATTTTATTCTAACGTAGACACTCCCATAGATCAAGGTGATCTTGATTTACCAATAAATCAGGAAGAAACAAAAAATTAATAGTAAAAAAATTCCTTTTTCAATGGGATGATTATTTTTTAATTAACAAAAGATGATACATATATTTTATATAATTACTTTGTTATTTATAATAAATTTCCACTTTATATTCACGCATTGCTCACATTATTTTATGCCCACTTTTTATGAGAATAGTGTACAATAGAAAGTATCTTTTGAAAGATTCTCTCTTCATTATTCTCTATTTTGGGGGAAATTTTGTAACAACTGGGGGCAGAAAGGATGAAGAAGTATAATTTAAATACAGCTGATGTTAGTGTTAACCATTATATTCAATCTAAAAATGTTATTTATTTACGTTCTAAAGACAAAAAAAAATTCCAAATTCATGAAAATAATGGTAACTATGAGACATATACCGAGCAAGACTACCTCAACAGTTTAAATAATCGCAGATTGCTCCGCACATGGGAAAAATGTCGATCTCAAGTAAAAGTTGCTCCTCATCTACCTGAGATTATTAAGGTAATTATTTATGAAAACACTTTTGATGATTTAGAGAAACTAGTTATCAAATCACACGAAGAAAGCAGCACATCTTCCATTAATTCCCAATCTATTCGACAACTATTTTCCAAAATGAAAGAGATTGCTCTCCTCATAAATAGAGATATAGATGCAGATTACTGGACTGAATTGACAGATTTCTTCCAAACCTGCATGACTCTTCAAATACTTAATGAGTCGTTTGAACGTACTTCCAAAGGGCATTAGTTCTTTGCATTCTTCATCCTCTCCATTTTTTACAACTTCCAAACAAATAGGATTTCCTATTTAATTGAACTCATATGGTGAATTATATTTTCCAATTGCTACACTTTAATAACACTTCTATACTGCATAAATATTCCAATACATTTATAAAAGGTATTTTTCTTTTATCTAAAAAAACCAGTCAAATCCCTATACAACAGGGAAAATTGACTGGTTTTTTTCTCTCCGCAGATAAAATAGTTTATCTTATCTGCAAAAGGCAGGCTATGCATCTGTCTGCACTTTTAGCCTTGCTAATTGGCTAGTTTTCTTTACATCTACAATTCTGTTGTTACTGTCTGCAAATATTCCTCATGAAAATACTCAATTACCTTTTCCATCATTACTTTTCTCGTTAAGATCCCGACAAACTGATGACGTATATCAATTATTGGTATATACGAGCGATTTACCAATACTTCAAAAGCAAATGAAAAAATGGAGTTGGCCATAATTCCCATGTGATTCCGATCCATTGCATCCAATACACGATACTCTTTTAATTTCGAAAAATCGAGCTCTTGTGTCTTATTAGGGTTAATGAGAAAATCCAATATATTCGTCTTACTGATAATCCCTTCAACCTTACCATCTGGATGAATGACTGGTACGGAAGTTGTACCTTTGCGAGTTAATACAATTAGAGCTCGCTCCAGTGACCAATCTGGTTCTAATACAACCACTTTCTCTTTCGGAATAATTAACGGAGTAATCTCTTTTGTAAACAAAAGGTCGGCATTTTTATTCATAAATCATAGTACTCCCACTTCCCTTTAACCGGGTTAATCTTCTGTACTTCCGTCCGTTGTTTGAGGGAATAAACAGTCCTACAATATTTATGGTACCGCTTTCTTCTGTAGATTGTCAATACATTTTCTGTAAAATTACAATATTACATCGCTAACTCTACGTCTTTTTTTCATTCATTTTTGTATCCCAAAGTTCAAATACCCTTTTATGTATCATGGTAAACTCTGTATTTGTTTCATAAGAAAAAGCCCTTATCGGGGCTATCTTCTTTATCTCCATAGGTATGCTTTTGAAAAGATAATCATGCATTCCTTTACAAACCTAAAATATGTTCAAAAAGTTTGGTATAATGAAATTGTTGTATTTTCTTAAGAGAGGATTTTATATTTGGATACACAAAAAAAAGAACTTATTAAAATGGTATTATCGATTATCAAACAAATTTATCAAAAGACTTTACAATTGGAAGAAGTTTTCGGCTCACAAAGCATACATATTTTCCCTAAAAGCTATGATCCCCTCAAAGAGTTAATGGAGTTATTACATATTTCAGGTGAAGAGTCCGTGCTAGTATCAACACTAGTTGGTATTTACTTAGAAGGCGATATGACAGTTGATGAAATCATAATTGAATTGGAAACATTGACTGTACAAAATGTAATTGCATAAGCATAAAACCAGACATATGATAGTCTGGTTTTCTTTCTTTTAATAAAAATCCGCCATTCACGACGAGTTTCCTCCATTACAAAACTATTAAGAAATTCCATTTTTGATTAAAGTAAATGATTTATCTAACCATTCTTCCATGTTTATCATAGGAGTATGAAAGAGTACACAGTAAATATATGCACCACTTATCAGATCGATAAGCACATCACTGTTTACGTCGCTGCGAATCTCACCTCTCACCTTTCCTCTTTCCAACAAAATATTATATGCATGTCTTCTAGGTATTAAAAAATCTCTTTTATACTGCTCCCATAATGATGAGGTACTCAGCATACCAGCTATCATCTTATGTGGTGCATTTTCAGGGGTATTTAATGATTCATTCATAGAATGAATAATTTCTTTCAGCAAGATACGTAAGTCTTGCATAGTATTCCCTGTATCAGGAATTTCAGTTTGCTCAGAAGCCACCCCCAAAAGCGTCTGAAATTAACTCATCTTTATTCTTCCATCTGAGATAAATCGTAGGCTTACTAACTCCAGCACGGCTTGCAACATCATTCATACTAAAATTATTCATTCCATTTTCGACCAACAAAGATCGTGTAGCTTGTAGGATATCGTTATTAATTTTTTCATCTCGTGGTCTTCCACGCTTTGAAACTTTATTATCCAATCTATCACCTCATTGTTACGAAATTTCTTTACTATAGTGTAAATAAAATCATGAATCAAATATTATGAAGAAATTTCGGATCAATTTCGTGATGAATTTTTACTCTTTTCATGCGATTAATCTTCTTTATATTTCCGAAAATAAATTTTTTCAAGTTTACTCTATATCAAGTATAAAAAAGAGCGGGCTTATTAGCCCGCTTGTAAACTCTGCTTTATATCTGCTACTTTTTGTGCAAATGCTTCATCAGACAAGACTGGATGAGCTTCTTTTCCTTGAACACTCTCCGCCGGTAAGCTCAACCAAGATTTGCATCCGCCATACTCAGCTAGCATTGGAATTTCCACTGGTTGCTCTAGTTGGTAAACACGAAGTAACAACACATGTAATGGAAGTTTCTTTTTCCATTTTAACCGTTCTGCTGCAAATTCGTTAGTCCAGATATGATGAGGATTGAGTGCTTTTAGTTTTTCTTCATCTAATAACTCCATGTCTTCATATAACTCAGCGTAATACTTCACCATTACTTGTTTATCTTCTGGAGACCAATTTTTGATGCTTTTTGCAATATTCCCTTGATACTCCTCTTTCAACAGCTCTGTTTTCTGATGCTCATATGCTGGAAATAAAAAGAAGCTATCATTAGTTACTTCAAAGTGGCGGGTTTCTTCATGAATTCCACCTTTTCTGAGCAGCATGATTTGCGTTCCTTTGCCAAGCTCGTCCAACGTTACAGCCCAATCACGTAATGCTATATGTGTATTTGTTTTCATTTTATAAACCTCTCTATCCTCATCTATCCACCACAAAATAGAAATCGCTTATCTTCATCAACATCTCCAATGTTACCACAAAACTAACTTCATCAGCTAATAGGTCGATAAAAGATAAATTGATTGATTACATAATTGTCTATAATAAAATTAAACTATCTTTTTAGTAGGAGGATTACTATTAATGTGGCTCTTTCTAGCCTTTCTCTGCTTTTTTTTCAATGGATTGAGTGCTTTTTTCTTTAAGATCAATACGATGAAAGGCGGTACATCAGAAAAACTGCTTTTTGGTTTCTATCTATCCGGTTCCTTGGGATCATGCCTTTACCTTTTTTATACCCAGACTTGGGATTGGAATTGGAATACCCTTTTAGCCGGGATCATCATAGGACTAGCTGCGACATTAGGTAACTTACTATATAGCAAATCAGTCTATATCGGTCCTGCTGGCTTAACAGCAACCGTTGCACATAGTCACGTCATATTGATAGTGTTTATGTCTATCTTCCTTTATTCAGAATCTCTAAATTGGTTTGAAGGATTGGCTATTCTATTAATCATCGTTGCCATTTTACTACTTCCATTTGATCCAAATCAAAAGTTACGCATTCAAAATAATCTGTGGTATCTCTCTGTTGGTGTTGCTTTTATTGGCTTTTTTATTCGAAACGGCGGGTTAAAGATTACAGAGGAAATCCATCTCAACAATAATCCCATTATTTTTCTTTCTTATGTATTTGGATTGATCTGGTTTTCTACTACCTTATGGCTAAACCGAGAAAAACATCTTAAAACAACAGGTATATTCTTTGGACTATTTGCAGGAATACTCTCCTTTGGTATGATGCAAACTTTAGCAATTGCATTAAAACTTGGACCTGCCAGCATAATTTCACCAATTGCGTCGGCTAATGGACTGATTGTTGCAGGACTATCGTATCTCATTTATAGAGAAAATTCTCGAAATTTCAATTTATATCATTCATCTTATTGTTAATAGGGATTATCCTTATCAACATTTATTGAACCTCTAACTTAATCATTGTAAAATAGTATGTATTTAAGATACAAAGAGATAATTGATGATTCAAATAAATGCTTGCTTAAAGGAGCTGATTGTCATGCAATTTTTGGTCCTTGCTTATGACGGAACGGATTCAATGGCGAAGGAACGACGCTTAAAAATGCGAGCTGAACACATTTCATTAGGGGATAAATTGGTGGAGAGCAAAAATATGTTGTTTGGAGCAGCTATATTGGAGAATGATCAAATGATAGGATCTATGTTAGTCGTAGACTTTCCAACACGTGAAGATGTGGATACATGGTTAGCATTGGAGCCATATGTAATAGGAAACGTATGGGAAAAAATCGAGATAACCACCTGTAGAGTTGGCCCATCTTTTGAAAAGATTTTGTGAGAGGCTTCCAACCAGCTCGCAATAGAGGTGGGTTAGAAATAAGAGTAGAAAAAACAACTGGCCAACAAAAGAACAACATCATTAAGGATGTATAGAGCACCTTCATATCGGTATACATGGTACCCATTATCTTCCGCAGTCACATTGTCATTGTAAATTTTCTGCTCAAGTAGAGTAATTATTTTAGTTGCTGAATGGATTGGCTAACGCCAATTCCACTCAGCAAACGCGGTTCAATTTAGTTATTTTTGATCTTTATTGAACCTGCACCCAATTGCTTTAGGATACGGAATGTTCTTGGAAGATCTTGCACACATTCCTCAAATTTTTCTGGTTCGACTGTTCTGTCCCGTGCTTCATTACGTTGACGTGCGATTTCTGGATTTACGTCAATAAGGATCGAAAAAATGTAATAACCAGCTCCCATTCCCTCTATCATCTTAGTACTACGTGGCACTAGAAGTGAGCCGCCAGTTTGGAAAATGGCCCATCGTCCATACTGAATAGCTTCCTTAAATTTCTTGTCTAGCTCCGCCCGGGTGGAATCAAAATACTTATCTGGATTCTTTTTATCATAATCCGAAGGGAAATAGAGATCAGGATCAAGTTGATCCATTTCCTTTCCGAAGACGCTAAAAAAGAACATTTCCAACTTTTTTACGATAGTACTCTTCCCCGCTCCTGGCAAACCGAACATGAACACCATAATCGGTTCATTCTTTTTATATTTTTTCAGCACGTACAAGAGCTTTACCCGATTCCAAATGTTCAAATCTGGATTACGGAGAATAAGGAAGACTAGTTTTAGATTCATGTGAATCTCTTTTCTCTTGTATCGGTCATATTCCTTAATTAATTCAAACATATTCAAAATAAATAAACAACCTTATCCGAGCAAAAGAGAGGATTCTTTGCCTATTAGTAAAAAACCCCTAAGTACCAAAGTACTTGGGGGTTTGAATTATTCCCTGAAAACCGAAGAGTGAGTAACACGCCTGATTTAG
>NZ_JCAJZS010000005.1:0-322581 GCF_059510375.1 Shimazuella sp. NTD250 | reverse complement strand
ATAACCCTCGTTCTAGAGATGTCCAAAATGAAATCTTGTTTACTAAAAATGAATTTGCAGACAAGATTGGATATATAAATATGAGCAAGAACCAATTGCAAAAGAAATCAAAGGAAATAGCAAAAAAATCTCTTATTCTTAAAGCAGGGCTTTCTGATCTTATTTCAAAAAAATTTGAAAGCTATATTCGGTTGTCAATTCACTATCAGAAAAAAGAAAGTCCAAAAATGGGAATTCAATTGATTCCTAATGCAATAAATCATGGTACTCCTTGGTTCAATGTTCTATATAGAGCCCCAAGTGGCAAGGTCATTTTAGGGAAAAAGGATTGGGATATTCCAAGCAAACAGCTAATAAATGAAAATGGACAAGGGTATCTTTACGTAATCACTGAATCTGACTTAAAAGCCTTTGAAGAAGGTCGGTTTGCCAGCAGAAGAATATACTATTCTAATAAACTAAATCGGTAGGTGACAGTATGATTCAGTTTAATAACGAGTTGCCTTTTACCAAAGAAGAGAAGCTGAAAATAGAAGAAAATATATATTCAGAAATGGCGATTCCAGAGAATATAGTAGAAGAGGTTTTCTTCATTGAGAAAGTTATGGAAAGGGATACAGAAATATTCGTAGAAAGAGATTATAATTCACCTCAAAATATTTTCTTTATTGAACTGGATAATGGATATAAAATATTTGGCAGAAAAACTTTATCCATAATGAACAGGACTGGTAGGTTAACATCTTTGAATTGTAGCAGAATATCAAAGGAAATGATTATTGGAATATTAAATGAAGCAAATTACGATGAATCTAAAATAGAAATCGATTACTTTCCCTTGTATAAAGGGGAAAAAATAAATATCTTTAAAAAAATCAAGCAAGACAGGATGACGAATATTTACTTTCCCTATAAATTCTATGATTTCAATACAAGAAAGGAAAGAGAATCTCCAGAGGACGGTTGGGAAGTTTATGAAAATTTGCCCATATACTTAGCAAGAGGTGAAGAGCATCTTAGAAAGTATACGATTCGATGGTTATCAAAAGTTAACGTATTAACAAACATGGTACTTTACGATCCCGCATGCTCTACTGGGGATTTTTTGGAGGAAATAAAAAAACATTATAATACTGTTACAGCAATTGGATGCGATCTTAGTAAGGAAATGGTGAATATAGCAAGGAATAAATTAGATGTAGTACATTGTGAGAATGCATTTAATAGTAGTTTGGAGGATGAATCTGTAGATTTTCTCTTTCTCAGATTTTTGAATTTTAGAGTAGTGACCTACGAAAATGCACATAGACTGTATAACATCTTAAAAAAAAAAGTCAAAATAAATGGATTTGTAATATGTTTTGGTCATACTCCAGTACTACTTGAAAAGGAATTCATGATTAGAAAAAATCTTAATCTTCTATCATGTACAGGGTATGAAGAGGAAAATGATAGTATATTTCAGTATTATGTTCTTAAGAAAATTAGTAGTGACTGATTTATAGAATGATGTAATACATTTAAATTCAAAGAAAACTGATTAAAATGATTATTCAATCGAATCCAATAATTATTTTCTTTAGTAAAATTGATAAACAAGACATTTGATGATAGATGTGGTAACTTTTATCATAGCCACTATTGATATAATAACAATGGTTTTAGTAACCTTGAGTTGTATCTGATGTAATATTTTTTGTTAATAATAATCATACAGAGCATTTTTTGTTTTTGTTCTTTATGATTGTGATGTTTATATTTAAAAAGAGGTGTTTTAGAAAGTGAGACAATATACATCAGAAGAAATAAGATCCAAGTACCTTGACTTTTTTAAAAGCAAAAATCATCAGGTGATTCCCAATGCTTCCGTGATTCCCGAAAATGATCCAACTTCATTATTCACAACTGCGGGTATGCAGCCCTTGGTTCCCTATTTATTAGGCGAGCCGCATCCACAAGGTAAACGTGTCGTTAATGTGCAAAGGTGCATACGAACAGGTGATATTGAAGAGATTGGTGATGATACTCACTGTACCTTCTTTGAGATGTTAGGAAATTGGTCTTTAGGTGATTATTTTAAGAAAGAATCTATCAACTGGAGTTGGGAGTTCTTGACTTCAGAAGAATGGCTACATATACCTAAAGAAAGACTGTTTTTTACTGTATTTGCTGGTGATCAAGATGTACAAAGAGACGAAGAATCATACTCTTTGTGGCTGGATTTAGGTGTAGATGCAGAGCGTATTTCGTTTCAATCTAAAGAACACAATTGGTGGGGACCAGTAGGTGCAACAGGTCCTTGTGGTCCAGATACAGAAATTTTTATTGATACAGGAAAAGAAAAATGCTCAGAATCATGTGACCCATCATGTGACTGTGGCAAGTATCTAGAAATTTGGAACAATGTCTTTATGGAGTATTATAAAAATGATAAAGGGGAATTTACTCCACTATCACAAAAGAATGTTGATACTGGGATGGGATTGGAAAGAGTATTAGTTGCTTTAAATGGAGGTACAGTGTATGACACTGATCTATTTGAAGAAATTCTTAAGAAAATACACGAACTTTCTGATCAAAATGATGTAAAACCTACTGAGTCTAAGGATTTTAGAATTATTGCTGACCATATTAGAACAGCTACTTTCATATTAGGAGATCCAAAGGGTATAACACCTTCAAATGTTGATCAAGGGTATGTTCTAAGAAGGCTGATTAGAAGAGCCATTCGATACTCGAAGTTGTTGAATATCGAAGAAGGAGGCATAGCTCAAATCAGTCAAGCTGTTATTGAGAAATACAGTAATGTATATCCCGAACTGAATGAAAATAGGGATAAGATTATTCATGAATTGAATGCAGAAGAACAAAAATTTGGTAAGACTATTCGGCAAGGACTAAAGGAGTTTGAGAAAGTAGTTAAAAGACTAGATGAAAAAACGACAGTAATTGATGGTGCTAGTGCGTTTAAACTTTATGATACCTATGGTTTTCCAATTGAGTTAACTCAGGAATTAGCTACTGAGAAAGGATTAACAGTTGATATAAACCAGTATCAAGAACGATTTGAAGAGCATCGTAAGAAATCACAAAAAGGTGCAGAACAAAAATTTAAAGGTGGTTTAGCAGATCATACAGATGAAACAACACGTCTTCACACAGCCACTCACCTTTTACATGAAGCGTTAAGAAGAGTTTTGGGTGAATCTGTTGAGCAGAGAGGTAGCAATATTACATCTAAAAGATTAAGGTTTGACTTTTCTTTTGGTCGTAAACTTCTTCCTGAAGAAATATCAGAGGTAGAAACAATCGTTAATCAAGCTATCAAAGATGACTTAACTATTGTAAATCAAGAAATGACTTTAGAAGATGCAAAACAACAAGGAGCCATTGGATTATTTGAATCGAAATATGGTGAAATTGTAAAAGTATATTCTATTGGAGAATTCTCAAAAGAAGTTTGTGGCGGTCCTCATGTTAAGCATACAGGGGAACTTGGTACATTCATAATCAAGAAAGAAGAAAGTTCATCTAATGGAGTACGCAGAATAAAAGCAGTTCTCCAATAAAAATAGGGAAGCAAATTCTCTATGATGAGAATCGAAAAGAATTTTGAGTGAATCTTGCTGAGTTATGAGTGAGATTCACTTTTTTACTTTATAGGAATCAAAAAAAGAGTATATTACTTTTAAAAAGAGGATAATTATCATTTTTTGTAAAATTATATATATAATCAATTTGAGAAATTGCAATATGAAAATAGGAATAAGAGTTGATTCAATGATGAAAATGGGTGCAATGGAAGCTGCGAAAAAGTTTATATTTGAAAATTACCCAGATTGTAGGGTTGCACTTTTAGCAGGAAGTGTTGTACGTGGAGAGGGAACAGATCAGTCTGATCTAGATATTGTTGTGATCATTGATGACTCTATTTCTCTGCTCGCGAATCTGTCATTGCGTATCAATGGATGATAGAGACTTTGTACATACATCTGAAACCTATCAAGATTTTTTTGCACAAGATTGTAGAAGAGGACGACCTTCTTTGCCGCAAATGTGTTTAGAGGGAATAGTTCTTCAAGATGATGGATTAGCTCAAACAATAAAAGATGAGGCAGAAAAAATACTATTACAAGGTCCTGAACCTTGGAAAATAGAAGATATTGATTCAAAGCGATACATGATTACGGACTTGCTAAATGACTTAGAAGGATCAACAAATGAAGAAGAATCTTTGTTTATTGCTAGTAGTTTAGTTTACTATGTTCATGAATTTATTCTACGGACCAATCGACAATGGATAGGTTCTTCAAAGTGGATTGTTCGAGCATTACGAAACTATAATCCGCAGTTATGTGAGGTGTTTGTGAGACTGTTTCATAACTTTTGCAAGTGGGGTCAAAAACAGCAATTCATTAAATTTGTTGATAGGATACTGGAACCATATGGAGGAAGGCTATTTCAAGGGTTTTCAATTGGTAAGTGAAAGAAAAATCAGAGGGATTGAAAATGAAAATAGACGGACATACACACTTTTGCCCACAGTAAAGGAGAACAATTCATGAAAACAGATATTCTTGAATTAATTAATCGTCGTCGCCGCCAGGTTCTTATTCATTCCTTTTTGTATTATCGTATGAACACATCTGTAATATCGGATGCGACTTTTGATCAATGGGCAAGAGAGTTAGCAAAACTACAGTTGGAGAATCCAGAAGTTGCACAAGAAGGCGTTTACGCTAATGCTTTTTCAGATTTTTCAGGATCAATTACTGGGTTTAATCTTCCTTTGAGCGATCCTTGGGTTATGTCTAGAGCAATGTATATACTCCAGATTTGCATAAGCAATAAAGTGTAGTTGTTATCCCCTCTCCTTCCATAGCAAATTCCGAGGTCAAAGTTTAAACAGGAATGGTTATAAATTTTCATACTCACAAAAAAGGGATCGATTAATATTGAGGTGATCCTTTTCTTTAGATTTGAAATTATAACTAAGTGGGGAGCGGTCATAGAGCTGGAAGTGAACATGTGATTCTTAAAGACAGAAGATGTAGGAGGTTATCGGGTGTAACGATTGAGAGGACTAGAAGAAATACATCATATCCCCAAAAAACTAAGGAGGACCACATGAATTCTTGTTTTCATCATCTAGTAAGAGCTGTTGTTATTCAGAATAACCATGTATTACTTGTTCAGACAAAGGGAGAAACATATACTTTTTTACCTGGTGGACATATTGAATTTGGAGAGAGTGCACCTCAAGCGTTAATCCGTGAGATTCAAGAGGAGTTAGGCGTGGATTGTAACATTATTCGTTTTTTAGGATTAGTAGAACATAAATGGGAAGATAAAGGTGCACTACAATGTGAAATTAATCAAGTTTTTGAAGTGAATATAACAGATATAGATGTAAATCGAAATCCGATATCCAAAGAGTCACATCTTGAATTTTTCTGGTCTCCTCTGGAAGAGTTAGATCAAAAATGTGTTATGCCTCAACCTTTCAGTGAATTGATTTATAAATTTGCAAATGGAGATAGTTCTATTTGGTGGGAAAGTACCTTGCATAAAGTCAAATTTGAATAGGTAGTCATTATAGGAGGGTAATAATTTGGTCAACTCACCAGAACTAAACAATGTAGTGGATTCATGAAGCGATTTCAATATCCTTGGTCTATATCAGGTGGATTCGTAAGTTAAAAGATATGATAGCGAATAAGGATTTTATGGAGTTGAGAAAAATCATTCAAGAATCTATTTTTTAAAAAATCAAATCAATGTTATCAGCAGAAGTACAGTCTGCTCAACCGATTATTCGAGGCCGTAAGAATTTAAAATGGATCGTTACTTTATCCAATGGAGAAAAGTTATTTGTAAAACAGTATGATCAACAACGATACAAGGGAAAGCTTTCATACGTCAAAAAAGCTTTAGCGATCAAAATTAAAATTCAACAGCAAGGAATCGTCTGTCCAAAAATTTATACTTGGAATGGAGAATTTATTTTAAGTACTCCAGAAGGAGTTTTGTTTTCTTTAATGGAGATTTGTGAAGGAGAGTATGTGAAACCTAGTCATACAAATGTGAAACAAATGCAGTCTCTTGGATATGAATTAGGAAAAATGCATGCTGCTTTTCGTAAACTACCTGCCAGTGACCTTCATTGGTCACCATCCAAAGAACACATTCAGGATGAGTGGGAAAAACAATACAAACAAGCAAAAGAAGGAGAGTGCACTCCTCGAATTCTGTCTGCACTGGAGCAACAACGAGAGATCTTGAATCACCTTGATTTTACCTTATTTCAACTTTGTCCTCGTGGTTGGGCTCATTGGGATTTACATCTCGATAATATGCTTTTTCAAGATGATCGTATCTCAGCAATCTTAGATTTTGATCGAATGAGATATGTGTACCTAGAACTAGACGTGGCTCGTGCAGCATTATCAGGTTGTATCGATGAAAATGGCTTAGATGAGGGGAAGTTATTTGCTTTTTTTAAAGGTTACCAAGAATGGTTTCCGTCTTTTGAATTGAAAGAATTAGGACGAGCATTTCAATTGTTATGGACAGTAGAAGCTCCTTGGTGGATAAAAACAGATATTGAAAAAGGCAGTGTAGTCCCACAACGATTTTTTTATGAGATTGAGTGGTTACAAAGCAACTGGGGTATTTTTATTCCATAATGATTTATTTACAGGTACCCTAAGGTGGAAATGTGGTGAGAAAATTGCAATCCATTGCCGTTATAACAGACATCCATGGAAATTATTCTGCTTTAAAAGCTGTTTTACGAGAGATTGATGACCAGTATCCCCATATTGATCATATTTACTGTTTGGGGGATATGATTGCTATAGGACCAAATACAAATGAAGTTTTGGAGACCTTTTTTTCAAGAGAAAATGTTTCTATGATTTTAGGCAATCATGAGGAAGCAGTTATGACTTTGATAAAAGAAGAGCAGTACCCATATATACGAGAAAAGCTCCATCATCAATGGATAGCAGATCAACTTAGACCAGAATTTATTCCAAAACTCTCACGATTGCCACGTATTATTATGTGTGAATATGAAAACCAAAATCTTCTGTTTACACATTTTCATATAAAGCCAGAGAAATCGAATGTACCGATTAGTGAAAATCCGTATACTTCTACAAGTAATCAGTATCCAGTCCCGGTGGAGGAAGTAAGAGAGATTTTTCGAGATACAAAATGCGTCGATGCCGTGCTTTTTGGGCATCTACATGAGTCCTATCATTTCCAATTAGATAAAACTGTCTTTGTGAGTCCTGGGGCATTAGGATGCAACCCTCAGCCATTTGCTAGATATGCTTTATTGGAAATAGAAGGGGAATTCATTCGAGTTAGTTTGAAACAAATATCCTATGATAAAGAAGCATTTATTCAATCATTTAAAAAAACGAATGTCCCTGATCAAGAAAATATTTTGAGAATGTTCTATGGTGTAAAATAGTAAGACATTAGACTCACAACATGGTTTTAAATTCAATATGAAATTTCTTTGTTGATTATATCTCAACAAGAGCAGAGGAGTAAAAGTATGGAAAAAGTAACCTTTAAAAACTCTCGAAATCTAACTTTAGTAGGACACTTCTATACTTTCTCCCTTGAAAAAATTATTATCATGTGTCATGGCTTTACTTCTGAAAAATCCTCAAAGGGGAGATTTGATAGATTTGCTAACGCTTTTCATCAGTTAGGGTATAGTGTCTTAGCTTTTGATTTTAGTGGTTGTGGGGAAAGTGATGATGAAAGATTAACCATGACCACAAGGATCGATGATCTGCATGCTGCTATTTCATTTGTAGAATCCAGAGGGTATAGCCGTATTGCTCTCTATGGTCATAGCCTTGGTAGTAGAGTGTGCTTAGAATGTTACACAGATCAGATTGTCACGATAGTTTTGACAGGGGCATTAACAGGTCCAATGAAATACGATTGGAACAATTTTTTAACACAAGAAGAAAAACAAGAACTAAAGGCAAAAGTCCAAATTACAAAAAATCAAAAGCAAAGAAAGGTCATTATTGATAAGCAAATGCTTTTGGATTTTGAATTAGTAGACCAAAGGGAATTACTCGCAAACGTAAAGTGTCCAGTATTGATTATGAACGGAGATGCAGATGAGGAAGAAAGGGACTTATTCCGATTAAGCCAACAAGGAATGAGATGGTTACCGAAAGACTCTAAGTTGAAATTGATTCAGGGGGCTACTCATAGCTTTACAGATCACTTACCTGTGATTGAAAAGTTGGCAACAGAGTGGTTTTTAAAACATTTTAAGCTTTAAGGAAATTATCGAGAAAGTTATGGTGTTGCAATATGAAACAAAAGATGATTCAAAGATGAAAATGGGTGCAATGGAAGTAGCAGAAAAGTTTATATCTGAAAATTATCCAGATTGTAGGGTTGCACTTTTAGCTGGAAGTGTCGTACGTGGAGAGGGAACAGATCAGTCTGATCTAGATATTGTGATCATTGATGACTCTATTCTCTCTGCCTATCGCGAATCTGTTATTGCTTATCAATGGATGATAGAGACTTTTATACATACATCTGAAACCTATCACGATTTTTTTGCACAAGATTGTGGAAGAGCACGACCTTCTTTGCCACAAATGTGTTTGGAGGGAATAGTTCTTCAAGACGATGGATTAGCTCAAACAATAAAATATGAGGCAGAAAAAATACTATTACAAGGTCCTGAACCTTGGACAATAAAAGATATTGATTCAAAGAGATACATGATTACAGACTTGCTATATGACTTAGAAGGATCAACAAATGAAGAAGAATCTCTGTTTATTGCTAGTAGTTTAGCCTATGATGTTCATGAATTTATTCTACGGACCAATCGACAATGGATAGGCTCTTCAAAGTGGATTGTTCGAGCATTACGAAACTATAATCCACAGTTATGTGAGGAGTTTGTGAGCTTGTTTCATAGCTTTAGCAAAAGTGGTCAAAAACGGCAATTTATTCAGTTTGTTGATAGGATTTTGGAACCATATGGAGGGAGGCTATTTCAAGGGTTTTCAGTTGGTAAGCGAAAGAATAATGGGAGGGATTGAAGAAGATGAAAGTAGATGGGCACACCCATACTCACTTTTGCCCGCATGGTTCTGGAGAAGAGACAGCAAAGTTTATTGAAAGAGCAATTGAATTAGGGTTTGATCGATACGTTTTAACAGAACATGCTCCACTACCTCGTTCTTTCTGTGAATCTTTGCCATATGAGAAAGAATTGGTTAAATATTTTACAATGAAAGAAACAGAGCTTGACGGCTATATAAAAGAGATGCATCAGTTAAAACAAAAATACAAAGACCAAATAGAGATACGAGTAGGTTTTGAAATTGATTATCTAGCCGAATACATCGATTGGACGCGAAATCTACTCCAAGAGTATCAAGGTTATATAGAAGAAACCATCCTATCTGTACATTTTCTCAAGGGAGTAGGAGGATGGCGCTGTGTAGATAATACTCCAGAGGAATTTGAAGAGAGCCTTGTTCAATATCACGGGAATTTTCAATCAATACAAAAGGTTTACTATGAAACGATCAAAGAGGCAATCCTTCAGTTCCAACCTTCCCGAATAGGTCATCTCACCCTGTGTCAAAAATTCCAACACTATATTCAAGGTAGAAATTTGGTTACCGAAGCTATGGAGAAAGAGATCCAAGAGATCTTATTACTGCTAAAACAGAAAGGCATAGCACTGGATTTCAATACGTCTGGACTCGATAAGAAATACTGCTTAGAACCCTATCCATCAGAGTGGATTGTAAAGAAGGCTCAAAAGCTAGGGATTCCTTTTGTTTTTGGTTCCGATGCGCATGCTGTAAAAGATGTAGGACGGCATTATAATCGATATAAATCAATTTTTGGCTTTTAACTTTAAGTCGATTACGAATGTAACTACTATCATAAAATCTTATTCAATTATAGGGAGCAGGTGTTATGTGTATGTCCGAAAAACCAGAAGAAATGTCTAAGTTTTTCGATGATCATGCAATAGGATACGATGAACATATGCATGGAATGTTTCAAGACTTTGACTCGTTTTATAAGGAAATTTCTAAACCTATTGTAGAAACAGAAGAAGCCGTAAAGGTACTCGATCTTGGATGTGGGACTGGGAATCAATTAAGAGGCATCTTTCAAAAACTCCCAAATGCTCGTGTAACAGCAATGGATCTTTCGGAAGAGATGTTAAAGAAACTAAAAGAGAAATATCCGACCTATTTAAAGCAAATAGAAATCGTGAAAGGTTCCTATGTATCTCTCCCGTTTTCTGATTGTTCCTATGATTATGTGGTTTCCGTTTGCAGTTTCCACCACTTCATGAAAGATGTAAAGCGTACTTTATATGAAAAAATCAAAAAATCTCTCAAACCAGAAGGAATGTATATTGAGGGAGACTGTGTAGTTTCTGCTGACAAGGAAGCACAACTTTTGGCAAATTACCATCAAGTCTTAACGAAAGAATTGTCCAACGAGCTGTATCACATTGACATTCCTTTTTCCTTGCAAACTCAGATTGACTTACTTCAAGATGCGGGATTTTCAAAAGTGGATGTAGCTTATCATAATGAAGACGAAGCAGCAGCTATTATCGTTGCACAAGCATAAATAGAGATAGACTTAATAGCATTGATATTAAAAAGGAAGGGTTGTTTGATCATGCTATTCCCTAAAAAAATTCAAGTGGGAGATCATATCCGAGTTGTTTCTCCATCCAAAAGCTTTTCTATTTTATTGGAAGAAACGGTAGATATCGCACTGCAAAGATTGAGAAATCTAGGATTTACCGTTACGATATCACAGCATGCATCTGTAATGGATTATTTTGGTTCCTCTTCTATAGAGGAGAGGATCGAGGATCTTCATGATGCTTTTGCTGATAAAAGTGTGGATATCATACTCACTACAATCGGAGGACATAACTGCAATCAATTATTAAAATATTTGGATTACCAACTGATAAAGCAAAATCCAAAGGTGCTTGTGGGATACTCAGATATCACTGCTCTTGCCAATGCGATCTATGCAAAAACAGGTCTTGTTACTTATTCTGGTCCGCACTTTTCTACATTTGGGATGAAAAAAGGTGTTGAATATACCGTTGATTATTTTCAAAAGTGTCTTATGATGGAAGATTCATTTAACGTAAACTCATCAACACATTGGAGTGATGATGCATGGTATTTGGATCAAGAAAATAGAATCTTTCATGTGAATAGAGGTTGGATTGTTATTCAAGAAGGAGAAGCAGAAGGAGTAAGCATAGGAGGAAATCTATGCACCTTAAACCTACTTCAAGGAACGGAGTATATGCCGTCTTTAGAAAATAGCATCCTTTTTTTAGAAGACGACTATCTAAGCTTCCCTGCCAATTTTGATCGAAATCTGCAATCTCTTATCCATCAACCTGGTTTTGAAGGTGTAAAAGGTATCCTTATTGGAAGATTTCAACGCAAGAGTGGAGTAACAGACGAGCTCTTGCAAAAAATAATAGATTCTAAGAAAGAGTTAAGAGGTTTACCCATACTTGCAAATGTAGACTTTGGTCATACCAATCCTATGTTTACTTTTCCAATTGGTGGGAAGATGAAAATGAAGGCGATTAAGAAAGAATCAAATCTTTTTATACATCAACATTAGAAATCAGTCACTGTCCATACATTACTGTAATTGTTTTATAGTGCAATAAGAAAGGACAGTAGTGGTGTGGAACCATATCCATTCCGGTTGCGTTAGATCAAGTGATTAACATCATGCATTCATTTCCTATTCCCAGGTTTATGGCGGAAGTATTGGAATCGAGATATGGAAGAAATGTTAATATAGAGGAGTGGGTAAAATGAGGGAGAGAAAAACTTAATCTATTCAATCATCCATTTTGTTCAAACGATAGAAACGATTTTTTCAGCGAAAATCGAATCAGGATAACCGATTTAACAGGGGTATCAGAATTTAAAATGGAGGGTACCTCTGACGAATGGAGAAAAGTTTGTTTGTAAAACAGTATCATACAGAGCGATATATCGGGAAATAGTTGCATGTAAAAAAGGTACTAACTTTACAAGAGCAGCTACAATAAAATGGATAAATTTGTGGTAACACACTTTTTGATCATTAAAGTAATTTTCACGACATTATGATAAGAGCAAGCCTTCACGATATGCTGTTGGTAAAATCAAAGATTGTTGTTTGGGTAATATAAAGGATTAAATCCTCAATAAAAATGGAATCGGCACGTACTAATCAAGAGCCAATATCCCTTGAAACCAAGGGGATTCGGCTCTTTGTTTTGGGGTGGGGATGTTTTGGTTTCCCTGAATTGTTTTTGATCTTAGTTTGATTACAAAAGAGGATAGCGCTATAGAAACGATGTACAAAAAAGCCAATATTTTTGTCTGACCCAAGTCGGGAAAATTCTCCTAGTAGTTAATAACGAGATGAATCCACAGAGTTAACTGTAGGTTTCTCATGTATGTTATAATCGGTGTAACTAAATTTCGGACCAAGGGAATGTATATTTATGCCATTAAATCAAGAATATAGATCAACTATTAAATCTAGACCATTTCTTTTTTTAGAATCAAAAAAGGCTGCATCTCTTATTTATCAAGGATTGAAAGCCTTTGAGATCAGAGAAAAGGTTATTCAGGAAAATATATTTCAAGTAAATACAGAAGAGCGTAAAAGGGAAGTTGCTGCAATCGTTATGAGTCGTCTTCAGATATTGGATGATTATTTGATAGAGCGATTGGTGAATGCAGATGTGGAAACAGGAAAATGGATTGTTCTATATTCGATTATGAAAACTGATCGTTTATTTTTTGAGTTTATACACGAAGTATTGCGCGAAAAACAGATACTTGGAGCAACACATCTTACAGATGCGGATTTTAGCTTGTTTTTTCAACGGAAAAGGGAGCAAAGTGAGAGAGTTGCGTCCTGGACTGATTATACTTTTTACAAACTCAAACAAGTGTATATTCGTATTTTGTTTGAAGCTAGTTTACTTAAAAATCAAAAAGGGGATAGGGAGATTTCGAAGCTTTTTGTCGAGCAGGATATTCTACAGCATATGAAGAAAAAAGATGAAGCGGTCTATTTGAATATGTTAGGGGTTGTATAGCCATTGAAATCGCAAACGATATCGCAACGACTTGATCAAATTTTACCAAAAATCACCGATCCATCGTTTCTACAAAATAAAGGATTAGGAAATGAGATTGGCTATTACATATTCGATTATGAGGCTGAACATGAGTTACTTGTTCGAGAACATATTGAATTTATGAAACAAAAAATCAATACATCAGGTTCAAGTAAACATATACGAGAATTTGATTTGTATGAGATCATCATCGAAATACTTTGTTCCAAAGGTTTTTTACAGAAAAATATACAAATGGAAGAAAAAAAGGGAAGTGAATATGTTTTCAATGCGACGAAAAAAGCATTACGTCTAACGTTAAATAACGACCTTGTTATTCAGTGTATCCGAGAGACTGTGGAAGAGAATGATATCGTATTTTTGACAGGCATCGGTAAGGCTTACCCGATTATCCGGTCCCATACAATCCTAAATAATTTACATAGTGTTATTGATCAAGTCCCGGTTTTGATGTTTTTTCCAGGTTCGTACGATGGTCAGACACTAGTGTTGTTTAATGAAATTAAAGATGATCATTACTACCGAGCTTTTCGGTTAGTGGAATAATGTTATAGGGGAGAAAGAAATAGTATGAAGCTACAAGATATGTTTGCGAAATCAATTCATCGTGATATTAAGGGTGTTATTAAGGTAGGACAAGCCGATGAGGAAAATATTTATCAAGAATTAGATGAGTACGTTGTGACCAATGAGTTAGCAGAACACATGGAAGCATTTTTTTCAGCCTATAAGAAAGGGATCATTGGCCATACGGATAAGATGGGTGTTTGGATTTCTGGTTTTTTTGGATCAGGTAAATCACATTTTTTAAAAATATTGTCTTATATTTTGGAAAATAAGCAAATAGAGGGACTGAATGCATTTTCTTTTTTTTCTAACAAAATTAAAAATCATACTACTTTAGAAAATATGAAGCAAGTAAATAACGTTACAACGGACGTGATTTTATTTAACATTGACTCGAAAAGTGATGCCGATTCGAAAACGCAAAAAGATGCAATTGTAAAAGTTTTTAATAAAGTATTCAATGAAATGCAAGGTTTTTGTGGATCGATCCCTTGGCTTGCAGAGCTAGAGCGGCAAATGCAGAAAGATGGATGTTATGACGCGTTTAAAGATGAGTTTGCACGTATATCGGGAAACGATTGGTTAGATGCAAGAGAAGACTTCTACTATGAAGAAGATGCTATCGTGGAAGCACTAGCGAAGACAACGAAAATGAGCGAAGAAGCAGCGCGTAATTGGTATCACAATGGCGAAAAAAATTATTCATTGAGTATCGAACGTTTTACACAAAAAGTGAGAGAGTATCTAGAGGCAAAAGGATCTAATCATCATGTATTATTTCTCGTCGATGAAATTGGACAGTACATCGGTAGCAACTCTCAATTGATGCTTGGTTTACAGACATTAGTAGAAGATCTTGGGACACAGTGTGGGGGCAAAGCTTGGGTGATTGTCACGAGTCAGCAAGATATCGACTCTGTGACGAAAGTAAGAGGTGATGATTTTTCTAAAATTATTGGAAGGTTCAATACAAAACTGAGTTTGTCGAGTGCAAATGTCGATGAAGTCATTAAAAAGCGGATCTTACATAAGAAAGAAACTGCCCAGAAAACGTTGCAACTCGTTTATCAAGACAAAAGTTCGATTTTAAAAAACTTGATTACATTCTCAGGAAATGCAGAGATGAAAACTTATGAAAGTGCCGAGGATTTTGCTGATGTTTATCCATTTATCCCCTATCAGTTCAATCTATTACAAAAAGTATTTGCGGCAGTTCGGATGCATGGTGCTTCGGGAAAGCATCTTGCAGAAGGAGAACGTTCGCTCCTTGGCGCTTTTCAAGAATCAGCAATCCAATATGCAGAAGAAGAAATCGGCTCGCTTGTACCTTTTTCTGCTTTTTATGAAACGATCGCATCGTCTTTAGAGCATAGTATTCGTACAGTGATTATTCAGGCAAGTGACAATTCAAGATTGACTACCGAAGATGTCGAGGTGCTGAAGCTTCTTTTTTTGATAAAGTATGTAAACAAAGTGATCCCCGCGAATCTGGAAAACATCGCAACATTGATGGCGACTCATATCGATGAAGATAAAATTGTCCGTAAAAAGCAATTGACTGTATCGCTAGAGCGCTTAATACGGGAAACATTGATTCAAAAAAATGGGGATGAGTATGACTTTTTGACTAATGATGAACAAGATGTCAATCGAGAGATCAAAAATATTCAGATTGATACTAGTGAAGTGGTTAAAGAAATTGGTGATGTTCTTTTTGAGTCAATTTATCCAGATAAAAAGTTTCGATATACAAAATATTACGATTTTTCTTTCCATACAAAGATTGATGAGCGATCGAGAGGTTCACAAGGACATGAGCTAGGACTAAGCGTTATCACGCCCTACTATGATGGTGTCGAAGATCCAAATCCAGCTCGTTTAAAATTACAGTCGGGTAATGAGCCTACTGTAATCGTGAAACTTCCTAATGACACATCGTATTTGGAAGAAATGGAAAAAGTGCTAAAGATCAAGTCTTATTTGAGTCTCAGTGATGGAAAAGCCGTTTCGGAGGCAATCGCAGATATTAAGCGAAAGAAAAGTACGGAAGGAACAAAGCGGAAAGAACGAATCAAAGTACAGCTTGAAGCAGCACTTCAAGAGGCGGAAGTATATGTTCATGGACAGCAACTGACGATTCGAGCAAAGAAAGCAAACGAAGTACTCCATGCAGGACTGAAATCATTAGTAGAGTTGCAGTACACCAAAATTAATTACATGAAAACATTTATCGATTCAGTTAAGCAGTTACATGAATTGTTAACGAAGGATACTGAGCAGTTAATGCTTACGGATGAAGGGCATCCCAATCATCTGGCCATCAAAGAAATCTTACATTACATTCAACAGATGAACCAACGGAGAATCCAAATTACGGTTAAGAGCATTACAGCAGAGTTTTCAAAGCGACCATTTGGTTGGAAAGCGCTTGATATTACATCTCTTTTGATTGAGCTATTTCGCAGACAGGCAATCAAATTACAGTTAAATAGTGAATACTTATCCCTATCGAATCATGAACTGATCAACTATTTGACCAAAAGAAACTATGTTGATCGCGTTATCATCAAAGAGCGAGAAAAAGTTTCCGAAAGAGAATTGCAAAATGTAAAACAGTTATTGCAAGAAATGTTTCACAAAAAATATGTTAAAACCGATGAAGATGGGTTGATGGGTGAATTTATCGGTCGACTTAAGGCGGAGAAGGTACAACTAGAAAAACTTTTGGAGCACTACAAATATCGCAGTTATCCAGGCAAACAAGTATTGCTTGATGGTATAACGGTAATGGAGCAACTTATTCCACCTACCGATACAGCTGCATTTTACAAACAAGCATTGAGATGTAAAGATAAATTACTTGATTATGTGGAAGATGTTGAAGCGGTTAAAGCTTTTTTTAGTGAGGATACAGGTACGAAGCAAAAGAAGATTTTTGATCAAGCAGTGGAGAAACTAGGCTTGTATACGAAAAATGAAACCTATGTTTTGCATAGTGGGGTGACAGAGATCATCGAAAAAATCCGACAGATTGTTTCTCAGTCCGCACCCTATACGAACATCTATAAACTTCCAGAACTTATCGAGCAGTTTGTCCAAACATTTGGCGAGCTACTTGAAGTAGAATGTAAACCAGTAAAAGAAGTGATCGAACGTGATTATGAAACTGTATTGGTAGAAGTCGAGCGACATGGCGACGAAGATAAATGGATACAAATCGTCAAACAGCGATTTGATGCATTGCTCCATCGTTTGGAATGTGCCAACGATTTTGCCGAGGTTATCTCGATGAAGGAAGAGAGCGATCGCATCAAACTGCGCTTATTTGAAAGTATTCGCCTTGATGTCGAGCAACGAGTGAAATCAAAAGAGCCTGCACGAGTGGCTGAGACTAGAACATCAATTCCAACGAAAGTGATCGTCAATATCAGCCTTGCAAATATAGTAAACGGGACAAAATCAATCGAAACAGAAATTGATATCGCAAATTTCTTAGCAGAGATGGAAACAAAACTAAAACAGAAACTCAAAGAAAATACGATTATTCGATTGATTTAATGGGGGAAAGTATGAATAAATCAGCAATCAAAAATTTTGCCGTTAGTGCAAGAGTCAAATTACTAGCAGCTGTTCAGCAGAAAGCATATGCACTAGGAATTACGTCTAAGGAAGTGAAAGAAGCTGATCGATTCGAAGATGGGTTTCGCATCGATCAGCTTACTTTCTCCGCTGATCGCTGGAAACAGCGTGAAAAGCTCGTTGTTCGCATTCTCTCCAGAGGTTATGACGAAGTGATGGAAGAAGTCGCGTATACATGGTTTAACCGCTTTATTGCGCTTCGTTTTATGGAAGTGAATGACTATTTACCTGTAGGTGTACGTGTACTGTCTTCGGAAGATAAAACCAATCCAGAGCCAGATATATTGCGAGCAGTACTGCAAGTTGATTTGGATCTCGATCACAATGTTGTCTATCAACTACAAGATGAAAGACAGACAGAAAGGTTATACCAATACATCTTGATCAAACAGTGCAATCAACTAAACGACATTTTGCCACGTATGTTTGAGCCAATCGAAGATTATACGGAACTATTGTTACCAGATAATTTACTACAAGAAGGCTCAGTGATTCGTGATCTTGTGACCATGATCGATGAAAAAGATTGGCAAGAGCAAGTTGAGATTATTGGTTGGCTGTATCAATACTACATATCTGAAAAGAAAGATGAAGTGTTCGCCAAGTTAAAGCAAAACCAAAAAATCAGCAAAGAAAATATCCCCGCAGCCACACAGTTGTTTACGCCAAAATGGATTGTACAGTATATGGTGGAAAATTCATTAGGACGGTTTTGGCTCGAATCTCACCCTGATGAAGACTTACATCAAAAATGGAAGTACTACTTACCGGAAGCGGAACAAGAGTCAGTGGTCGAGGCACAGTTGGCACAGATAAGGGAAAAAGACATCCATCTTGAGGAGATCAAAGTGTTAGATCCCTGTATGGGTTCAGGACATATTCTCGTTTATGCGTTTGATGTGCTTTATGACATGTATACTTCTGCCGGTTATGCTTTACGGGAGATTTCTCAACTGATCTTAGAAAAAAATCTCTATGGCTTAGACATCGACGATCGTGCCGCTCAACTTGCTTATTTTGCTTTGATGATGAAGGCTCGAAGCTATGATCGCCGTTTCTTCCAACGTCATGTGGAACCGAATGTATGTGCAATTCAAGAAAGCAACGGATTAAGTCCAGAAGCAATCGATTTCTTTGCGAAAAATGCAGGGTATTCATCAGAAATTAACCATCTGTTTAATACCTTTGAAAATGCCAAAGAATATGGTTCTATCCTTCGTGTTGATTCGATTGATGTAGAGGCATGGAAACACAGACTAGAAGACATCAAACAACAATCAAACGGTATATTTGAACTGAACTATTTGGAGCACATTTTAGAAATTGTTCCTGCACTTGTAAAACAGGCGCAGCTAATGACTCAGCAATATGATGTCGTCATCACCAACCCGCCATATATGGGGAGTAAGGGGATGAATGCGAAGTTGGCGGGTTATTTGAAAAAGAACTATCCAGATACGAAAAGCGATATGAGTACGGTTTTTATGGAAAAATGCTTTTCATTCGTCAAGGAAAATGGATTTACATCGATGGTTACCATGCATTCATGGATGTTTCTTGGATCATATGAGAACTTTAGGGAACAGTTACTAAAAAAACATACAATAGATAATTTAGTTCATCTGGGGATGGAAGGATTTGAAAATATCATTGGTAAAGTAGTACAAACAGTTGGTTTTGTAGTGAGAAATAAGCTAGTACCATCGTTTAAATCTACAAACGTTCGGCTGGTTGATTTTTATGATTCAAGAAGATATGAAAAAGAAAAGCAGTTTTTTAATGATAAGCTTCGATTTTCGGAAAGAAAGCAAGAAGATTATTTCAAAATTCCAGGGAATCCAATTGCTTATTGGGCGAGTGAGAGAATCGGGGATATCTACACTGAGAGTGATCGTATAGAGAATTTCGGAGATGCAAGAGAAGGTATGGCAACAGCTAACAATGATTACTTTTTAAGGTATTGGTATGAAACCGAGATTGGAAAGATTGGATTTGATTTTCTAGATAGAATAGTTGCAAAACAAAGTAAGAAGAAATGGTTTCCATATAACAAGGGAGGATCATTTAGAAAATGGTTTGGAAATAATGAATTAATAGTAAATTGGTTTAATGATGGAGAAGAAATAAGAAATTATAAAGATGAGCGTACAGGACGAATAAGATCACATAACTATAATTTGGATTACATTTTTCACAAGGGAATTACATGGTCTGCGTTAACCTCCAATGCTTTTAGCTGTAGAATTTCTGAGGCGGGGAGGTTATCAGATTCAAAAGGTCCTACTTTGTACGTTCAAAGTGGATCATTGAAGTATTTTTTGGGATTTTTGAATAGCCATGTGTCACAATTGATTTTAGATATTACCGCAGCGACGATGGATTATAAAGTTGGAGATATAGCGGAGCTTCCTATCATTTTTTTAGATGATAACAAAGTCGAGATGATAGTTAATAAATGCATCACCATCTCTAAAACCGACTGGGACTCATTTGAAACATCATGGGATTTTGAAAGTCATCCCTTCCTCACACATCAACAAGGCTCGACTACGATTGCAGAAGCTTATGCTAATTGGTCACAGTTCACCGAACAGCAATTTGCCCAGCTAAAAGCAAACGAGGAAGAGTTAAATCGCATCTTTATCGATCTCTATGGATTGCAAGATGAACTGACACCAGAAGTAGATGATAAAGATGTGACGATCCGCAAAGCAGATAAAGAGCGAGATATCAAGTCGTTCCTGTCGTATGCAGTTGGATGTATGTTGGGACGGTATTCGCTAGATCAAGCGGGTTTGGCATTTGCAGGAGGAGAATTCGATGCAACTCAGTACCAAATATTTCCTGTTGATATCGATAATGTCATCCCAATTACGGATGATGTATACTTTGAAGATGATATCGTTAGTCGCTTGATTCGCTTTGTAAAAGTGACGTTTGGCGAAACGACGATTGAGGAGAATCTTGAGTTTCTTGCCAGTGGCTTAAAGCCAAAGGCTAATGAAACGGCACGGCAGACGATCCGTCGGTATTTTCTGAAAGAGTTTTACAAAGATCATCTGAAAATGTATCAAAAACGCCCTATTTACTGGCTATTTGATGGTGGAAAGCAAGATGGGTTTAAGGCGCTCATCTATATGCACCGTTACGATATCGGAACTGTAGCTCGAGTGCGGATCGATTATCTTCATTTGCTACAGCGCAAATACGAGGCGGAAATCGAGCGACAAGTGTTTATACTTACATCAGATACTGCTTCGACAAAGGAAAAATCAGCAGCAAAGAAAAAGAAAGAGAAACTTGAAAAGCAGCTTCGCGAATGTATCCAATATGACCAAGTAATCGCCCATGTGGCAAATCAAAAAATGAATATCAACTTAGACGATGGAGTCAAAGTCAATCATGCGAAATTCCAGCAAATAGAAATGCCACAAGGAGAGGGAAAAACGTCGGTTGCAGCGAATTTGTTAGCAAAATTAAACTAACATGTAGGGGCGAATGACGATTCGCCCATCCCTTGTATGATAGAGAGTTGGGTGTGTATGAACAAACAGACGATACAACAAAATTTACAAGCGATGTTTGCCAAACCATTGGCTGAGGGAGAGCAACGGCATATTGTCTTTTGGTACGATGAATTAGCCGAATTTGTCGATGATGTTGCTGCTTTGCAATTAACAAATGTCAGAATACTAACGGTTACCCCAAATCATTACTTTGCAACAAAATATGAAATCGAAAAAGTGGATCAGACCTCGCATTTTTTACTATATTGTCCCATGTCAAAGCCATCTGCCCGTGAAGATGGTTTGCGCGATATTTTTCATTACAGTATGGAGTTTACGACGGACAAAACCACGATGATAATGCGTGAGTTTGGAGTCACAGATCCTGCACTGCGTCCGATTTTCCAAAAGTATGGACCTTTTTTTCGTAATAAAGAACGGTATGCTGCGTTTGCGGCGTATAAGATCGAATCGTTCACAGAGGAGAAGATTCATACCGCAGTGCTTGCAGCTCTATGTAAATGCACGGTTTGTAGCCTCGATGAAGTGCTTAAGGCATTGTTTCGCGAATATCTTCAGCCAAAGAATAAGTATTGGCAGGCAATTGAGAAATTTGGCGATCCAGAAGTGTTTTGGGAACTGGTAGAGAAAGTATATGCTTTTCATTTCTCAGATCCATCTTTGGAACAATTGTTACGCTTTTTCCTGATTACACATTTGCATGAAACAACAGATGAAGAGTTGCCTAAACCCTGGAAATGCTATGTTTCTAGTCGCTCTACCAATGGGATTGTCTGGATGGATCAATTTATGAATCATACGCTAGATATGAATACATATGACCAATTGGCAGACCAACTAGAAAAAACGTTGCAAGTAAGGGAGAAAGTGAAGGAATGGGAGATTGAAAAATATCGCCGGTGTGATACTTTTCGCATTTTTGATCAGAACATTATTGCAAAAATAGCCGATCAACTCGTGCATGAGATGAAGGATTACGATAATTATCTTTATGTGATTAATAGTCGAAGAACATTGCACTGGTACAGGCAGTATCAAGTAGAGTATGAAGCTTTGTATTGGGCGATTGTTCTCTTGCGGTTCGTAAATACGATGGAGAAGGAAATATTTCCACAGTCTGAACATGAGCTATTTCAACGGTATGTAGATAAGTATGCGTATATCGACAAAGCATATCGAAAGTTTTATGTAGCTTATGATCGGGCGGAAGAACAAGACATGCTACATGCGTTAAAACAGCTTGTCGAGCGTATGTATAGTCATAGCTATTTGGATGAATTAGCGGTCAAATGGTCGGACGTTTTGCAACGAGAAGATACACCGCATTGGGGTTTGGTGGGAATCGATCAACAAAAGGACTTTTTTCATACTTTTATTCGACCGCACTACTCCAATGATGAGCGTGTATTCGTTATTATTTCTGATGCTTTACGCTACGAAGCAGCGAAAGAACTTTGTGATCAACTAAATGTAGAACGAAAAGCATCGACTGAAATTGTCCCCATACAAGGTGTCTTACCGTCTTATACGGATTTAGGAATGGCAAGTATGCTTCCATACAAACAGATTACAATCGATAGCAAGGCAGCAGTTATGGTTGATGGAGTCAAAGCAACTGGTACCAATAACCGTGATCAAATCATAAAAGCGTATTCTAAGGATGCTGTAGCTATTTCGTACAATGAGCTAGAAGGGAAAAATCGTGCAGCATTTCGTGAATTATTTACAGGGAAGAAGATCGTATATATTTACCATAACAATATTGACGCTCGCGGTGATCATGCTGCAACAGAAAAAGAAGTATTTGATGCAGTGGAGGATACATTTGATGATTTACGAAAATTGGTCAATCAATTGATCAATCATGTAAGTGCTTCACATATCTACATCACAGCGGACCACGGATTTATCTATAAACGCGATGCTGTAAAAGCGAGTGATAAACTGGTAGGAAGTGTAGCCAACGTAGATATTGCCAAAAGAAGATTTGTGATCTCCGATCGACAAGAGAAAATAGAAGGAACCATACATTTTTCATTGGATTATATATTGGGAGAAGGTAGTGGAAAAGTTCTCACCATCCCAAAGGGAACCAATCGTTTCCGTCGTCAAGGAAGTGGTGACCAATATGTACACGGTGGAGCGATGTTGCAAGAGATCGTTGTCCCTGTCATCGTATTTCGAAATGATCGAAGTAAGTCGATGAAAAATGATGTGAAGAAAGTGTCAGTACAATTGACAAGCATATCCAGAAAAATCACCAACAGTGTCACATACCTTGAATTTTTCCAAGCGGAAAAAGTAGAGGACAAAAAAATTCCTCTTTATCTGAAAGCTTATTTTGCAGATGAAGAAGGAAAGCGAATTTCAAACGAAAATATCATTATTGCAGATAGCAGTTCAGCAAAGCCAGATAAGCGAACGTATCGGGAAAAGTTTGTTTTACGAAGTATACGCTATGACAGAAGTAAGACGTACTACTTGGTACTAGAGGAGGAAGAGAACGATACAGTTTACGATAAAATCCCGTTTGTGATTGATCTCGTACTTGTGGATGAGTTTAGTTATTGAGTTTTGGATTTTTCATTAGCAAGCAATGAATCGAAAATCGAATCAAAGAACAAAAAAGCTCCGTCAAATTAGCGATTTGAATCTCCATTGTGATTTTTCGATATGGAGGTTTGGCGGAGCTGCTAACGACCTTTGGGTTATATTTAAAAGAGTATCTCTTTCAGATGGCCGATGCGAATATGATGAAGTGCAAATTAATTAAGGGTAGTGATGTATTGGCTAGTAAAAATCATCGTGCACTAGGTTTGGAAAAAATCTGACTCCTTCTTCTAATTTTTTTTGGGTTGTTGATTGCGAGGTGTGTCAAAGTCAACAACCTTTTCATATGAATATGGGAATTAGTTTCTGATCAATGATGCTAGGTGAAATATCTTACAAAGTCTACTTATTCGATTTATAAAAAAGAAGCTTAATCCTTTAGAGGAAAGCTTCATAAATGGTTTGATATCTTACATTTCACCTAATAATAACAAGTTTAACATGTTTGTTTCTGTAGAAGTGAATAAATGGTTTTGACGAAATCGATTTGCAAATATCTCTTCTAGAGCATCACTTTGAAAAGTAATAAAAGGAATATCTTTAAATTCGGAAGTAATAGGTGTTACTGAGGATACATCCGTAAAAGACTGAGCTAACCCACAAAGAGCATCCAAATAGTTTTCTTCTATGTTCTGATGAATGTTTTTCTGCTTAAACTGATCTACCATTGTGAATGCTAAAATAGGAATGGCTACGTAGCGTTGTTTTCCAAAGAGTTGTTCGAGAAATGTGTTTGCTAGTTGCCCTTGTTGTTTTTGTTCAGAGGAAAGCAAGTCGTAAATACGTTTTAATTTTTTTCTAAGATCGTCAGAAAGATCTTCTCTTTGTGCTTTTTTAATTTTATTTAACAGTTGTAAATTCTGTTGGCGACTAGAAACTGGAAAAGCAACACGTTGATTAAATTTTTTTTCGATAGGAAATATGACTAATCCATTCATGAAATAATAAGGTTGAAAAGGTTGAAAAGAGAGCAAATGTGCAAGGTTAGTTTTTGCACAATCTACAAACCTTTCATATATATTTTCCACTACGTATCCAGATTGATAAATCTCCTCATTTGTCTGTACTTCAATATTTCCAAACGCTCTTTTTAATTCCTCTCTCAGTTCACGTAATAATTGAAAACGTTCTTTTCGTGCCAATTCCTTTTGTAATAATTTTAAAACATCTGATATGGTTTGGAGTAAACTTTGCTCTACAGGAGATATACTTTTTCCTCCTAAAGGAACTAGGGTGAACAGATGGTTTCCAATTTCGGAATGACCAAAAATCCGGCTAACGAAGCAAGCGCGTACAAGGTTGATAAAGGAAAGTAAGTGAATCAAAGTTTTATCTCGATTGAATTTTCTTTTATTATTGGTATTGGAGTAAACATAGGAGTCTACAATAAAAAATTCGATTTCTTTCTTTTCTAGATCCCAATTCTTATCACCTCTCATTCGATAGTACAATTGGACTTGCTCTACTAATTCCCTCTCTATCCGAAAGGTTTGGAGAACAGCTAGAATACGTGTGGCTTTTGGAAAGGAGATCCCTCTCGATGCGGAACTTGTCATAAATACACAAGGTACTTGTTCAGCTACTCGTAATGCCTTTTCTCTTTCTTTTTGTGTGAGCTGGGCGGTTATCGTCATGTATTGTTCATATTCATTCGGTTTATGTCCGTTTTTTTGTGCATAATGCTGAATAAATGCTAATTTTAATTTCTCAATTCGATCAATATTTTGTACATAAATGATGACTTGTTCATTCGGTTTTTTTTCGAAGTGAGAGAGAATTTTTTGTATGATCATTTGGTTTTGTTTTGCTTCGATGTCGATTTCTTGTTTCATTCGTTCTTTGGTTGAATTGTGATTATATTTGCTATCGAATTGGATTTCTCGCACACCAATATGATAAGTGAGTTTCAATTTACTAGCTGGATAGGAATTGGCGTTTACAAACCAACTTTTGATAGTATTTCCTCCAACAGTAATCTTCATTTCTTTGCTTTCCAAAGGTTTGATTTTTTTATTTGAGTTAGTTATATATACTTTTGGATAGTCAAATTCTTCCTTAGATTCAAGACTTTGATGAATGATTGTTTCATTAGTAATAGAGGCATCCGCAACAATCAATTTGACATTCCATTTTGCTTTCTGTGTTTCATCTAATTGTGTATAAATATCTTCAAATAAGAATTTCTTTAATAGTTGATATAAATGTACACCTTCATCCGTTCCAGTAATTTCATCAATCATAATCCAACAAATAGGGTACTTTTCCACAAACTCATTAAAACTTTCAGAGCTAACTCTAATACCTGTTTCTGGTCTTTTTCTCACAAACGGGAAGATTTGATAAATATGATCCACTGTGCTTCCTTGACCTTTTGTTCGCTTTAATGCTTGAATGGAGAAGGTACCAATTATTTTTTTTATGTTTGGATTATCTATCTGTTCACGAACACCTTCACACAAACGTTTTAATACCCCTGATCTCGTATGATAAAGTTCTCTGAATTCATTATCTCCTGCATTATAAAATCGATATTTCTCTCCTTCATAATTGGGATGACGCTTCATATCTAGATAAGTGATTCCCTTTTTTGAAGTTAGTTTCTGGTTGTTTGTTAGGTAGTTGACTACACGAACAGGTTTTTCGTTGATTTTTTCCTCATCATTGGAAGAAGTATTTAATACTACTAGATCATGAGCAAATAAGCGATCACACTCACTAAATTTTTTTATAATATCATCGTTGACTGCACGACGACAACTTGTATATAGGAAAAAAAATCGTTCTTGTTGTTTGAGTTCTTTACTGATGGTAGTCGTTTTTCCGATTCCGGGATTACCAGTAAGAAAAAGTATTTTTTGTTCAGGATTCTCTAGTCCTTTTTTTACCTCTTTTTCATGAGTATCTCGAAAAGTTCGTTCTGTATCGTACTTAGCAGCGGTATTTTGAAAACCTGTGATGTGATCAGTTATTGAATGCATTCCTTCTACGTGATCCATGAATGTTTTTAATTCTTCTTTGTCCATTTGTGTATTTCGTAAAATATTGGATCGTATTAATCTTTTTATGGTTGGAGAGATATGATTTTGATCAGATTTTGATTGCTTTGTCTTATCTGATCGGTATGCATTATGACATTCTTTTAGTAGAATACCTTGTTCAGATTCTTGCCAATTTTGAAATGGAAAGGACAAATTGATTAAGGAATAATCATAATCTACTTGTGCCATAAGGGAAACCTGACAATTTTTTTCGTTTTTTTGTACCACTTCTGTGATAAATTTTAAAAAGGAATAGGTGTAAGAACCAGCCTGTACAAGTTTTAATAATGTCTTCTCTCTAATCATGCTGGCGTATTTAAGTAAAACTTCATCTAATTGGATATTTTCTAACCCTGCTGTTTCTAAAGATAGATGTCGAAATTTCGTTTTTGCTCCCATTTCACTACGAATCTGTAACAATTTGTGTAGTAATTGATATGGCTCGTTGATATTTTCCAAGTGATGAATATCCAAACTATTATCTGTAATCAATAAAAAGTAGCTACTTTCCGATTTGAATAGAACAATGCTATCCGCTTTCAAAAAATGTCCCTTTTGTTGATAAGAATCAATTTCAGTTGTTGTTATGTTATAGTTAAATGCTCGAATCATTTCCTGAGTAATCATTTCATGAGATTCTCTTTGAAAAAGACTTTGATTTAATGGATCTCTGGTGTTGATTTGAAAATAAATAACTTCTGGTTTTGAGTTAATTTCTTTTGATAGGGATTCTATATAGTTTTGAATAGTTTGTTTACCTGAAAAGAATGCAAAGAAAAAAATATGCCAAATATTTTTTCGTACTTGTTCAATAACCGTTTCATCAGTTAATGAATGTTTCCGACAAAATGACAGAATCAGGGAAGCGATATTTTGGTCGGTACGGTTTAACCAACTAGAGATATCTTGTATTTGTTCTGCTTTAAGGTGGACTTGTTTTTTTTCTTGTGTCAATCCTGAAAACATACCGATATTGTAACCATATTCATAAACAAATCCGTAATCAAATCGATAGTTCTTCATTTAATTTTGCTCCTTCTTATCAAAAACTTTGCTATGTAGATAGGAGAGGTAAGCAAGTCGTGTTATTTTTACTGTTTTATCTCCAAATGGAATTTCGATTACGGATCGTTTAGCAACCCCATTATTCCCCATTAAACGATCATATGGATCTACCTTGATCGTTATCTGATCCTTTTTGTCTGCTTCAAAACGAACAGTGTGGAATAAAAGTATAGCGCGAACCAAATCAGATTTTATTCCTTTTGGATCGATCAATCCCGATTGGATGGTAGTATTGAGCACGATGTCTTGATAGATTTGATTCCATGTCTGATAAGTAATGAGACTATTGTATACAGTGGGATTATTTTTTTGAGGCAAGGCATTCCCACTATAAAGCTGTAAAATAGGAACAAGTCCCTCGTGATTTTCATAAAGATTTTTTTGGATATGACTAGTATCTTCAATATATAGTGCATTCTTTTTCGACACATTTTTACGGCAGTCAAACACTCGTTTAACATGATAGTGGATGGGGTACAGATAAAAATCATTTGCTGGACGTAAAGAATGTAATAATTCTTCGTTCATAAAATACAATTCTTTTTGGTTGTTTTTCTTATTGAGAAATGAGCTTGTATATGGAGGTCTCGCAACAAACAAGACATGTTTAAAACCAGATTCATATAATCGATACATGATATCTGTGAGTACGGGTGATTGTTTAAAAACAGTTTGATCATGATGATCGAAAAAAGTCCGCATACGTTTAAATTGACTTATATTATCTTGGCTGTAGACACCATATACTTCACCAAATATTCCTGTACGGTATTGTTTGTCTCTAGGATCTTTACAAGTATCCGTTTTAAATGAAGTAATGGTAACAATTGCAATTTTGTCTGTATTCATTGGCGACTGGAGTTCAAATTTTTTTCTTACATTGGTGTACATGGACCAACTAGTATTATTGATTTTAAAGTTGTTTGTTCCAAGTACAAATCCTTGTGACCCAGTGGCGTGATCCATTCCAAATATAAATTCTAATTCTTTGCAAAACTGTCTAATTAAAGAACCCATTTTTGTATGTCCTTTATCATTAACATGAATATGCCATAAGCCAAGGAAGAAGTATTTGTTGGTTTTTTCTATTTCATCCAAATATGCTACTAAAAATAAATAGACAAAGAGTTGATAAACAAATAAAAATAGGAATTGGTTAATCAAAGCGTTTGAATCATCGGTGAACATATCTTCAATATATGGAATGATTATTTTCTGTAGGTTTTTATTATTTTCCAACAAATTTTCTACTTGCTTAGAAAATTTCATTGTTTTTTTATCTATTGGTAAAAACATGACTGTCGATATTTGATCATTTTTATGAATGGTATTCTTCAATGAGGTAGTTTCTTCACTGGAACGGGAATACAAAAATCCATTGCTAAACTCGATCTTGTATTCAAAGCTAAATAGACTGTCTTCCATTAAGTCTTTTGTTAAAATCGTGTATTTGTAATTATGCGTATCTAACTCATGTCGTAGGATATGCTCTGCTTTTAGTAGTTGATCAGGTAAAATGGTTTTGGAAAATGTCATCCAGCGTGTGTACTGTTTTGTTCTCTTTTCATCTCCAAATCTGTTTATAGAAGGATTTAATTGGCTTAATAACAGACTAACAATCTCCTTCAGATCTTCTTTCAATTGGTCTATAGATTTTTCATGTGTATCATAAAAAGACTCTGCTAATTCCTTGTACCAAGCATGTACATCTTCTAGTACAGGGCTTCCATTATGTGAACTAATGTGTTCCAAATCTTTTTTCAGTTGTGGAATAGGATCGTAGTTTTCATCATCCAAGTAAAGTAAAAAGTATTTTAAGACCACGACATCCCGTGTGTAATACCAAAATTGATTTTTCATTTTTTTTATAGATCCAAAAAAATCTTCTTCCCCACCATGATCAACCAGCTTTTTAATCTTGTTTACTTGATATTCAAAAGCTTTTTCTTTAGTTTCTGGAACTTCTCCATTTAGTTTAAGGCTCATACCATATCGTTCGACACTAGTCCCATGACTCTTTGTCCCCATTAACCTTTGTGATAGCTCTCCAATGATAGGTAAACATCCAAATACATTTTCATGACGAATAGCATTTAGGAAATCACGTTTAATTCCGAATATCTCAATTGGTTCATATTCAGCTTGAAGTACAAACTCTGTACATATTTCCTCAAAGCGCTCATATCGTGCTACTATATTTTTTAGCATCGAAAATGCCTTTGGTCTCTTTTTTACTTCTTTTTCATCTATTCCATCAAGAATAAAATCTAAATACAAAAAACTCGCACAACGTTTGATAGTAGCAAAGTTATTTTCTTCAATAAAATGTTGAATGGAATCAACCAAACATGCCTCTGAACGAACTTGTTCAATTAGGTCTTCTTTTTCCCAATCTGGTAAGTTAGTATCTGTTTCAATGTAACGAACCATTGATTCTTTTAATCGATCCAGTAAAGTATCACTTTTATACATAATATTTACATCATCATATCGTAAGATCGGTTGTCCCATGCTTGTTGTACTTTCGTTTGGATCATAAGCAAATTTTCCAAACTTAATGTTTCGCTGGTTTGTTTTAATATTAAAAATGGAGGAAAGAGTGGACTTTGAATCGTCAGTCAGTATGTAAAATGGACTACTGATTGGATGAACACTATCCTTTTGTAACTGTTCTTTCATTAATTTCATAAGTTCTGTCAGTGATTGGTGTTCTCTTTTCTTATTTTTGAAATTCAATGTAGTGAAATTATTTTTTATAGCGGAGTCGTCCAACCGCAGTTCTGAGAGAAATTGTTTAGACATTTTTGGTGCTAAAGCTCTTACAATATTTATACAAACTTCAATTAGGTTTGGAGCGAAGTAAATACTTTCATATGTTGGTGGATGGTTTGGAATATTTAATTTTGGTAGATGCTGTTTCATTTCTTCGTAAATGACCTCAAAACTGATTGGACTCAGCACATCTTTTTTATCGTTAAGTTCATTTGCCATGTTGTTACCCTCCGATTTTCTATGTTTAACCATTATGGTTATCTCCGTTTTTTAGTTTATTCGGATAAATTGAAATAAATCCTGCTAAAAAAGAGATATTTTTATAGTAGAAGGAAAACTGTTGTTTATCCCTAATTTAGAATTGAGTACTATTTTAAACAGGAAACATTCAAGTGGGGTTTATTTCATACCTCTTTGGATGATATTTAAGGCCTTGAAAGTATCACTATAGTACGCAAAGCAAGAAATTTTTTTAGATGTATTTTGAAGGTAATGACATTGGAAATATGGAGGGGAAGGAAGAAGAATTTGAATGAAGGGGGAAATGAAATATTTTTGCAAACATAAATGCAAACGAACCATATTTTCACTCATTTCTCCCTATTACATAACATTGCATAAGTTCTTGATAACACTAGCTCCATTCACTTTTATTGTTTTTAATTACCCATCCGCCTTTATTTGACACAGAAGAGGTCAGGATTACTACTTAATAGATCATTGATTTTAAAGGTTTTTACAAAATAATTTATACTCTAAACGAAATATCGTACACCAACTAACCCAATTGACCACATTTTGCCCACACACTAAAAATCCTTGGGCTCTCCTACATACACACAAGTGAACACAAACCCTTGATACACCGGACTTCATGCACCTATGTAACCCAGAGGAAACCCAAGGAAACACCTATATTTAATATGGAAGTATAATCGACACTCACTAAACGAGAGCCAATTTTCCTTGATTTATAAGGACTTTTGGCTTTTTGTTTAAAACCTCGTTTGGTAACATTTTGGTAACCTTTATTGTGCTAAAGTATTTTACCTTTCTTATCGATGGAAGCATTCTCGATTTGAATATCATTTTCAATATTATCTGCTAAACTTTTTTGTATGTTTGACAATACATGACTATAAGTATTCAAGGTTATACCTACTTCTGCATGACCAAGTCTTTCTAATACTACCTTTGGGATTTTCCCCTCTTCATTAACACCCTCCCTATCTCCCGTAGCAGTGTTGTCGAAATAGGCAGGTCTCCTGACTTGAGGATCATCATCAGCTATATACCTTCCAAATCAAGATGATCAGTGGTGATATTTATGGTTGACAACCCTCTTACAGTGGCGGAACCGTGTTGAAATTTCACCAGATTCCCCTTTTCATCTTTAGATATACAAAGAATTTTGATTGTAATAAAAATATTCAAAGTTTAAAATTGGTGAGTTTTGATTAATGTATATGCTTTATAGTAAGAGTTAAATAGAATAAATTTTATGACTATTTAATCAATGTGTGCTAAACTTATATCAAATAAAATAGTATTGATTATTTATAAAATTAAAAATTGAATTATTTATTTAAAAATTAATCAATGTGCGTTTAATAAGTAATTTATTCATCTATCTTGAAAAGGAGTTATTACTATGGGTTTTCATATGGAATTCAAAGAGAAAGTTGTCGTTATTACTGGTGCTGCTGGGGATATTGGAAGTGTTCTTGCGGAAAAATTTCACCAAGAAGGAGCAATGTTAGTTTTAGTTGATATAGACAAAGATGGGTTGGATAAACTAGCAAAGCATTTAGATGTAGACGATACAAATGCTTTGTTAATAAATGCAGATGTTAGAGATGGTCAACAAGTAGCAGCCTTTATACAAAAAACAGAAGACTACTTTGGGAAAATTGATGTTTTTATAAATAATGCAGGAACAGAAGGGACATTAGGTCTCCTTACACATCTTGAAGAAGAAAACATGGATGAAGTTTATCAGTTAAATATTCTTGGATTTTTTCACTGTTTAAAACATGTTCTTTCTCTCATGCAAAGGCAAAAATTTGGAGTGATCATTAATGTATGTGCTTTGTTGGCTGAAAGAGGACATCCATTTTTTACTCCTTATGTAATGACAAATCACGCAATTGTTGGCTTAGCGAAATCTGCGGCACTAGAGAGTGCTAGCTATGGCATACGTATAAATTGTGTGCTTGCTGCGCCAATCGAGTCAAGAATGATGGGTTCTATCGAAAATCAAATATTACCCGAAGATCCCAAACTAACAAGAGAAGGTTTATTACAATTAATCCCGTTTGGTTATTATGGTTCCCCTGGAGATGTTGCAGATCTAGTTATCTTTTTAACCTCCAATCAAGCAAAGTATATAACTGGTGTTTCCTATCCAATAGATGGTGGATTCTTACTAAAATAGGAATTTTATTTATAATTTAAGTACACTGGCTAATAAACTTAATTTCAAAAGGGAGTTGTATGATGGGATTTATTATGGAGTTCAAAGAAAAAGTTGTCGTTATTACAGGTGCCGCTGGAGATATTGGAAGCGTTCTCACAGAAAAATATCATAAAGAAGGGGCAAAATTAGTTTTAGTTGATATAAACAAAGAAGGATTGGATAAATTAGCAGAGCACTTAAACTTAAACGACACAAATGCATTGTTAATAATAGCAGATATTAGAGATAGACAACAAGTAGCAGACTTTATACAAAAAGCAGTAGACCATTTTGAGAAAATAGATGTCTTTATTAATAGTGCAGGGATAGTAGGAACAGTAGGTCCCATTACTCAACTTGGAGAAGAAAGTATAGATGAGGTTTATCGTTTAAATATTCTCGGATTTTTTCACTGCTTAAAACATGTCCTTCCTATAATGCAAAAACAACAATCCGGATCGATTGTTAGTGTAGGTAGCCAGTTGGCTCTAAGAGGAGTACCACTTCTGTCTCCTTTTGTAATGTCAAATCACGCAATTGTTGGCATAATCAGATCTGCTGCACTAGAGAATGCTAGTTTTGGCATACGTATAAATTGTGTATGTTCATCGCCAATTGAATCAAAAATGATGAGATCACTCGAATATCAATTATTGCCGGAAGACCCTAATCTAGCAAAAGAGGGAATTTTACAATCTATTCCGCTTGGTTGTTATGGCTCTCCTGAAGATGTTGCAGAACTGGTTATCTTCTTATCTTCCAATCGAGCGAAGTATATAACTGGTGTTACCTATCCAGTAGATGGTGGATACCTTCTAAAATAGGAATAATTGCTGACAAATGTATGCTTTAAAGCTGAATTCAGTAGTTTCAACTGAGAAGGAATGGAAGTATAAATCGCACTCACTTTTTGAGAGCTATAATCCCTTATTTTATAAGGGATTATAGCTTTTCTATTTCCGAGGTCAGCGGCTGTGGTAACATTTTGGTAACCTTTACCGAACTAAAGTGTTTTTCCTTTGAATTTCTTTGATATGTCTGCTTGCTGAAAAGCATTTTCAAATTTATCAGCTATACTTTTTTGCATGTCAGGTAATACATGACTATATGTGTTCAAAGTAATTCCTATTTCTGCATGACCCAGTCTTTCTGATACTACCTTTGGATTTTCTCCTAATTGAAGAAGTAGGGTAGCATGAGTGTGTCTAAGTCCATGAAACTTTAATTCTGGAAGATTGGTTTTGGATATAACATACTTGAGGTCCTTGTTAAGATCAGTAACATCTTTGATACTTTTGCGATACAAAATAGAGACCTATATGAACCCATATGTTCTGTTTTATCGTTTACAATAGTAGTTGGAGAAGTATATAGAGAATTCGAATAGCGGGCATGAGTTCGCTATTTTTTATGATTTTAATAAGGAAATGTATTTATTCTCTCTTGTTCTGTTTTTCGTGTAAACTAGAGGATAGCATCACATCCTCAACAGTCAACGAAGGGAAAGCTGTGGGTAAGAAGGTTGCCCTGATGATCCACGCCATCGGATCAGGACCGATCATGTGGGGGATTTCTCCTACTGGTCCGATCGGGATGGCCGATCTTCTTAAGGGGAAGGGGATTGAGACGAGAATCCCCACGCTTCCGGGTCACTGCTCTTCTTACCGTGACCTTAGTAAGGTCGCAGGCGATGAGTGGAACCGGTTCATTAAGGAGGAGATGAAAGAGCTCCTCCTCGATGAGGAAGTCGAGGAAATCTATCTCATCGGCTTCTCGTTGGGTGGTGCAGTTATCCTGCGGGCCTTCATTGAGTTGCTTGCTGAGGGGGTATTCACAGAAGCCCAACTGAGGCGAGTGAACGTCTTGGTAGTGAACACCCCTGTCTCCATAAACGGGGTGTCAACCTCCCTGATGGAAAAGATCAGTAGGTGGCCACGCAGGGTTCTGGAGTGGATTGCCCTCCCCAACGTACCCCGCCCATGGGAGCCCAACCGCCAATACCTGAAGCAGGCATTGGTTTCAAAACTTCTCCCGCTGTCGGTAGTTGTAGAGATGATGAGGCTGGTCTGGCGCTTGCTAGACTTGCTATCATTGGCTCCAGCACCTCTTGCGGAAGTAGTCAGGAAGCTGGTGCTGGTTCAGGCATTCCCTGATAAGGTCGTCGATCCAGCCAGTGTGGAAGTCCTCCACGGGCTGATTGGAGGAGAGGTGGTCAGAATCGAAGAAGCAACCCATGGCTTCCCGGAAGGAGATGCATGGGAAAAGCTTCAGCAGGTGGTCAAGCAGGTCATCAGCTGAGGCAATATTGATCCCAAATGCACATTGACGTGGGTCGAAAACGGACCACTGATCACATCAAGCAACAGGTGATCGGTGGTCCGCCGCTGTTTAACGGCAATCACCATACTTACTATTTTTTATGCCCTAAATAGGAGCTAATGAAATGAACATACAAGTGATACCAACAAAAAAATTAATCCAGCAACTTATGCAACGAATCTGTATCATTGGTTCACCTGGTTCTGAAAAATCCACTCTTGCCAAGCAATTAGGTAAATTTTTAGACATAGAGGCAATCTATATGGATACTTTATTTTGGAAACCTAATTGGACAGATTCATCGAAGGATTTTTTAGTTTGAAAGTTTTTGCAAAACAGAAAATTGATTCTGTTACAGAGAATTCCATAACAATTAGTTGGAAGTCCATAGGAGACCACTATGATATTTATACTTTGGATGGGAAAAAAGTTTGGTCAGGGAAAGATTTAAAACACGAAATAAAGAACCTAAAGTCAAATGATTTAGTTGATTTAAAATTAATAGCCTATGATGAAAATAATGAGATTATCGATAGGGTTAGATTTAAAACATCTACTAGTGAATCTCAAAAAGATAAATTAGCTATCGAGAACACTAAAAAAAATGAACCAAAAATATATTATTCAGCAGACACTGCAAGATTGGAAACTTACATAAAGGATGATGAGGTAAAGCTAGTTTGGTCTAACTTACCTGATGATGATCAGAAATACGAAATATACAGAGATGGTAAATATATAACAACAGTTGATGAATCTTATTTTATTGATAACAATGTAGAAAAAGATAAATGGTATCGATATGAGATAAAAGCATATAAAATGATTCCACAAGACCAAATTGAAAAAATAAAAAAATCTCTTCCAAAGGCAAAAAAGAAAAATCTCTCAAAAGATGATCAAAGGGTTTTCCAAGAGCCAAAGACTTTATCAGCAGTTATTAAAACCACTACAACAAACGCTCCTACAAAGACACAAAAAGGCATAGTAAGTCCTCTAGCATTGCCATCAGGTAGTGGTTACATGATAAGGTACGAGACTTTTATTTCTATGAAATCCGCACCCAATCCTTGGTGTAGTGTACCTCTTTCTAATTGTAAGATTCACCATTTTAATGGTAATAATCGTGGATTTAGGGAATGGAATTCTCAGGCTGAAAGTTATAAAACGCTAACTAAAGTTTATATAACTGAGCAAAATGGCCATAAAACTACAAAGCTTGGAGTCCGTAGTATCGGACATACTATAGGATACGATAAGCGTGGAAAGACAGTAAGTGTAGGAAGAGCTTCTAGTAAAGGGCTAACAATAAAATATGTACAAAATTCCTCTACAGGATGGAAACATGATGGTTTTCATAGTTCAGGGAATCCATTAGTACCAGCCCCAAATATAGACGCTCATTATTACGCAGATGTAAAAGAAAACGGATCAGGATATTTTAAGATTAACCATGATCAAGCCCCAAACCATGAAATGTACCTTTATACTTATCCAGGTGATTCATCGAAAGTGATTATGCGTGATAAAATTTCCAGCATAATGGGTTTTTTTGCCCTTATGCCCGGAACACCTCAAGCTTATCATGAAGTCTATGTAGATCCTTATTAAGAAGAAGAGGGTATAATCCTCTTCTTCTTCAAATGAAAACTTTTTATTTCAATTTTTTGTTACATCAAGATCTGTGATAAATGATAATTATCTAATGTACTAAGAGCTTATGTGTTAGTTAGACTCTTGTTTTGTTTTTTTCGATATGTTTCATCTATTGACCAGTAGATGACTGCTATTAAATAACCGGGATTGAGAAAAAGTATCCCTTTACCTATACCATCTATTAGTAGAGGTACTATATTAAGAAAGAGAACAGTAAAAAAAATGTAAATTAATAGCGACAGAATTGGTTGGTATTTATATCGACTAGAAATGTATTCTGCTAATAGGGATACTGGAAATAAATATACAAAAACAATAGGTGTAGAGATTAGAAATGTAGCATAAAGCAGACCTAAAGGCGGTACATCCTGAGAATAGCCTGAGTATAGTAAAGATGTAAGAACGACATATATAGGGATGCAAAAACACATGATAAATGAGATTTTTAATTTTCTTTTTAATACTGATTTCAAAATGTATTTCCCCTCTCCATATATAGCTTATTTTATTCTATAGAGTTTGTATTATAAATAGTTTTAAGGAACGAAAAACTCAAATTACATCTTAAAGTGTATACAGTTGAATAGTTACATGTCATTTCTAGAATTAAGGAGAAGGAGTTGTAAACCAAACAGCAATCATAATTGCAAATGAACCATATTTTCTCTCGTTTCTTCCTATTGCATCACATTTCAAAACACCTTGATAACGCTAGCTCCATTCACTCTTATTTCATTTAATTACCCATCCGACTTTATTTGACACAGAAGAGTTCAAGAGTTTAACCAAACACATACAAGCGAATAGATATCCATAATTTAAAGTTTTATTAAAATCGATAACAGTTGAATCATATTCCAAAAACACAACCAACCCACCTGACCACATTTTGCCCACACACTAAAAATCCTTGGGCTTCCCTACATACACATAAGTGAATACAAACCCTTGATATACCGGACTTCATGCACCTACGTAACATAGAGGAAACCCAAGGATATACCCATATTTAATATGGAAGGAAAATCGACACTCACTAAACGAGAGCCGATTTTCCTTGAGTTATAGGACTTTTGGCTTTTAAAACCTCATTTGACGACATAAGATTTAGACGCTTTTAAAACTCTCTCTTTTAGAATCTAATTTTTTCATATCTAGTTAAATTTTTTAGCAAGATCTTTTTGCTTATGAGGGAGTACATGGCTATATGTATCTAATGTAATCCCTACATTGACATGTCTCAATCGTTCAGAAACGACTTTCGATTCTCACCAAGTAATAGCAAGGTTGTAGCTTGAAAAATGAAAAGTAACTGAATTAAAAATTCATAAATAATAAGAGCAGATTCAATGGTCGGAAGAGTCTGCTCTTTTTATGAGGATATGTATTTTTTTGGATAACCTATTCCGTTAAATCATTCCCTTCATAGCCAATCCGCGCTATAGTCTGGCGTAAGTTATCTGTCAATTCACCAGAAAACCTTTTTACTTTTCCAGTAAATATCGACACATCACAGGGGGTAACTTCTCTTACCTTTACCATAAGCTCACCACCTAGATCGGAAAAAACAAGCCCTTGCATAACTTCTTCGGATTCAAAATATGTTTCCATAATAAGTTCAAAACCATTTAGTTCTTTTGAAATATCAGGACTAATATGAGAGATATTAGTTACATCTGTACAAATAATCCCAGGCATGTTATGAATGATAGGATAAACTTCTTCGGTATAAAATTTTAGTAGAGCATTCAAATCTCCAATATTTTTGTAGATTGTAATTAATTTAATCATACGTTCAGTTCTCCCCTTATACACCTCAAAATTGTAAGATTTGTATACAATATCCACATAAATACAGATGAATCAATAATTAAATTAATATATTTTTTAGAAAATAACACTTATTATAAAATTCTTTCTTGAAAAATAGTTTAAGAGTATGCTTCATCTGCTGTATGGTTTAGTTTATCAAATTTACGCTCAAATAGTAAGATTATTTTTATTAACAAATTTAGTAATAATGCAATTGTTGTTTTCTATTACTTTTATTTCTGATATAGTATTTTTTATTTATTTTTTTAGAAAATTAATTTATACTAAAATATAGAGATGAAAATTTTGAAAATTTGGAGGAGCTAATTTGAAACATTCCATTGCTAATCCCTTTCCATGGTTTAAAAAAATGACTGCTGAAAGCCCAGTCATCTACGATGCGGATTTTGTACACTTTTTTGGTTCAAAAGGTGCATGGCATGTTTTTCGCTATGATGATGTACAAAGCGTATTAGGCGATTATGAAAACTTTTCCGCGGAATATCTTCCTAAAGTGGAAGAAAGTCCGTTAACGGAAGCATTGCAAGCTAATGATCCGCCTTACCATACAAAACTTCGTTCATTAGTGTCCAGAGCTTTTACACCAAAAGCAATTGAAGATATGAAACCTTGGATTGAAGAGATCACCAATGAACTACTAGATCAAGTCGCCGACCAAGGTGAAATGGATATCGCAAAGGATTTAGCAACCCCGGTACCCATCCAAGTTATTGCGAAAATGTTAGGCGTTCCCTATAAAGATCGAGAAAAATTTAAATATTGGTCTACTATCCTCATCAAACAACCGTCGGAAGTAGAAGGTGGAATCGAAGGTTATTTCCTAGCTCAGCAAGAGATGGGTCAATATTTTATAGAAATGATTACAACACGTCAGGAGAATCCCACGAATGATCTGATCTCTCAACTCGTACAAGCAGAAATAGATGGTGAAAAGTTGTCGACCAAAGAGTTATTAGCTTTTTGTATTACTTTATTAATAGCTGGAAATGAAACCACTACCAACCTGATTAGTAATTCCCTGCTTACCTTTACCGAAAATCCCAAAGTGCAAGAACATCTATACCAACATCCAAAAGATATTGGAAAAGCAATTGAGGAAGTATTGCGATATCGTCCACCTATTCTATATACCACCCGAATCGCTACTAAAGATGTTCAACTAAGAGGACAACTTATTAAAAAAGGTGATCTCGTCAATACTTGGATGGGCTCTGCCAATCGGGATGATTCTGTGTTTGAAAATGCTGATCAGTTTGATCTTCATCGAACCAATTTGAAACATACCACTTTTGGACATGGAGTTCATTTTTGTATAGGAGCCCCTTTGGCTCGTCTAGAAGCAAACATTGTACTAAGAATTTTGTTTGAACGGTTCAAACAATTCCAGTTAAAGTTTAATGGTCCAATAATGATGAATCAAACTGCTCTCATGTTCTCGATCAAGGAGTTGCCAGTAGTTTTCCAAAAACGGTAATAATAATAGAAGCTATTTTGAAAGTCGACTGACATATAAAAGAATTAGAGAAATCAGACAAAATCTTTATATTGTTGAATGTAACGTTCATATTTCCAAAGTAAGATACAAATGATTACTGCTCCAAAAGATCCATATGTATATTTTAATTAGGTTGCCCCCATTGATGGCTGGATGGGGGCTTTTTGCCGTCAAATCTAATAAATTTTGGATATGGTGACTAAACTCTTGATGCATTTCATCACAGCAGGATTTACCCGCATGGTGATTGTAACCGGCATGATTTTATTGGATTTTATATCATTAGGTATGGATAAACAGAACAGACAAGTATACTCATGGGATCTGTCCTTTGTGCTACAATCTTCGCTAGTTCAAATGGGATGAAATACTTAAATTTGTTCATCAAGCTCGATAAAATAATGATCCTTGCGATAAGAAACTGCATCCATGGTTGCTATCAGATTTTGCTCATGTAAGACATCTATTCGATAGAATCCTGTACGATAGTTTCGTTTTATCTCTGTTGCGCGGGCAACCATCTTATCTCCGCTTTTAGCTGATTCCATAAACTGAATGGTTGTGGTGAGTCCAAGTGAAGTTTTCCCATATGCATTACAGGCTACTGAAAAAGCGTGATCGGCTAACGCATAAATAATTGCTCCGTGAACGGTTCCATAAGCATTAACCATATGACTTTGTACTTTTAGCATTGCTTCTGCAAAACCAACCTCAAATTTTGTTAACTGAATTCCTAACGACTGAGCGTACGGATCGTTTTTTACTTGTTTATAAATCTGTTCATAGTATTTTTCATGAATTTTTATCTCATCCATTTTCTTCTTCACTACTAACTCTCCCTTTGGTTTTTTGAATATGTCCGACACTATTTTTTTATTAATGGTGTAGGGCAATGTTGGTACTAATTCATAATCCGTAAGGCGGCGATAGCTTTTTAGCACTGAGTGGGAGTTTGTTTGCGACGAAATCGACGAAATCTGAGTGGGATATTAGAAATCAGCCCGATACTCATAAGAATCAATAGTAAGCCAAGATAAGTTCCTACAGATAGGGATTCATGTAGAAATAGCCAACCCCATAAAACTCCGAACACTGGCACCAGAAAGTTAACACTAAGGGTCTTGACTGGTCCGATGTTCTTTATCAAATAGAAGTAAAGGAGATACGCCAATGATGTGGAGAGCAAAGCCAGTCCAAGGACTGAAAATATAACCGAAGAACTACTAGGCATTCGATCTGGTAGAAAAAACACGGCCACAGGAGCCAAAATAATGCCTGTGGACAGTTGTTGGCCAATCGCCAGGTTGAGCGGCTTCTCATCCTTGAATCCTCTTGACGAAAATACACCACCGATTCCATAGAAAAACGCTGCTGCAAGGGAGAGAATTACCGAAATAATCATATGTCCACTCATGTGATGAGGATTCCATCCAACAAGTACAATAACACCAACGATCCCTAACATAAGACCAACCAGTTTTTTCTTCGTAAAAGGATCTTTTATCCATAAATATGAGATGATAACGGAGAATAATGGAGTCATTGCGTTTAAAATTGCAGCCAGTGAAGCATCAAGGTTAAGTTCTGCTGCTGCTATTAGGCAAAATGGGATCGCTGAATTCGAAGCACCAAGAAGTAGATACTCCTTCCACTTATGGCGCAAACGAGGACGTTGTCGTAAAACTACGGAATATAGGATAAGAGCGCAACCAGCCATCAAAACTCTGAGATCCATGAGTACAATCGGTCCAAAGACAGGAGCTGACACTCGGATGAAAAGAAAGGATGTTCCCCATAAGGCTGCTAGTAGAAGTAATATACCGATGTCTTTTGGTTTCAAGAAGTAACACCTCCAACTAAATGTAATGTTCTTGGTCAAGAATACTGGTAGATATATAATGTATAATGAGTGAAACTGATTCTTTTCATAGTTAACATGAGCTGAGACTCATGATATTTGTTCAACTTGAGATAAGAAGATGGCAAAACTAATTCATGTAATCAGAAAACCAATTGTACCAATATCATGTAAACAATTGTTCCTCCTGCTATCGAGAGGAGCATCTTTTTCTTCCAAGAGTGAAGTATTACAACCACTGTAACCCCAATTAGTTCAGGGATGCCATGATTACCAGATAGAAAACTCACATCCTTAAAACAATAAATTATCAAAAGTCCTAAAACTGCCGAGGGTAGCACTCTGCCAAGGTATTGAACATACTCCGGTGTAGGCTTACCCGCCGGAAAAACGAGAAATGGAATAAACCTCGTAAGCATGGTTCCTAAAACAACCATAGCAATTGTAATAATCTGTTGCGTTAAACTCATTGTCCTGTGCTTACCTCCACTTTCTTTAAGGGTTTTCTAAGAATCGTGAGCAAACCCAGAATCAGAAGCATAGCAGGGATAATAAAATGGTTTCCACCAAAAATAATAAGGCTAATGGTTGAAAGACCAAGCCCTATGAGAGAATTATGGTGCTTTTTCTCTTTCATCCACTGCTCCATGAAGATCACGACAAAGAGAGCTGTCAAAACAAAGTTGAGTCCTTCGGTGTTGAACTTCAAAAGAGATCCAAAAATGCCACCAATTGCTGCTCCTATGACCCAATAAGAATGATTGAGCAGGGTCACGAAGAACATAAACCATCCTTTTTCTACATTTTTTGGGATGTTGGCTGTATAATTAATAGAAAAAGATTCATCACATAGTCCATAAATCAGATAAAACTTTTTCATTCCGATTCCCTTATATTTATCCAGCATCGAAATGCCATAAAATAAATGTCGTGCATTTACCATGAAAGTGAGGAAAAGGGTGCTAAGTGGATGGAATGCACTAAGCATTAAATTCGCTGCTACAAACTCCATTGATCCTGCAAATATGGTGAGACTCATTAAAATAGGGTAGATGGCATGGAACCCTAATGAATTCATAAAGATTCCATAAGCGATTCCCAAAAATAAAAAGCCTGCAAAAATGGGGACGGTGTATGGAAAAGCAGTACGAAAGGCGGTTCTTATTTGATCACTTTTGTTCATATGCTTACCTTCCTTGAGTACTAAACTTTATTCCATACAAATGTAACACATAAAATCCATACAACGGATAGAAGAATTGTATGGATTACAATTATCTAGATTGACTCCTCTATCTTGTCATCAAAATAGAAATCAGAAGTGTTATATCTTTATGGGAACGTATTCTTTTTACGTTTACGTAAATTTCATTCTGTATGTAATGGATGCAATAAAAAAGTAGAGGTGTAGTATGCCAGTAAATTCATTTGAACATTATCCCATGTCTTGGAAACCTGATAAGAAAGTACTAAAACGTCCATTTTATTACTCCATTGCGTCACTTCTTGAACAGGATATTATAAATGGTTTTTTAGCACCAGGAACAAAATTACCCCCGCAACGAGAATTAGCTGACTTTCTGGACTTAAACTTTACTACGATTACTCGTGCTTACAAACTATGTGAGTTCAAAGGACTGATTTATGCTGTCACGGGAAGTGGGACCTTTGTCGCTCCGAATGCTACTCGTTCGATCACCATTTCCACAGATCAAATCACAAACTGTATTGATCTTGGTTTTGTTGCTTCTTTTGAGCAAACTAATGATATGGTAGCAGAGGCTATGCAAAAGGTTGTGAATAAAAGTTATTTGGAACAGCTACTGAATTACAGTGATCCAACTGGTATCCCCCATCAGAAAACAGCAGGGTTAAACTGGATGGAATCTTTTGGTGTTCATGCAGATCAAGAACATGTCGCGATTGTTTCTGGTGCTCAAAATGCATTGGCAATTGCATTGACTGCATTATTTGAACCCGGTAATCGCATTGCAACTGATTTATACACGTATTCCAATTTTATCGAGTTGGCAAAAATACTCCATATTCAGTTAGTGCCCATTCTTGGAGATCAGTTTGGAATGCTACCTGGCGAACTAGAAAAGCAGTGTTGTCAAACAAAGATTCACGGCATTTTTCTAATGCCATCTTGCTGTAATCCTACTACTGTCATGATTTCAGATTTTCGAAAACATGAATTAGCGTCGGTCATCCGCAAGCATCATTTAATTTTGATTGAGGATGATATCCATGCATTTCTGACGGCAGGTATTATCTCTGACTATAGGCAGCCTATGTTTCAGATGCTTCCAGAACAGAGCGTATATATTTGCGGCACTGCTAAGTCGATTTGTTCTGGGTTAAGAGTCGCTTATATGGTTTATGGGGATACTTTTCGGAAGAATATTTTGCAGAGTATTTTCAACATCAATGTAAAAACGTCTTCTTTCGATGCAGAGGTTATTACGGAGCTTATTTTATCGGGCAAGGCGTATGAAATTGTTGTTCAAAAAAAACAGCTAGCACAGTCTGCAAATGATATTTATACCGAATATTTTCCTCTCCAAGAGTCGATGGGGCATCCTCTTAGTTTTTATCGTTGGCATGCTATTCAAAAAGATCATGATATCTTACAGTTGGAAACCGATTTAAAGAGACAAGGAATTCGAGTTTTTCATTCTGATCGCTTTCTTAGTGGGCAGACAACGCCAGATAAATATTTACGAATAGCGCTATCTTCCACAAGCTCAGTGGATGAGTTGAAAATGGGGTTAGAAATACTAAAACAGTATCTTGACTAATAGTATGTATATTGCGGTTTGAAGATATGAATGATCATGTAAAAGGGAATTTGAAAATTTGGGAACCACAAGTTATTGGTATCTTTTTCTTTCAATTGGGTCTGGTATGTGAATGTAAAGCAGGAAGAATTGAAGAGTTTATTAACGGATAAGACTGGCAGGCAAATGGAGTTTTTTATGTCTCCTGGGAGAGTTCGTCAAGAATATATTGATAGAATGAAATCAGTTGTAAAAGCTAAACTTCCAAGCCAATTTAAAGTGCTCATTACACTTTAGCGTCTAATCTGCTTCGAGAAATTGTTTCCTAGTCAAGAAATAATCTTGATGCAGTTATGGCAGCAAGAGTCATGGATATCATGGGATGAAACCGTCTTCATACTAAAAATAGCAAGGAGGTATAAGATTCTAATGAAAACGAAAGTGACAGAACAAACAGGGGAAACATTGATGCGGATTGTAATGTTCACAGTTACGCTTTCATCCATGAGTGTATTAATGTTCATCTTCCAGTTTAGTAGAAGCGAAAGCACAAACATTCAACCGAAGAGTTGAAATATTATCCCAAATAAGTTCTATATGCATAGAAAGATCTTACGTGCATTTTTCTCAAAGTGTTAGTGGAAGTGGATACGAAAAATCCAACACCTCATTAGAGTATAGAGTCGTTTCTCTATGCGGAAACGGGGAATAATGGTGATTTAAGATGTGTAGGTTCATCTGTAATTAATAATAATTCGACTAAATTTCCACTCAGATGTTTTGCTGCACTCTCAGTCTGGTTGCATTTGCATCATAGTAAGAAACGTGTAAACTTAAAAAATGAGAACTAAAAATAATAGAGTATAAATGTTCCTAACTAATTAAATTTTAGATTACAATATCTATTCTTTTTGCAAGATAGCGACAACATTGGTGTCATATCATGATACTCACCTTATTTTTGATAATAAATAGATTTTGTTTCCTAACTTTTCATCAGAACTCTAGTTTAAAATGAAACAAAAATAAGTGAAGAAATTTTCCATAACTTGGGCCGAGTAGATATTTGTGTCGTATTTAATCGGATGTACTAATGTGAAGGTTCGAGGAGACCGATTGTAATATTGAGATCAATAATGAAGTGTGAAAGTTGAGTGAATGAATGAAAAAAAACAAAGATATGAAAGATACACAGGAACTTCAGGGGATCTTTAATTCTCCTGAATTTCCTGTCAGCTTTTCTATCCTTGCTCTTGTACGGTTTCATCGCACCTTAGCAGCTAATTTGCTTCGAGAGATAGGACTGTTTCCTGGACAAGAACTTTTGTTAATGCAGTTATGGCAGCAAGACAACCAGTCTCAGAATTCCTTAGGGAGAACATTATGTCTTGACCATTCCACTGTTGCTAAATCCGTTCGACGATTAGAGGATTCGGGTCTTATCACCAAGCGCCGATCACAGATAGATAAACGTGTCACGATCATTTCCCTTACACAAGCTGGCCATAATCTGAAAGAGGATGTTTTAAATACCTGGAGCAAAATTGAAACAATTACTACTGATGGACTTACAGAACAAGAAAAAGAGTTATTCCTAAATTTGGTAAGAAAAATTGTGTACAAAGTTGATTCTTCAATTGAACATTAGATTGTTATTTGTACACAATTTAAATTTCAATGAAAAAGCTATAGGACAAGTATCATATGTATACCTATATCATTATGGGTGATGAAATCTTAATTGTTATGGTACAAGGTGAGATAGGGAAGAAAGAAAATAAGAGTTAATAAGAATATATATGATTGTAACCTAGACTATTAATGTTTGGTCACATCTTTGATCACGCATTTCTTTTTCGAGTATACTGGAATTAAAAGTGTGTTGTATTGCAAATACTGGAGGTTTAAAACTTGACCATCGAATCAGAACATGATCTTATCGCTCTGCAGAGGATCGGCCGTATTGTTGCAATGGCTCGCGAAGAGATGCTGTCCTTTGTCCGGGCGGGAGTCACAACGGCAGAGCTCGACCATATCGGAAAAAGGGTGCTGGATGAGCATGGAGCAATCTCCGCGCCTGCTATCACCTACGGTTTTCCGGGAACAACCTGCATCTCCGTAAATGAGGTGGCTGCGCATGGCATTCCAGGTCCTCGGGTACTAGAGGAAGGGGACGTCGTTAATATTGATGTGTCGGCGGAACTGGGGGGATATTATGCTGACACCGGGGCAACGATAGTGGTAGGAACCTGTTCGCGGCATAAGGAAAAGCTGTGTCAGAGCTCGCTCCGCGCGCTGCATCGGGGGCTTCAGAAGGCCAGGGCGGGTGCAAAGATCAGCGGTATCGGACGGGCGATTCAAAACGAAGCTCACAAGGACGGATTCACCGTGATCCGCAATTTGTCCGGACATGGAATTGGCCGCGAACTGCATGAGATGCCGGACAGCATTCTGAATTACTATGATCCGCGAGACAACAGGCTGCTCACGAACGGACTGGTGCTCGCTGTGGAAACCTTTGTATCGGATGGAGCTGAATTTGTAGAAGAGAGCGCTGACGGTTGGGGGCTGCTGCTGCCGGACAATCACTACTCCGCACAGTTTGAGCATACGATTGTCATTACCAAAGATAAGCCGCTCATTTTAACAGCAGTGTAATGTCAGCTAGGATCTTAATCATTTGAAAAAACGGCTGCCCTCAATTCGATGGAAGCCGTTTTTCGTGTGAATTCAGAGTAGAGGAACCACTTGATAACGATAATGGGATTGTCTAAACGAGGAGAAACATGAACATCACGACTTCAAGCACACCCGTTTCCGTAGATGTTATGAATTGCTTTTGGGACAGTAATTTACTCAGAAGTTTTCAGAGGAAATAGAATGCCCTTGAACTGTTCTGGAAGATTGTCTTAGAGACCTTATTAAAGTGAACAGTCGCTAGGTTCCTTCACAATCCTTTGAACATACAGTTAGTTTTTCTCTGACACAGATCCTTTTTTTGATATGGGAGCATTTTTGCCTAATATAACAGAAAAGACTACAATCACTGCAATTACAAGAGTGAACAATGTGATGGATTCATTTAGAAATACTGTTGCAAATAGAATCATTAAAAATGGTTGTAAGTATTGAATCTGACTAACTCTTGCTATTCCCCCCATAGACATTCCACTGTACCAAGCAACATATGCTAAAAATTGACTAATCACTGCGAGATAAATAAAACTAACCCAAGCATGTATTGGGGCATGGAACATTTCAGTTGTAAGGTTTAGCCCAACTGGAATAATGAAAAATGGCGCACCGATTAAAATGGCCCAAGCAATCACTTGCCAGCTGCCTATTTCTTTCGATAGTCTCCCGCCTTCTGCATAACTCAGTCCAAGTATAATCACTGCTGCTAGTATAGCTATATCAGCAAATTGCAGTTGACCGAATCCAAGGTGAAGGGCATAAATAATAACAGCTACAGAGCCAATTAAACTTGAGATCCAAAATTTGAGAGAAGGAATTTCTTTTGCTCTAAACATAGCAAATCCGGCTGTTGCTAATGGCAACAGCGCCACTTCCACAGCTCCATGAGAAACAGGCAAGGATTCCATTGCCCAAGAAGTAAGAAGAGGAAATCCTAAAACTGCACCAACTGCAACAAGAAACAAACTTTTAAAATGGCGGGGAGAAGGCAGCTTTTCTTTTCGAACAATCAATACCACTGCCACGAAAATAGCAGCAACAACTGTTCTTCCTAAACCGACGACCGTAGTCCCAAAATACTCTATTGCAATACTTGTAGCTGGGAGTGTTAAGCTAAAACACATAACACCAAGTAATCCCAACAATAATCCGTATTTCTCTCTGGTTTCTCTCTTCATCCCATCCTGCCCCTATCTTTTCTTTTTGTATCACATCTGTACCATTTTTGATTTTTATTAAAGTACAGTTCTGTTATAATTAAAATATTAAAAGGTACATATAAAAAAATAAACCATTCTTTTAGTTGTCTGTACCATGACAGTTAAAGGGGGATAAATGTATGAGCACCAAATATATAGAGATAATGGAAGAGATTAAGCATCGGCTAGAAGATAGGACACTTATTGCAGGAAGTAAACTTCCTTCTGTTCGTCAGCTATCTGAGCATTTTTCATGTAGCAAAAATACAGTCATTAAAGCATACGAAGAATTAGAAAAAGAGCATTTCATTTATTCTGTTCCTAAAAGTGGTTACTTTGTAGTGAATGAATTTCAAAATCCGACAAATGAAAATGACGTGATTGATTTCTTGTCTGCTGGTCCAGATAAAAATGTTATGCCTTATGTTGAATTTCAACATTGTATAAATCAAGCAATTGAACAATATAAAGAAGAGCTTTTTACATACTCTGATCAACAAGGACTGTACTCATTACGAGTACAACTAGTGAAATATTTGCAAAATTTACAGGTATTCACTCAACTTGAAAGAGTAGTTATTGTTTCAGGCTCTCAACAAGCCCTCCATTTATTAGTTTCTATGCCCTTTCCAAATGGAAAAAACAATATTCTAATGGAGCAGCCCACTTATTTTGGATTTCTTGAATCCATCAAATTACAACAAGTTAATACTTTTGGAATTGAGTTATCGATGGAAGGCATTGATCTTGATCGTCTGGAATACATTTTTCGAAATAATGATATAAAATTTTTCTATATTATCCCGAGATTTCACAATCCACTTGGTCATTCCTATACAAATAGTGAAAAGAAAAAAATCGTTGAGTTAGCTGAAAAATACGATGTATATATAGTGGAAGATGATTTTTTAGGAGACCTTGATCCAAATTCAAAATCAGATCCTTTATTTTCATTTGCCCCTTCTGGGAGAGTGATTTATATTAAAAGCTTTTCGAAAATTTTTCTACCAGGATTAAGGATTGCTACACTCGTTCTTCCTGCAATCATGATTAACAATTTTTTACGATATAAATTTAGTTCGGACTTTAATAGTTCAGCACTCTCACAAGGCGCACTAGAAATCTATTTAAAAAGTGGTATGTTTAATAGTCATCTTAAAAAAATAAAAGAGGTATATCGCACTAAAATGCAAATCATTCAAGAAGCATGTGAATTATTACTACCGGCTAACACTCATATTTCTAAACCGACTTCAGGATTTTTTCTATCCATCAGTCTGCCCGAGAATATGACAGCAAAACAGGTAGTTCATATGCTGAACGAGCAGCATGTATATATTGATGATGCCTCTAGAATGTTTTTACCAGAATATAAAAAGGAAAATCTCCTTCGATTAAGCATTTCTCAAGTAAACGAAAGTCAAATTAAACTAGGGGTAGAGCGATTGGCTCATTGTATTACTTTTATTAACAGTAGAAAATATCATATTACTCCAAATAACTTTTTACTCCTCTAGTAAAAAACCACATGATCTCTAAGTGCATAGAGGTCATGTGGTTTCTATGTTGTTGTTTATTTAAACGGAGTGAGGAAACCATACAGTTCCACACTGGGGATGGCAACCATTCGTAAATCATAGACTTGTACTATCATTAAAAAATTCTATTGCCAATTCCTATATTATCGTTATTTTCTAGACTTAATCTTTTGCTTGAGGCTTCTGAGCTGTAAATTGTTTTTCTTGTGATAGCTTTATCCGAGTATTATCTGTTGTCCCATTAAAAGACTAGGTCATCTATTGATGTGAATATAAAAAGAAAAACGCTGGATAAACGTTATTTCCTTAATCTGATTATACAAATTTTTACTGTCTACGATTTGGGGATCGTATCAAACTCTTTATTATTGAACAGAATGAGCACTTTTTACGATATTTGCAGGAATCGTAACAGGTGTGTTATAAGGAGTAAGCGTCATTTCTACATTCCGTTTTTCCCCATTTCTCGTATTCAATTGGTATACATATTTTTTTGGTTTAAATGTATCTGCATCAATCGTTAATTCTGTTTTACCAGAGAGGTTTCTCTTCTTAAATTCGGTGAATTCTGCATCAGTCATATCAAGATTCTTAACAGTCATCATATCCAGTGTAACAACATACTCGTTGCCTGTTTTGCTAAGAGTAATACCAGGTGCTTGATCTTTGGTTCCTAAATATTTGACAAGGAAATCGACTTGAGTTGGAAAGATATTACTTACTAGTACTCTTCCATCCGTGTTTTGCTTTTTGGACCATTGATCAGCTTTCTTTGTATAGATAGTTTGTTTGTCATAATAATATTCATCTTTTGCAGAGTTTGTAAAATGAGAGGTTTCAGGATTGAATTGTTCTTCTCCAATTTCTGTATTGTTATAAGAGCTATCCATGGTTTTTTCTTGTGTTGTACTGCTATACTTAAATCCTTTAATGGTTTTCAATACTTTTTGGTTTTTTTTCAATACTGTAAGAGGCGTTTCTTTTTCGATTTTCACTGATTTCTTATGGGTATCATTGTTTGATTTTGTGGGGGAACACCCAGTGATGATCAGGAAAATAAGTGCGAGAGATGTGAATATAATTCCAAGTTTTTTCATAATATCACCTTGTCCTTTTATCAGGATTAACGTGACCATAATATATAAATCAAGCGTAAAATACAATGACATTTTGTATATAGTAGCAATTTTCATAATCAGGATATTTTATCATGTTAATATTAAGTAATTCATTCAGCTGTCATGATGATAGTCAGCATGGTAAGAAGAAACGCAGTTATTGCTAGAAGGGGTCGTCCGAGATAAGTGATTTCATGATTGCTAAGAAAAGAGAAAATAAATGGGAGGGATGAAGATGAAAGTAGACGGGCATACCCATACTCACTTTTGTCCACATGGTTCTGGAGAAGAGACAGCAAAATTTATTGAAAAAGCAATTGAATTAGGATTTGATCGATACGTTTTAACGGAACACGCTCCACTGCCTCGTCCTTTCTGTGAAGTTTTGCCATATGAGAAAGAATTGGTTCAATATTTTGCCATGCAAGAAACAGAGCTTGATGACTATATAAAAGAAATGCATCAGTTAAAACGAAAATATAAAGACCAGATTGAGATACGAGTAGGGTTTGAACTCGATTATTTACCTGAATATATCGATTGGACGCGAAATCTACTCCACGAATATCAAGGTTATATAGAAGAGACTGTTCTATCTGTACATTTCCTCAAAGGAGTAGGTGGATGGCGCTGTGTAGATTATACTCCTGAGGAATTGGAAAAAAATGTTGTTTTACACCATGGGGATTTTCAATCCGTACAGCAGGTTTACTATGAAACGATCAAAGAGGCTATCCTTCAGATCCAACCTTCCCAAATAGGTCACCTCTCCCTGTGTCAAAAATTCCAACACTATATCCAAGGTCGAACATCAGTTACAGAAGAAACAGAGAAAGAGATACAAGGAATTTTATTATTACTAAAACAGAAAGATATAGCACTGGATTTCAATGCAACTGGATTAGATAAGAAATATTGCTTGGAACCTTATCCATCCGAATGGATTGTAAAGAGAGCTCAAAAGCTAGGGATTCCTTTTGTTTTTGGTTCCGATGCACATGCTGTAAAAGAAGTAGGACGGCATTATAACCGATATGAATCTATTTTAAAATAGTAATTCTAAATAGGAAGGGTTTGAAAAATGTTAATCCCTAAAAATTGCGCCTCAGAGATGATATGGTGAACCGTGTCACAAATAGCGGTAATGCGGAGAATTTAGCTGAGTATGTTATCAAAGTATTTTCTTATTCCATTTGTAAGTACAGGAATCGTCTTGGTAACTAACTCTTCCGCTGAAATAATCCGTCCATCGTTATTCCAAGTGTACGCAGCTCCATATATACTCCAACTTATCATGATTGATATCGTTTTTAATATTTCCCTATCATCAACCAAACTAGATCCTTTAAGCAAAAGATCAAATATCAGTTTTTGTAACTCCTCTTTTATTTTCCTTTCTATCAAAACCCCCAGTGATTGATAACCTCTTGGACACAGATAGCTTAACTCTGTGTGATATTCACACATGGATAGAAAGATATTTCTAATCACATCCTCATTGAAAACATGGTGAGGATGTAGTCTTAATTTCAATTTGTCAATGAATGGATTGGTAATGGTAGAATCCAGCAGATCAAATTTATCCGTAAAATGTGCATAAAATGTGGCTCGATTAATTGTAGCTTTTTCCGTGATATCACGTACGGTTATCTGGTTGAAATCTTTTTCACCAGCTAACAAAACAAAAGCGTCTACAATCAATTGTCTTGTTCGAAGTATTCGCGGATCTATTTTTGTCATAATCTTTTTTCTCCTTTTCAGGATACATAATAAAAACGACAACACAATAGAAGTGTTGTGTAAACCACAAATTAGCTATTTTGATGGTTGCTAGTAGTTCTTCTCTATCTTATCATAAATAAACAACGCGCGTTGTTTAGATGGCAAATGTTTTTGGATGGATCTAATATCATTCGTTTTATAAAAGGAGTTAATTAATAATGACAAAAATATTATATATTACTGCACATCCTTATGACGAAATACAGTCTTATAGTATGGCAGTTGGAAAAACATTTATTGATTCATATAGAGAAGTAAATCCTCATGATGAAGTTGTTCATGTCGATCTATTTAAAGAAAATATACCGCAAATCGATGCAGATGTACTCAATGGCTGGGAAAAACTTCGATCCAGAACCAACTTTGAAGAGCTTTCAGTTGAAGAGGAAGCAAAAGTAAGTCGTCTTGCCGAATTGAATGACCAATTTTTAAAAGCTGATAAATATGTATTTGTTACCCCTTTATGGAACTTATCATTTCCTCCAGTATTGAAAGCCTATGTAGATGCTCTCGCTGTTGCAGGTAAGACATTTAAGTACACAGAACAGGGACCTATTGGACTTTTAACAGATAAAAAAGTTCTTCATATCCAAGCTCGCGGTGGTGTCTATGCAGAAGGACCAGCAGCTGACTTAGAAATGGGGCATCGTTATCTTAATCTCATGATGAATTTCTTTGGAATTTCGTCAGTAGAAGGCTTATTTATAGAAGGACATATGGCAGCTCCATACAAAGCTGAAGAAATTAAAGATAATGCTGTGAAACGAGCAAAAGATCTGGCACAAACTTTTTAATATCAATTTTTAAATATGTATCAAAAGCCAAGGGTGTTTCTCCTGAAACAATTGTATTTTAATCGGGTAATTAAGATGGATTTCTGTTACATTCCAACAGAAGTCCATTTTTGTTTTCGACGGTCACAGCAGGATATGATGAACACATGCATGGGTTGTTTCAGGACTTTGATTCTTTTTATATGCAAATCACTAAACCTATCATAGAAACAGATATAGCCGTATAAGTGTTAGATCTTGGATGCAGTTATTATCGCTGAACAAGCATAAAACAAAGTTAGATTATTGCACACAATAAAAATAAGAAGGGTTGTCAAAGAACACAATCAGCTCCAACTATTAGGTCAACAGTTTCTAATACCCTTTCTTGCTCGATCAATAGCAAATATTGTAATGACCTAAGCGATAATAGGTGTTTCTACTGACTACCAACATGATCCAAAATATGCTGATAGTCTTTTTTTTGATGATCCGTAATTTAACAGGATAAAAAATGAACTTTCGTTTCTAGAAACAGTCTTTTATTCATGTAGTAATGAAAAGAAGGAGGAAACACCTTGGATTATCAACTTTTTCAATGGATTAACGGTTTTGCGGGACAACATGCTTGGTGGGATCATTTTTTTGAAGCATTAACTTCCTATGGTCCTTATTTATATATGATGATTCTGCTAATACTGGCATTTCGCTCATCTAGCAGATTAGCGGCTGTGGATGGATTTATAACAGCTTCGTTGGCGATGGGGATTAATTTTTTGATTGGTTTGGTCTACTTTCACCCGCGTCCTTTTGTAACTCATCATGTGCATTTATTACTATCACATGTAGCGGATTCATCATTTCCAAGTGATCACACTACTGGAGCAGTAGCAATTGCTCTAGCACTTTGGAACTATAACCGCAAATTAGGTACTCCACTTGTGATGCTTGCTTTACTAATTGGTTTTTCTCGTATTTATGTAGGGCATCATTATCCGACCGATGTAGTAGGAGGCATTTTAGTGGGGACAGTTTCTGCGTTCCTTGTATATAGATTACAACTAGGAAACAAAATACTTACAAAAATTCCTTTTGGACAAAAAGAACAGAATGTTTCCCAATCGTTGTAATGACAAAGATCCTTGAGGTTCATTTCAAGGATCTTTGCATTTCATTAAATCCTTTGAACTTTTTTATCTCGATTGCTGATCTTCTATATATACCAAATATCGAAGTGAAAGTAGGTGTGTGAGAAGGGGGTCGATCAGGAGCTTTAAGACCTCATCATGAAGGTGAACAAGGTCCATTAGTATGGAAAAAAACTTTGGTTTCCCGCTTAGCGTAAGGAAATCAGGGTTATGACCAATCAGTATCCAAAAATTGTAGAGTTAACCTCAAAGCATAAGCTTGCAATAATATACTATATGCCATTTCATTTTAAGATGTATACTTCCATGAGATTACCTTTAAAAGGAGTTTTCGTCATGGATATTACATCTCTTTTCATATATTGTTTTATTGTTACATTTACACCAGGGCCTACTAATATTGTCATATTAGCAACCGTTCATAGCTCTGGGACAAAAAAAGCGATGAAATATACGTATGGAGCCACTATCGCTTTTGGTTTATTACTTGTTATTTCTGTTTTATTAAATACGATGCTTATAACAATCATACCTAAAATTTTAGTGGTTATGCAGATAATCGGAAGCTTATATATGTTCTATCTCGCTTATCAGGTTTACAAAATGGATACATCAAAACCAGCCGTAAATCAAACGGCTACCTTTCTGTCAGGCTTTCTTATGCAGTTTTTAAATCCAAAGGTGGTACTGTTTACAATGACTGTCATTCCTAGCTTCATTATGCCCCACTATTCCGCAATGCCTGCGGTGACAATAAGTGTAATAGCTATCACTCTTATTGGATTTTCCGCCTTTCTAACTTGGGTGCTTTTCGGTACCATCTTCAAGAATTTTTTACAGAAACATAAAAAAACGGTTAATATTGTAATGGCATTATTTTTAGTTTATGCTGCAATTATGATATGGATGTAAGTAAGCTGATGAAGAGGTGAATGATGTGGACAAATTTATCTATAAAAAATCAGCGGGTATTACTGCTTTATCAGCAAATATTACTAGTTTTACGTATAAAAAGCATTCTCATAAGGAATATGCAATAGGTGTAACATTACGTGGTATTCAACACTATAACTTGGATGGCTGTTTACAATTATCCTATCGAAATGGAGTTATGTTTTTTAATCCAGAACAGGCACACGACGGAATGGCACATGATGAGTCTGGACTAGATTATGTTATGTTATATATTGCACCGGAATTGCTTTTAGAGGTTATGGAGAAAAAAGATATCGTGCGTTTTTCAACCCCTGTTGTGTATAATGATAGACTTGCACAAACAATTTTAAGTCTTGCTAATGCAATATTAAGCGGAAAAGATGAGGCTTTGTGCAGTGAATTACTTTTATCTCTTACAGATAGCCTTATTCAAACGAATTTTTCTACAGATTATAAGAAAGATAACGTTCTAATTAGAAAAGCTAAGGATATGCTTCATACCAACTTAGAAAATGTACTTAAGCTTGACGAGATATGTAAAGAACTTGATTTATCGAAATTCCAATTTATCCGTTTATTCAAGGCTCATACTGGAATTTCCCCCTACCAATACTTTCTTAACTGCAAGATAGAATATGCAAAGCAGTTAATAGAAAAAAATAGAGATATATATTCAGCAGTAACAGAATGTGGTTTTGTTGATTTAACCCATTTAAATAAGCACTTCAAAAGCGTTTATGGAACAACAGCATTTGAATATATCTCACATTTAAATGGATGAGGAGCTTGTTTGATTTGGTTAGTCATGAATGTAAAGAGAAAAAATCCAGTAATACTCTTTTGACATTTTACATATTTAGCTAGAGGGTAATGATGGTATCTAGCAAATTTAATGTTTCTCCTTGGTATAGCAGGGGTGATTAGGGATAGAAGCCTAGTCATTCTTGCTATTTTATATTATGTAGGGACGTTGTTTAATGTAGAACAGAAAAAACTCAGAACGGGTGTGAATCCAGCCATTTCGAGAGATGCAACTAATTTCACTTGTTTTGTTTAATACTCACAGAAGAGAATAAAGTCACAGATTGGAATCAGATTGCATTAAAATTATAATTATGTTATTATTTGTGACGTATCAAATATTGATATGTATAATATTGATGCATCACATATTGATGCATCACATATTGATTTTCATATAAATACAAAAAGGAGTTATATGATGGACATATTTTCTTTTGAAAAAACTTATCTACAAATTCAAGAACTTCAGCGTCTGTTGGATTATTCATTTGCTCAATGCTCTGGGGTAAGCATGTCCCGAATGCAACTGTTATTTCATGTGTATCAGTCTCAAGAAGTCAACCAAACTGAACTGCAAAAACTGATGGGTATAAACCATGCAGCCGTTACTCGTCATCTAAAACAGCTTGAAGCTGATAATATGGTAATTCGCCGAACCAGTCCGAAGGACAATCGAATCACGCTTGTTAAAATCACAAAGAAAGGCTGTCAACAGGTTGGAATCCTAAGAGAATCGAGTGAACAGTTTCTGAAACAGATGATGTCAGGATTTAGCGAACAGGAAATGTCCCTGTTATCAGCAATGTTACAGCGAATTATTCAAAATTTAAGTTCTTCGTAATTTTGTTATTATTTATTAAATGAATTTATCTATCAAGGAGTGTGTTTCAAAAATGACAACTAATATGAACAAACCTAATATCCTAATTGTAGGTGCAAGTGCAGTAGGAGTTTCTCTCGGATACCATCTCCATTTGTCTGGTGTAGCTATTACCTACCTTGTTCGAGAAGGACGCAAAGCTATATTACATTCTCCTCAACAGCTTTATTGCTATGATGATGCTACACTGAAAAGTTTTTCTGAGTTCAGCGTCATCGATAATGTCGCTGAACTGGCAGGTAAACAATTCCAGTTTATCATCGTCACACTTGACGGACATAGCAGCCGCACAACAGAAGGTACAGCTACACTTCGTAAACTCGGTGATATAGCACGTGCTTCCAAGGCTTCTGTTATTATGTGTGGTAGTGCGATTGGCCTTCGCGAGTATTACCTTAAGGTCATGCAAATTCCAGAAGACCGACTACATAGGGGGGTTTCTGGCTGGTTAACCCATCAATCCAAGGCTGATTTGCCTATCAATCCACCAACGAATCCGACTAAGATAGCTGAAGCTGACATCTGTTATAAGCATTCCTCGAAAAATATCGGTTTCAAAATCGAATCCAACAACAAAGTTGTTGCAAAGCAGTTTATTGAGATTTACAATCGCTGCGAGGTTTCGCGGTGCGGTTGGATAAGACCGTCGTTGATGAATCTATACTCCAGTATGGCCTATCCTGCATATGCAGCATTTGATATTTCGGGTTGGTCTAAAGTTTCGACTGTTGTAGCGAATAAAGAACTTTGGCAGCTAGCCATCCGCGCTCAAAGCGAAATTTTGGCACTCCCGCAAAATGGCTTGTTGGGTAAGTTGATGGCCTTGATCATGGGACCACGCATGATGGCAAGGGTACACCTCACTATGGAAAAGAACGCGCTTCCATTAGATTATCAGGCATTCAACCACTTTCATCATGGCGGTAAGGTACGTGCACAGAACATGGAATCTTTGCGTCTATCCCTTGCTGAAGGTCAACGTCAGGGTCGCTTGATGACATCGTTACAAGAACTACTGAAACGTCTAAAGGAACAAGACACAGCAGTCCAATAAGACCGAAGATAGAAATAAAGTCTGTCAATATTGTATTTTTATAGAGATTGAAACAAGTGAAATTCATTGTTCAACTATAGGCTTTAACTTGTCAATCCAAAAAAGCCGCCCAATATTAAAAGGGCGACTTCTAGAACAACGTTTTCCACATTGTTTTATTTCTTATCAAACAACACAGGCAATGTTTGGAATGCATACATCATATCACTGGGTTGTGCCTGTAACTCGATTCCTGGTTGGAGACGAATATTTTTGAACCTGCCTAGCAATTTTTCAAATACGACCTTTGCCTCCATCCGTGCTAAAGGTGCGCCAATACAATGGTGAATCCCATATCCAAAACTGATATGATTTAGGTTTGGACGATGAATATCAAATACTTCTGGATTGGGGAAAACGGTCTCATCGTGATTGGCAGAGCCTACCCAAAAGTTGACCAAGTCCCCTTTCTTCATCTGTTGTCCCCGAAACTCAACATCCACTGCGGCCATCCGGTATGTGGATTGAAGCGGAGAGCGGTAGCGAAGCGACTCCTCAATCGCCTTGGGAATATCTTCTGGATGTGCGTCCAAGTGAGCTTGGACATCTGGAAACTGGGTCAAAGCATATAACGTATTGGCAATCAAGTTGGTTGTAGATTCGTTGCCAGCGATTAAAAGGAAGAAACAGAAACCCAACACTTCTGGGATAGACAATTTCTCTCCATCCACTTCGGCGAACAAGGAGGTGCTGATCAGATCTTCCTTTGGATCTTGTTTTCGCTGTTCGATCAAATTTAAAAAGTAAGCGCTCATCTCTTGTTGAATCGCTACAAACTTCTCCAATCCTCCCTCTACTTCATTGGGATTCTGGGTGATATTGATGGACCAAACTTTAAATTTTTCTTTGTCTTCAAAAGGAACTCCTAAAATTTCTGCAATTACTTGAATGGGAACGGATATCGCTAAATCTTCAAGCGTCTCCATTTTTCCTCGATCTGCGACTTCATCTAAAAAGGAATCTACCAGTTTTTCGATCCACGGCTGCATTCGCTCGATCGCTTTGGGATGAAAGGAATCAGAGACCAGCGCACGAAGTTTGCTATGGTAGGGAGGATCTGAAAAGTTAATCCCATAACTCATTGGATTATCTTCCTGTTTTGGCATATATTCCACGGTAAACGTACGATAATTTCTCGCTACTTCTTTTACATCATCATAGCGAAAAATCTGCCAAGCTCCTTTGATATCTACTACACTCATAAAATCAGGATCGTAGAAAACAGGGCGATCGTCACGCATTTTTTTGTAAAAAGGGTATGGATTGAGATAAGACCGTTTCATCAAATTCCCCCTACTATTTCTAGAATGGATAATATTTTATTTTAACATAATATAATTTTTGTGAAAATTATATTATAGGTGTTAATTTAGATACATACCCTAATGCTAAGAAAAGGAACTTAGCAAGTATATTAGGAATCTCAGGTCGCTATTTAAGGAGACTAGTTCATTAATTGAGGGGACCCGGTTTTTGATTCATCCGAGCGGCCTCATATTCAAAAATTGTTTCTCTCCATGTGAGGAATTATGCACTATTGAATTTTGTTGCATGGGTTGACCTTTTATTGCTTAGTACAGTATTTAGGAAATGGCGGTGCTCGTTATATCCATTTTTTCTATAACTGCTTTGAGAGGTGTAGAACAAGTAGTCGGTACAATCTCTTAAAAACCTAACCAACTCATATGACGCGGTTTAGATGAACGGACGTATTGTCTCCATTCTTCCTGGCAGTCATTACAGAGAATGACTCCTCCGAATTGACCTTCTGACATCCCTCCATAGATCTCACGTCGAGTACACTTCTGACACATCTCTTTACTCGGAATCTGAAGAGCTTCCTTCAACTCTGGATACAGCATGTAATCTACCGACTCAATACTGCGTTTGGTTAATCCTTGCGAGCTGAAATCTACATCGTTGCGGTACCAAAGCTTGACATGATCTCGGGCAGCTCGAACAACAGCACTAGTTTCTGGTTTGCCAATAGTAAGTCCATCCTCTACAAATCGATAGCGACGCATGGACATGTGAATGAGCGGGAGATTTTTTAGAAGATTAATCGCACATCTTCCTTGGACAGTCTTGCACCACATAGTCTCTAGTGCCCATAGAGTAGAGCGTGCAATTTTGTAGACCTCTTGCCGAAATTCTAGGTCTTGTCCGCAATAAGCATATAGATTGGATACTTCTGCCTCAGCTCTATGCTTATAGAAGGCGACGGCATCGTACAGCGTAATTCCGATTTCTGCCATTGTTTGATATTCAACTTCTTGGAAGTCCGGATCTAGATCATTACAGGCCACGGCTGCAGCGATAAATAATCTTACCTGGGCATCACAGTCTCGAAGCCTGAAGTATCTAGAGGGAGAGGAGGCAATGGCTTCTATATACTTCTTGCAGAGATCAGATTGCTGATCCAACGTCTTTTCCGCCATGAAAAGCAGACACGAGGCATACTCTTGTAACATGGTGTCATATACGGAAGTTCCAGCGAATAGAGTGTCCAGCAACTCGCGAACTGGATAGCCTAGTACATATTCACCAGGTGTAAGAAGCCGATCAACATCTACCAGCTCTCCCCGATACTCTGCCACAGTTGTCAGCGCTGTTAAGCGGACGAATGCGATGTACTTTTCCCAGTTAGTAAACTCAGGGACACCGCAACGGACATATTCCCAAGCAGTAGCGAGAACTTCGACCCGCTCTTTCTCTGTGAGGCCGCAATTCAATAGGTCGTTTTCAATCTCTTTTGGATAGTGGAGTTGATCTTGATTTAGAGTATATTCAGTCTTATTTTTCTCAATATTGCGATGAATGTTCATTCGCTATCACCTATCTTGTTGTAGTGAACTGAATGAAAAACTGTGTAGATAATTATAAACGATTATAATAATAAATTAAATAATAATTATAACTCTTTTATTAACAAAAATATCCAATCTAATTTTAAATAACTCAAAGTAACTCCTTCACTTCCTGTAATGGGTATACTTGTTGACTGTGTGAGTTTATAGATTTGTTCATTCACAATTCAGTAACATTTTATCAATAAATAAAACAATGCTGTATCGTATAATAGATTTACAATAAAAGGTTTTTTGCCTAAAAAGATCAAAATCGATGCTTTTCTTTCAGGAGGTTTGACATGTCAATTCTTCTATATATCGTTTCTATCCTAGCATTTGGTCTTACAATATGGGCACAATTCAAGGTGAAGGGGAATTTCAACAAGTGGTCTAACTATCTAACGCATTCAGGAATAACAGGAGCTGAAGTTGCAAGAAGGATTCTAGATCAAAACGGTTTACATGGAGTTCCTGTTGAGATGGTTCATGGCCAGCTAACAGATCACTATGATCCAACGGCTCGTACTGTTCGCTTATCGGAAAGTGTATATGCAGGTTCTTCCATCGCATCCATTTCAATAGCAGCACATGAATGCGGTCATGCGATTCAACATAAAGAGTCTTATGGAGCTCTAGCCATAAGACATCGAATGTTTCCATTAGTGAACATAACTTCCGGAATTGCACCTATCCTGCTTTTGGCAGGCATTTTCCTTAAAATGTCTGGCTTACTTCTTGTAGGGATTCTTTTCTTCTCCGTGGCTGTTGCCTTTCAATCGATTACATTACCAGTTGAATTTAATGCGAGTAGTCGAGCAAAACAAATCCTTGTCCGTAATGGTTTCATTCATAGAGAAGAAGAGCATGGAATGAATAAAGTACTAAGTGCAGCAGCACTTACTTATGTTGCGGCCGCATTATACGTTGTGACTGAATTGTTACAGTTTGTATTTCTTTTCTTTCAATCTGATGATGATTAAAAGGAAATCGCTTATGTATGAAGTGTCAGCAAAAATGGACACAGATTTATAAAACAAATGAAAAAGACAAAAACGCCTAGTAGGCGTTTTTTTAGTCTTCTTCATCTTCGAAGAAATCTTCAATATCATTATCGTCGTCAACGTCATCATCATCGTCATTGTCTAACATTTCAGATAGAACATATCCACCGATGGCTCCAGCAGCAAACCCACTTACAGCGGCTCCAACTCCGCTTCCATGATGGCGATGACCATGTTCATGATCATCGTAATAATGATGTTCGTGATGTTCATAGTAGTCATGATGACTGGAATGAGAACCAGATCCATAGGCATGAACCAATTCTTCTAACAAATCTTTAAAATACGATTCCAATCGGTAGGCGTCGTGGAGTAAATGATGATCTAAAAATACGCGATGTTTGACTTCTTTTTCATGTCCATAGGATAATAGGTCAACTTCTAGCCGTAAATCTAATCCATCTGGCAAAATGGCAACCGTAAATTCCACTTCTTCGATTTCTCCTCGAAAATAACTGGTTGGATAAAGCTCGAATTCTTGAACTTGTCCATTAAAGGAGCGCGATTCATGTTTCTCATGAAAACCGAGATTTTGTAGTGCAGTAAGCACATTTTGCAATTCATGAGGAGGGACGATAGAAATAAAATCACGATCCGTATGATCTTTCCCACCTATGATATCTAATTCTGTTTGAAAAAAGTAAGAAACAGTATGCCCAGATATCGGTAAATTGCTTGGAAGACGGAAATCAAATGGAAAAGTTTTTTGTTCGTTAGGGTGAATCACAAAAGTCGTATGAAATGGAACTCTACTTATCGTTTGATGAAAATGATGCTCGTGGTCATGTATTTCTAGCTCCAACTTTACGTCAATTTTATCAATGGATTGCTCCACTGTTCCTCCATAGATGTGTAGTTCTCCTTTTACTTCTTCACCGGGGGCAAAATGGTCTTCATAAAGTACAAGATCTACCTTCGCCCCACCTTGTCCGAGACTAGCCATAAATTTTTTAAACAATTCGATTTCCTCCCGATTTTTGATCTGTCCTAATGGTAGAGACACCGCTGCTAGAAAAAATAAGAATTTCTAGTTCCAACAATCTTGTACTTGACTGCGGTGACGACCACTGGTTTTAGCATCCTCTTCTGTTTTAAAATAGATTCGATTTTCTTCCTTGATGGTATCTACTACTTGTTTACAACTAGCAGGATGATAAACATCACTGTTTGAGCTTGCTACAAATCCATTTTTGTTAGTTGTAATTTTTATTTTGTCGGATTTTACAGACTCTGGATGAAATCCATCGGACTGTACATAGTTATCCAATGACCAGATTCCGATTTTCTTTTGCTTTGCCTTTGTTTCTGTTTGTTTATAGGTGTCTAAGTATTTGTGGTTTTTTGGATCTTGATAAACACGAACCAATCCATTTTCTAATAGAGTTTGCTCTACGCTTTTTCCATCAACATAAGCATAAGCTAAAAATCGTTTATATGGATCTCGAGAAGAGGTGTCCTTTTCTAATGTCAATGTTTTGGATGACTGAATCAAATGGGTGAGAAAGGTGGTTGCTTCATCAGCGAAAGGTTGTTTTCCATCTTTTGGATCATTCATTTCTGGTGCATCCACTAATAATAGACGAACCGTTTCCGTTTTCTTCTTCATTTTCACTTTGATGGTATCTCCATCTACAATGGAAACATCAGACGTAGGAATCTCTACTTTGTTGTTATCTGCTGTATCTTGGTTTCCACAAGCAGCTAGAAGAAGAGATGCAAGAAATACGGTAGCAATCGGGATAAAGCGTGTTTTTGGTTTCAATTTGTTCACCTTTCCAATGAAATAAGATGTGTCTAACTTTTGATCATACTAATCACCAGTATACGAGTTCGGTAAAAAATATCAATAGATTTTATGTATTCATACAAAACATTATATTTCGTAACAGAAAAGCAATCTATTTGTAAGCATCTTGTAGTCATTTTTTTCTCTATTAAACAAATAAACAAAAAATGATGGATAAATCAGGGTGTATGTAAGATACTTGGTAATCCCATTTCCAATGGGAATATGTAATAATTAGTAAGGTACGAATTCGAGCATGGAGAGAAAGGTATGATCATATGGGATTAACTATCAAGTATTAATGAATGAATTTACGGAATGGTTGCTATTTCGAAATAAGAAATCACGGACAATTTATGAATATCTTCATGTTGTCAATTCCTTTTTGCTATGGATACAAGAAGAGTACGATGATTTAGTATGCCCAAGCCAAATTACCATGGTGCATATTATTAAGTGGTTAGCGTATTTAGGAAGTTTTAATCTAGCTCCTACTACCATCCATAAAAAATTAGCAGCGTTGAAAACGTATTGGAGTTTTATTGAACTGGAAGGATACTCCAAAACCAATCCGATGAAAGCCATTGGTTTACCACGTACTTTATCTTCGTCCAAATCAGTCTTATCTTTATCTGACGAAGAAGAACGATGTTTGATAGTAGAAGTGGAGAAAGAAAAAAATGAATGGAAAAGAATGAGAAATATCTGCATGGTATATGTGATGCTGTGTTTAGGATTACGAGTATCAGAAGTCATTCAATTAAAAAGAAATGATTTTTTAGCCAAACCGCAAATTTTAAAAGTACAAGATGACAATGGGGATGTAAGGGATCTTTCACTCACTCCTTTTCTTACTAACTTATTGTCAGATTGGATATCTCTTTCTAATCCTTCCTCCTTTCTTTTTCCTTCTGGTTTAGAGGGCAAGCAGTTGACTCGTCAAGCATTTCATTACATTGTGAAAAAGTATTTTCAAGCCTTTGGAAAAGCTCAACATAGTGCCCAATCTTTACGAAATACATTTATCAAACGATGTTTAAATGATGGTATGGATCTTCCCAGCATATCGAAATTACTTGGTTTAAAAACAACAGAAAGTCTTCAGAAGTATCAATAGAGGAATGAATAACAACTGGAAAGTTTTTTGTGTTTGGTACAATGAAAATGGCTGATGATCATATCGATACATCAGCCATTTTTTAATGGCAGGAAATTACTAAAGTGCTTCTATGTAATTTACATCGTCACTAATTACTAATCTACCTTTCTGTAAAACAAATCCAATATTTTGCTAATCAATCGTTCTTTTTTTCTATTATAATATAGTCTAGTGTTTTCATTTAAACACATGAACAATCGTTTGCTCCCAAACCAGCGATGATGTGCTGGAGAGTATTCGCAAAATATTCAAATGGTGATAGATAGACGATTCTTTGAAGGAACTTTATTATGAATAATAGGAATCTTGTTCAAACGTATTTCTACAATTTCTTACCAAGATACAAAAGGTATCTATTTTTGAAAGAAAAATTATAAAAATAGTAGGATTAACATCCACTTTATTTCGAAAACAACGAAAGAAGGCTAGCCCATGTATGCAAGTACATCCACTGAAAAAAGAACACCTTCCCGTATGAAGAAATTGCACAAGAAAAATAAAAAGAAATGGATCATTAGAAGTCTGATTATCTTCTTGATTATTATAATTGGAATTGGTTGTTATATCTTTTTTACTTTCTGGAATGCATTAGGAAAAGGATATAAAGATGCTCCTATATCACAATATCGTTCAGCTCCGGTAACGTTGGACAAGCCATTTACTTTATTACTTATGGGAACAGATAACTATGATTCAGATAAAAAGAAACTGAACAACCCGGATGCATTTGGAGAACGTACAGATGTGTTAATGCTGCTTGTGGTTAATCCAGAAAAGAAGAAAGCACTTATCGTAAATATTCCACGTGATACGATTGTACCGATTGCAAATACAAACGGAGTACGTACGAAAATCAATGCTGCTTATAACTATGCTTATGGTGGTCTTACAAATAAAAAAGTAGATCCCACCCAGAATGTGCTCGATACCGTTTCCAATTTTCTAGGAGGAGTTGCTATTGACTATTATGCTCATATCAACTTTAAAGGATTTATTGATCTTGTAAATGCAGTTGGTGGAGTAGATGTGTATGTTCCTTATAGTTTTCATATAAGTACTTTTGATCGGGTTTGTAGGTTTAAAACAGGTCCCATGCACTTAAATGGGGAGTGTGCTCTTCCATATGTACGTCAGCGTCATAGTGATCCAAATGGAGACCATGGCCGAAATATTCGTCAACAACAAGTGATTGAAAAACTTGTAGCCAAATTAGGAAGTTTCAGTTCTCTTACAGATGTATCGGGAATTGCTAACGCAATAGGGGATAATTTATCTTATGATATCCCGCCGTCTAACTTCTTACCGCTAGCAAGCTTATATAAATCTATCCCTAAGAAAAATATAGAACAGTTTCAAGGTGGTGTATTGGGAGGAACAAGTGCAAGTAATGGAGTTGCGGTTGGAAAGTCTGATTATGTAGTGATTCAGGCATCGGATAAACGTAAATTATATGAGAAGTTAGTGGATATGGGAATCCCCCATGGATCTGAACCTAACTTTGTAACCTATAAACATCCATCATCAGGAAAGTAATTTAGTAAAAAGGATAAAGGAGGCTACAGGAATAGTAGTCTCCTTTATCCTTTTCTTGAATCTATGATCATACTGGATTAGTTATGGAAGTAGAATCGACACTTACTAAACAAAAGCCAATTTCCCTTGATATACAAGGGGTTTTGGCTTTCTGTTTTTGTTTAATCCCATTTGATTATAGAACGAATATTAGGAGGGGTAAATGTAAAGAAAACAATTTGCAGTTTTTAATCCCTTTATTCTTGCTGACAATCTCCTATATCAACTCTTTTATACTTCAAAATATAGGATACTATCACACCAATAGGAAGAAGGGAGTATGTTGAGTCTACGACCAATATTTCTAGAGCCGATTTTTCAAGAGAGGATTTGGGGTGGTCATAGGTTAGCAAAACTTTTTGATTATCCCCTAAAGTCATCAAAGGTAGGAGAATGCTGGGGAATTTCAGCTCATCTGCATGGGAGTAATGTAGTGAGAAATGGGATATTTAGCGGAATAACATTACGCGAACTCTGGGATAACCATCAAGAAATATTTGGTTCACCAAAAATAAAAGATTTTCCGCTTTTAGTGAAAATATTAGATGCACATGAGGATCTTTCGATTCAAGTGCATCCTGATAATGAATATGCTCAAAAAATAGAAAATGATTTAGGAAAAACAGAGTGTTGGTATGTAATTGATTGTGAAGATGATGCTAAGTTGGTTTATGGACACCATGCGAAAACGAAGTTTGACTTATTGCAGATGATAAATAATAAAGAATGGAAAGGTTTAATTCGAGAAATTCCCATTCAACCTGGAGACTTTTTCTATGTGCCCAGTGGGACGATACATGCATTATGTGCTGGAACAATTGTATTAGAAGTACAGCAGAGTTCAGATGTGACATACCGGCTGTATGACTATGATCGTATGGATCAAAACGGTCATACTAGAGAGCTGCACCTCCAAAAAGCGCTAGATGTTATTACAGTTCCAAATCCAGATGTAAAATCATCAATTACAACAAATTTCGAATCAGGTGGACGAGTACAGACTTTGTTACAAGGTGATTTTTTTTCTGTTTATAAGTGGGGGGTACATCATTCTCTAAAACTTTCCGCACATAATCAGTATATATTAGCAAGTGTGGTGAAGGGTGAAGGGATGCTCAGACAAGGGCAAGAACGGTATCCAGTTAAAAAAGGAGATCATTTTATTCTCCCCTATGACTTTGGAGAATTCATTTTGGAAGGAAAATTAGATATTATTGCCGCAACTCCTCCAGCGTGTTACTAATCTTTTTTATATGGATAATACTTATAGAGTATGACCTTGTTTTGCAGGAATGAATCCCATACATCATGTGGTATTTCCAATGGAGAATGTTCGTTACAATATAATCAAAGATGGTGTTATACATGAACACACTTTCTGATAGAGGCAAACAAATTATTTATTGTTTGTTACAATCCAGACCCCATACTACAGTGAAAGAATTAACCAAACAGGTGAAGGTTTCTGAAAGAACCATCTCCAAAGAGTTGGACATTATTGCTGATTATATTCAAGATTATGGTCTAACTTTAAAGCGTAAGCCCAAAGTTGGCATATGGATCGAGGGAGATGATAAAGCCAAATTAAATATTCAGCGAGAGCTTCCTGTAACATGGAGTTCGATTCCAAATAGTGCACAAGAACGGCAAAATTTTATTATACTGCGACTGCTGGAAACGAACGAATACCTAACGATGAATTGGTTTGCAGATGAACTTTTTGTAAGCCGTGCAACGATTGAGAGAGACATCCCAGAAGTAGAAAAAAAACTCAAGTTATATGGGCTACAGTTAGAGAAACGGCCAAATCGTGGTTTGCATCTTTTAGGTACAGAAAAAATGCGTCGAGAATTGTTTTCTGCCCTTATAACTGGTCATGATGAAGAAGATTCATTGTTAGGGGAGAAAACGGCATATAGTCATACCAATATGAAAAATTTGTTTCAAAATATTAATTTAGATATTTTAGAGAATCGTATTCGAGAATGTGAAAATGAACTTGGCTATCGGTTTTCAGATTTTGCTTTTCATGCTCTTCTCATTCACCTTGCCATTGCAATCAGTCGTATTCGCGAAGGAAATCAAGTCGTTATTGAACAAAGCGAGTCAGCCGAGTTAAAACAAGAGCGAGAATATGAAATAGCGATTCAATTAATCAAGAAGTTGTCCAGCGATTATGCGATTCATTTTCCAGAAGCCGAAGTAGATTATGTGACCATACATTTATTAGGAGCTAAAATTCAAGCTGATGTTTTCATTAATTCATCCATTTCACCTTATCACTCGATTGTAATGGAGATGATTGAAGCTGCTTCCGAGCGGATTCAGATTAATTTTTCAGATGATCCATCTTTGTTGAATGGATTGTTAATCCACATGCGCTCTGCAATTAATCGTTTGAGGCATCAAATGCCGATTCATAATCCTTATACCAGAAAAATTTATGAGCAATATCGTATTTCCTTTGAAGCAGCCGTCGCAGCTTGTTCCATCTTAGAAAAGAAATGGAATTTAACAGTAGACCGCAATGAAATTGCTTATATCGCTATGCATTTTGGTGCTTCATTAGAGCGTTTAAAAGAGAAGGACCCCGTTTTACAAGTAATTGTAGTCTGTAGTTCTGGTGTGGGGAGTTCGCAATTTTTAGCAGCAAAATTACGGAGGCATTTCCAACCCGCTCTAAAAATTATTGCCATTGTATCTATGTCAGATTTGCCAAAAGCTTTACAAGAACATCATCAAGTAGATCTTGTCATTTCAACTATTCCAATTGAATTAGATTCTATTCCAATCGTGCAGATTTCACCTTTACTTACGGAAGATGAGTTTCAACAGATTGAGAAAACGGCTAAAAGTATTCAAGTAAATTCAGAGAGAAAACAAGCGATGCAAAAGTTTCTTGCCTTGATAGATCCTAAGGCCATTTGGGAGGAATTAGATGCCTCAACGAAAGAAGAAGTGATTCATCAAATGGGGAATTTTTTGGTTCATCAAGGATATACCACTGCTGAATATATAGAAAGCGCTTTAAAAAGAGAAGCAGTAGCTTCTACTGCAATAGGGAGTTTTGCAACACCACACGGTGATCCTCTTTATGTGAAGCGTTCTGTCATTGCAGTAGCAAAGTTAAAGAAAACAGTAGATTGGGATGGACAAGAGGTAAAGACAGTTTTTTTGTTAGCTATGGGTTCCGAAATAATGGAGCAATTACCTACCATTTTTGATGCTTTTTATGATCTCACACAAGACGAAGACAACTTAGAACAATTTCTTTCAGGTCTGACTAGATCAAATCTCAGGTGAATGGATGAGAGCAGCTATGAATATAGAACGGTTATTTAAAAAAAACCTCATAAAAATGCATTTGAGAGCACAAACAAAACAAGAAGCTATAAGTCAACTGGTTGATTTGCTAGACAAAAATGGAAAATTATTAAACAAGCAAGCTTATCAATCAGCTGTGTTAGAGCGTGAAACAGATGGAACAACGGGAGTGGGAAACGGTGTAGCTATTCCACATGGAAAATCCGCTGCTGTAAAGGAAACATGTCTGGTTGTTGGAAAATGTGAGACATCTGTCGAATGGGAATCGCTGGATGAGAGACCGGTTGATTTGATTTTCTTGTTAGCAGTAAAAGAAGAAGATCAAAACGATGTGCACTTGCGAATGTTAGCACAACTAGCAGAGCTACTAATGGAAGAACGTTTTGTGAAAGAATTAATTCGTTCTGAATCAATGGAAGAATTAATCTCATTATTGACCAAACAACAAAAGGTGGAGAGTTCAGATGCGTAAAAAAATTGTTGCAGTGACTGCTTGTGCTACTGGAGTTGCTCATACATTTATGGCTGCAACCGCATTGAAAAAGGGTGCTAAAGCATTAGGGCATCTGATAAAAGTGGAAACACAAGGCGCACTTGGGATTGAGAATAAGATTACTTCCAAAGATTTAGAAATTGCAGATGTGGTCATCATGGCAGTGGATACAAAAGTAAGAGAAGATCAACGTTTTGAAGGGAAAACAGTACATCACGTTGCTGTTAGTGCTCCAATTAAAGATGCAAAAAAAGTAATTGAAGATGCTTTGAATCTAATATCATAATCACCTAGATAAATGGGAGGGTTTACCATGTCTATCAAAACACTAGGTTCTGAATTGAAGCGTCATTTACTAACAGGTGTATCTTATATGATTCCACTTGTAATCGCCGGAGCAGTGATCATGGCTTTTGCTCGTGTAGGTGCTAGTTTTTACGGAATAAAAGATATATGGGATGCTTCATATGCACAAAATGCAAACGGTTTCATCAAACTTCTCCACAGTTTGGATGGTTTTGGTGGATCAGCACTCAGTATGATGCTTCCGACAATTGCAGCGTTCATCGCGTTTTCAATTTCGGACAAGCTTGGTATTGCTCCAGGTTTAGTTGCAGGACTGCTTGCTAGAGATCTAGGATCAGGATTTCTAGGAGCACTAGTCGCAGGTTTAATTGCTGGTTATGCCTGTCTCCTGATCAAAAAATATGTAAAATTACCAGCTGTTGCTTCATCGATTGTTCCGGTTTTTCTTATCCCCGTCTTTGGGACTTTGATTTCGGTATTATTGATTAATTATGTTGTAGGTATCCCGCTTGCTGATCTAAATCACTGGCTAGAAGCTTGGCTCAAAGGGATGTCTGGAGGAAATAAAATCTTAATGGCATTGGTTGTTGGAGCTATGGTTGGGTTTGACTTAGGTGGACCAGTAAACAAAGCTGCTGTTACCACTGCAATGGCATTACTGACATCTGGAGTATTTGAACCAAACACAGCAGCTCAAGTAGCGATTATCGTTCCTCCGCTTGGAATGGGAATTGCCACCCTTATTGCAAAACGAAAGTACAATCGAGAGTTACGAGAAGCAGGTCGTTCTTCGCTCATTATGGGTCTTGTCGGTATCAGTGAAGGAGCAATCCCTTTTGCAGTAGAATCACCTGGGAAGGTCATACCAATCAACGTGATCGGTTCTGCATTAGCTGCTGCACTTGCAGTAGGAATTGGTACGGTAAACGAAGCACCTATTAGTGGATTTTATGGATGGCTTACAGTACATCACTGGCCATTATATGTTCTCTCCATTGCGGTAGGAGCCTTCTTTATTGGTGTAACAACTGCCTTGCTGCGAAAAGAACAAGTACAGTCAGATGAAAATTTTGATGATGATCTAGATGCTGCATGGGATGAAGAAGTTAATGCAAAAGCTTAAAAATATAAACGGTGCATGGGATTCTATGCACTGTTCTCTTTTGAAGTGAGGCGATCAGCTTGAAACGGTTACACTTGATTAATCATACCCATTGGGATCGGGAATGGCACAAAACCTTTGAAGAATTTCGTGTACGTCTTGTATATGTGATGGATCAATTACTGGATCTCTTGGAAACAAACGAAGACTTTTTATTTTTTACTTTTGATGGACAAACGGTCATTTTAGAAGATTATTTGCAAGTTCGTCCAGAAAACGAAGCTAGATTGAAAAAATTAATTGCAGATAAAAGAATCTTTGTTGGTCCTTGGTATACACAACCAGATGAATTTTTAGTCAGTGGCGAATCCATTATCCGTAACTTGCAGATTGGAACAGAAATGGCTGAACGATTTGGGTATTCGATGAAATTAGGCTATTTGCCAGATTCCTTTGGACAAGCTGCTCAGATCCCACAAATCTTGACGCAAATGGGATTAGAGAAAGTGATTATTTGGCGTGGGGTTTCATGGGAGGATACACCAGATACGATATTTATGTGGGAATCACCAAATGGCACAAAAATATTGACTCTGCATCTACCACTGGGATATGGCTATAATCGATATCTTCCCTTCGATATGGATCAAGCGGAAACACATCTGTTAGAAACGACAGAAAAAATAGCAGAACGTTTCCCAGGTGAGCATATTATGCTGATGAGTGGTTCGGATCATGCAGCCCCTCATCCAATGATGACAGAGCTGATAAAAGAGTTAAATGCGAAATGGGAAAGAGAAAAGAAAGAGTTTCGAGTAGAGTTTAGTCATCCTGAAAAAGCGTTTGAGGAAATTGAACAAGAACCAAAAAAATATGATTTGCTCAAGGGTGAATTACGAAATCCCAAAGATATGAGAATCCATGCAGGTATTACTTCATCACGTATGGATATTAAATCCAAAAATAAACAGACAGAAGTAAAACTAGAGAAAGTAGTAGAGCCAATTAAAACATTTGAATACTTATTGGCAAATCAATATCCAAATCAATACTTGTTCGGTGGACGGGATGCGAATGGACAAATTCAGCAGGCTTGGAAATATCTATTACAAAATCATTCGCACGATAGTATCTGTTCTTGTTGTATAGATGGTGTTCATCAGGATATCCTATCTCGTTTTGACAAGATCGATCAAATTAGCAAAGCGTTATTACGGACGACAACAAAATTCATGGAAGCCAATTTGGATGCTTCCCACTTAAAAGGAAAACCGATTCTCGTATACAACACACTTCCTGCAAAGAGAACGGATACGGTTGAGCTGCGTGTTTACACCGAAAAGGGAGAGTTTCAGTTATACGATCCATCGGGTAATGAGATACCGTTCGAAGTAGTGAGCGTACGGGACTTTGATTTGGCCTCTTTAAGTATCAATATGGCGATGAAAGGCTCGCGTATTTGGGTGAAAGAGAGTGTTATTCTAATTTCAGCTAAGATCCTACCAGCTGGTGGATATGTAGTTTTGCAAGCAGTCGAAGGTCAGGCATCTCATTTATCCATAAACAGTCATTTAAAACGTTTAGAAAAGGGAATGGAAAATGAATTTCTTGCTGTTTCGATTGCAGATAATGGCACTCTTGTCATTATAGATAAGCAAACAGAAAAAACCGTCTCTGGCCTATTGTTGTTTGAAGATCATGGGGATGCTGGGGATGAATATAATTTTTCTCCACTTGATCAAGACCAAGTAATCACAACAGCAAATAATCAAGCATCTATCCAATTAATTCGCGAAGGTAAATTAGAGATTGTATATCAAATTGATCATCAACTGGATTTGCCCGCACATCTTACGAATAGGAATACTCGAAGTGAAGAAAAACTTCCCTTTACGATTCGTTCCTTTGTTTCCCTGAAAGAGGGGATGAAACAAGTAGACGTTAAGACTACGATTCTAAATCAGTCTGAAAACCACCGACTGCGAGTTCATTTTCCAACGGGAGTGGTAGCATCCCAATCGCATGCGGAAGATCATTTTGGCGTTCTCTCCCGTTCCAACCAATTAGACTTTCCAAATACATGGAAAGAAGAAGGCTATAATGAAAAACCACTTCCCATTTACCCGCAACAATCATTTGTGGATCTAAATGATGGACAAACGGGATTAGCTATTTTTAATAATGGTTTACCAGAATACGAAATTATCAATGATTCTACCATCGCCCTCACCTTGCTGCGCTCTGTGGGACATGTGGGAAAACCAGATTTAGCAATCCGTCCCGGCAGGGTAAGTGGAATTGAATTGTCAGCACCTGCCGCGCAAATGAAAGGGAGTTTTACTTGTTCCTATGCCATTTATCCTCATCAAGGAAACTATGATGAGGGGCATGTTGTTGCACAAGCGCATCAATTTATTAATCCAGCTATTTCCGAGCAAATGATGGAACCAACCGAAGGTGGAAAACTACCATTCACGCAGTCTTTTATAAAAGTAGATGGAGATAATCTCGTGTTGAGTGCTTTAAAGAAGGCAGACAAAGATGAGGATATCATTATTCGAATATACAACAGCGGACGACAACCCAGCCAACCTGGCCGTTTGACGGTTGATGCAACTAAGGTAACGGTCGTCAATCTTCGCGAAGAAGAGACAGGCCAAGTATTAGAAAAACAAGAGGATCAATTTTTGCTACCTCGTTTACATGCTTCGGAGTTTCTTACACTTAAAGTTCATGTGGAAAGAAAGGGGTCATCCAAGTGAAAAAAGTGACGATTGGAGTGATAGGTGCAGGTCGTATCGGCCGTTTGCATGCTGAGAATCTCAAGACTTTTTCGGATGTAGAAGTGAAGAGTGTATCGGACTTATTTGCTACAAGTGTGCAGGAATGGGCAGATGGAGTAGGGATTTCTATGGTTACTGACGACTATCATCAAATACTAGCAGACCCACATATTGATGCTGTGCTGATTTGCTCTCCGACGAATACCCATCCACAAATATTGATGGAAGCAGCGGAAGCTGGCAAACATATCTTTTGTGAAAAACCAGTGAGCTTTTCCTTGATTGAATCAGAAAGAGCGCTGCAAAGAGCTTCTGAGTTAGGAATTAAATTACAAGTTGGATTTAATCGACGCTTTGATCACAATTTTCAGCGTGCTCGTGCCATGGTAGAGGCAAATGAAATTGGAGCACCTCATCTCATCAAAATTACATCTCGTGATCCTGAGCCGCCTTCCAGTGATTATATCGCACATTCTGGCGGGATGTTTATGGATATGTCGATCCATGACTTTGATATGGCTCGCTTTCTTGCTGGAAGTGAAGTAGTAGAAGTCTATGTCCAAGGAGCAACGCTGATAGATTCTGTTTTTGCTAAGTATGATGACGTAGATACTGCTATCATTTCACTCAAATTTGCCAATGGTGCGCTTGGAGTGATCGATAATAGTCGCAAAGCAGTATACGGATATGATCAACGAGTAGAAATTTTTGGTTCAGACGGATGTATTCGGATTGAAAATGATTATTCCAATACCGCTCAGCTTTTCACAACAGCAGGTGTTTATCAAGATAAACCAAAATTTTTCTTTTTAGAACGCTATCGTGAAGCTTACATCGAAGAATTACGCCAATTTATTAAAGCTATCCAAGAAAATCGATCCGTATTAGTTGATGGCTCTGATGCATGGCATGCAGAGGTAATCGCTCATGCTGCGAAACAATCGTTACGAGAAGGAAAACCTGTATCCATCGGTAGTAAATAAGGCTTTTTGGATCGGAGAGGAAGATATGCAAGAGACAATACGCTTAACAATGGCACAAGCACTGCTTCGTTTTTTAGATCAGCAATATGTTTCATTAGACGGTGTGGAGTATAAATTTGTACACGGTGTAATGGGGATTTTTGGGCATGGAAATGTGACAGGGATCGGCGAGGCATTGGAGAATGACTCCCATAACTTGCCTTTTATCCAAGGGAAAAATGAACAAGGAATGGTTCATGCTGCAACTGCATTTGCGAAACAATTGAATCGCTTAGGGATTTATGCTTGTACATCTTCGATTGGACCAGGTGCCTTAAACATGGTAACAGGAGCAGCAACTGCAACAGTGAATCGGATACCTGTATTGTTGCTGCCAGGTGATCACTTTGCTTCACGGCAACCAGATCCTGTGCTACAGCAAGTAGAAGATCCTACGAATTATACGATAGCAGCAACGGATGCGTTTCGTCCTGTTAGCCGATATTGGGATCGCATCGAACGACCGGAGCAATTAATTCGTGCAGCTCAGCAAGCGATAAGGGTTCTTACAGATATGGAAAATACAGGGGCAGTGACCTTGGCTTTGCCACAAGATGTCCAAGGTGAAGCATATGACTACCCATTATCTTTTTTTCAAAAACAAGTTCATGTGATGGAACGAAGATCGATGACACCTACTGCAACGGAAAATGCATTGGATTTATTTCGCCACAAAAAACGCCCGCTGATTATTGCAGGTGGCGGCGTTCACTATTCGCTGGCAACTAGTGAATTAAGCCAGTTTGCAGCACATTTTGGCATACCGGTAGCAGAGACACAGGCAGGGAAAAGTGCATTAGCCGCTGATCATCCTTTTTATGTGGGTGCAATGGGGGTAACTGGTTCTTCAGCAGCTAATCAACTTGCTAAAAAAGCAGATCTCATTATCGGAATCGGAACACGTTATTCCGACTTTACTACTGCCTCCAAAACTGCATTTGCTAACCCAGATGTGGAGTTTCTCAACATAAATATCAACCGAGCAGATGCTTTGAAATTAAATGGGAAACCAATTGTGGCAGATATAAAAGAATCATTGATTTATTTGCATCAAAAACTAGATGAATTAGGCTATCGAACTGCCTATGAGGATCAAGAAATCCAAGAGTTACAACGACAATGGAATCAGGAAGTAGATCGATTGTATTCCATGGAGGTACCTGAGGGATTATCTCAGACACGTGTCTTAGGTGAATTAAATCGCTCATTATCCCCTAAGGATGTAGTTGTTTGTGCAGCAGGGAGTCTCCCTGGCGATTTTCATCGTCTCTGGAGGAGCTATGAACCAAAATCATATCATTTGGAATATGGTTTTTCTTGCATGGGTTATGAGGTCAGCGGTGCTTTTGGTGTGAAATTAGCAGAACCTTCACGAGAAGTATTTGCTGTAGTAGGGGATGGCAGTTTTTTGATGCTCCATTCCGAACTTTTGACAAGTATCCAAGAAAATAAAAAGATAAATATCATCCTTTTGGATAACCATGGCTTTCAATGTATTCATAATTTACAAAGGGAACACGGAAGTGCAGGATTCGGCAACGAGTTTCGAAAACGATCAACAGTGACAAAACAACTGACCGGAGAAATATTGGATGTGAATTTTGCTCAATATGCAGCAGCACTAGGAGCTCGAACATTTCGGGTTCAAAGTCTGGAGGAATTACATCAAGCAATGCAGGAAGCACGAAAAGAAGAGCGTTCTACACTGATAGAAGTAAAGGTTTTACCTGGAACAAATTCAGATGGGTATGATGCTTGGTGGCAAGTAGGGGTAGCGGAAGTATCAAATAATGTTAAAGTGCAGCAATCATATGTAGAAACAGAAGCGGCAATTCAACAAGCGAGAAAGCTGTAAGATAAAAACAGAGACAGTTAGGAAAAAGTGAGGGAGAAACATGTCGAATTTGATTATTCCTAGTACGTCTCCTGATGGGAGTGGGAAAACCGTAGCCGTTTCCCCAGCTTTAGCAAATTGGAAATATATAGGTTTTGAAGTGTATACGCTGCAACCTGGTGAAAAAGTACAACAGACATCAGGAAATCAAGAGTTTTGCTTTGTTCTTCTCAGTGGTCAAGCCAATGTGTCAACTCGTACATTTCATTGGAAGAATCTAGGGAAGAGGGCTACTCCTTTTGAAAGAATACCTCCTTTTTCTATTTATTTAACTACCAATGATCAAATTGAAATAGAGGCGATTACTCCGCTTGAAGTTGCGGTTTGTTATGCGCCAGGAAAAGGAACCTATGCTACTCGATTAATTCTTCCAGAGGAAGTTGGCATAGAAGTGCGGGGATCTGGGAATACAGAGCGATTGATTCATAATATTTTACCTGAAGGTGAAAAAGCAGATTCTTTATTAGTAGTTGAGGTATTTACACCAGAAGGGAACTGGTCAAGCTATCCGCCTCATAAACATGATGAGGATAATTTACCAGAAGAGTCTTATTTGGAAGAAACCTATTATCATCGCATCTCATCCAAAAATGGGTTTGCTATCCAACGCGTATATTCGGATGATCGATCACTTAATGAGACATTAACTGTTTCTGATCGAGATGTTGTACTTGTTCCAAGAGGCTATCATCCTGTGTCTGCTCCTCCAGGATATGATCTTTATTATTTGAATGTAATGGCAGGGCCTGTTCGAACATGGAAGTTTAAAAATGATCTCGATCATCAGTGGTTGTTAGAGCGAGGGAAAGAGGTGGATCACTCGTGAACTATTTGACATTTAAAGAAGATACAGCTTTAGATTTTATTGGATTAGGTAGATTGGCAATTGATTTAAATGCAAATGAAATCAATCGCCCAATGGAAAAAACAATCACGTTTACCAAATATGTTGGTGGCTCCCCTGCAAATATTACGATCGGTTTGTCTCGCTTGGGAGTGAAAACAGGTTTTATTGGAAAAATCGCTGATGATCAAATGGGAAGTTTCATTCATGAGTATTTAAACCATAATCACATTGATCACTCTAGAGTGGTGACGGATCATACTGGTGCTGTTACAGGACTTGCTTTTACCGAGATCAAAAGCCCAGAAGATTGTAGCATTTTGATGTATCGAGATAACGTGGCAGATTTGCAATTAACACCGTCTGAAGTAGATGAGAACTATATCAAACAAGCGAAAATCTTGCTTATTTCGGGAACAGCACTCGCTGCAAGTCCTTCTCGAGAAGCAGTGTTTCTGGCATTAGAGTATGCTAAAAAACATCATACAGTGGTCGTTTTTGATCTGGATTATCGTCCATATACATGGAAATCAACGATCGAAACAGGAATTTATTATCGTTTGGTTGCGGAAAAAAGCGATTTGATTTTGGGAACACGAGAAGAGTTTGATCAGATGGAGGCACATGTGAATCAAACGTTACCAACAGATGAACAGACAGCATCTCATTGGTTTGAACATCAGGCAAAAATAGTGATCATCAAACATGGAAAATCAGGATCTATAGCTTATACATCTGATGGTGTCAAACATCAAGGGAGATCCTTTCCTGCTAAGGTGATCAAAACCTTTGGTGCTGGTGATTCATATGCAGCTGGACTTCTATTTGGACTCCTTTCCGGCTGGGAGTTGACTGCTAGTATGAATTTTGGGAGTGCCGCAGCAGCGATCGTCGTTTCGAGTCATAGTTCTTCCGATGCAATGCCAACCGAGAAACAAGTAGAAAATTATATCCAAAAGTATGCAGCAGAGGAGATGAGCAAATGACTACGGTGGAAAAATTAAAAAATTGGATTGACGGAAAATGGCAAGCATCTACCTCCGATCAATCGGAAGTAGTTTCCAATCCAGCTACGGGAGAGACAATCGCCTATGTTCCTTTGTCAAATCGCCAAGACTTAGATGTTGCTGTAGCTGCTGCCAAACAGGCTTTTGTGAGTTGGAGCCAGGTACCAGTTCCAAGACGAGCTCGGATTTTATTTCGCTATCAACAGTTGTTGATTGATCATTGGGATGAATTAGCACGATTGATTACTCAAGAAAATGGAAAAAGTTACAAAGAAGCTTATGGAGAAGTACAACGTGGTATGGAGTGTGTCGAGTTTGCAGCAGGTGCTCCTTCGTTGATGATGGGGAAACAATTGCCCGATATTGCAACAGGTATAGAGTCGGGGATGTATCGATATCCCGTTGGAGTAGTTGGTGGAATCACTCCGTTTAACTTTCCAATGATGGTCCCTTGTTGGATGTTTCCTTTGGCGATTGCTTGTGGGAACACATTTGTACTCAAACCATCCGAGAGAACTCCATTGCTGGCAAATCGCTTAGCTGAATTGTTTCACGAAGCAGGGCTGCCAGCAGGGGTCTTGAATGTGGTGCATGGTGCCCATGATGTCGTAAATGGGCTGCTCGAGCATCCACATATAACGGCGATTTCCTTTGTTGGTTCGCAACCGGTTGCCAAATATGTTTACCAAACAGGTACCATGCATGGAAAACGAGTGCAAGCACTCGCAGGGGCAAAAAATCATACAATCGTAATGCCAGATGCTGATTTGGAGCGAGCTGTTTCACAGATTATAGGTGCTGCATTTGGTTCTGCTGGAGAGCGTTGTATGGCATGTGCTGTTGTCGTTACAGTTGGCGGGATTGGTTCTGCTTTCAAAGAAAAACTAGTAGAAGCAACAGGGAAAATAGAGATTGGAAATGGTTTAGATGAACATGTTTTCTTAGGTCCTGTAATTCGTGATGCACACAAAGAAAGAACCATTTCTTATATCGAATCAGGAGAAAAAGAAGGTGCTTTTCTATTACGCGATGGCAGAAAAGATGCTGCATCGGATTTAGACGGTTATTTTGTAGGTCCAACGATTTTTACCGATGTGACGCCAGAGATGACAATCTGGAAAGAGGAAATCTTTGCGCCTGTTCTTTCTGTAATAGAAGTAGATACATTGGAGGAAGCGATTTCCTTAGCAAATAAGTCGCCATTCGCAAATGGTGCTTGTATTTTCACTGATAGCGGACAAGCAGTTCGCCAATTTCGAGACACCATCGATGCTGGAATGCTTGGAGTAAACTTAGGTGTCCCTGCACCAATGGCATTCTTCCCGTTCTCAGGTTGGAAAGATTCGTTTTATGGAGATCTCCATGCAAATGGAACCGATGGTGTAGAGTTTTATACAAGGAAAAAGATGGTGACAGCCAGATGGTAATTCATATATCACAACATAATGGATTACTAACTTCGATGAAAGAAATGCTGGAAGATGCAAAAAGCCATCAGTATGCAGTTGGTCATTTTAATTTGACTAATTTGGAATTTACACAGGCTATTCTTCGAGCTGCTGAGGAAGAACGAGCTCCTGTTATTCTAGGGGTAAGTGAGCCTTATATTCCTTATTTCGGCGGTTATCGAGTAATTTCATCCCTTATTTCTACATTGGTTACGGAGCTGAAAATAACCGTCCCAGTAGCTTTACACTTGGATCATGGGACATCATATGATGCGTGTATACAAGCGATTCAAGCTGGTTTTACTTCTGTCATGATTGATGCTTCCTCGCATTCACTAGAAGAAAATATAACGATTACGTCTCAAGTAGTGAAAGCTGCTCATGCAGTAGGAGTGACAGTAGAGGCAGAACTTGGAAGAATCGGTGGTCAAGAAGATGATACCGTCCTTTCAGAAGCAGAGGCATCCTATGCAATTCCCACTCATTGTGAACAATTGGTACAGGCAACGAACATCGATTGCCTTGCCCCTGCATTAGGTTCGGTTCATGGTCCTTACAAAGGGGCGCCAAAACTAGGATTTACTCAGATGCAGAAAATCCAGCAATTAACAGGAATCCCATTGGTTTTGCATGGAGGTACGGGGATACCAGATTCAGATATACAAAGAGCCATTTCCTATGGAACCGCAAAAATAAATGTAAATGCTGATAATCAAATTGCGTGGACAAACTCCATTCGAAAAACGTTACAAAATAATACAGAAGTTTATGACCCAAGAAAATATCTCATTCCAGCTCGTGAAGCAATCCAGCATAATGTGATGCAGAAAATGCGTCAATTTGGGTGTGCAGATAGAGTCTAACAACTGAAGGTGAAAACATGGGACAACAAGAATATCCTTTTCAGATTGGGATACATCCTATCAATTGGATTGGCGAGGATGTTCGTGAACATGGAGATCATTATCTCTATGAACAAGTACTAGATGAGATGAACGCTTTGGGCTTAAAAGGCACGGAAATGAGTCGCAAATTTCCAGTAGATCCGCTTTTACTCCGTAAAGAATTGCAGAAGCGTAATATACAATTGGTCAGTCAATGGAAATCAGTATGGTTCTCCAATCCTGATCCAGAAGTTCGTAAACAAGAGCTCCAAGCTTATCGGGAACATGCTCAGTTTCTGCAACAAATGGGAAGCAAAGTGATCAGTACAGCAGAAATAGGCGGATCTCTTCATTGGGACCCAACTCGCAGTAAACAAGAGAAGGAAGTAGAAACTCTTACAGAAGAAAAATGGGAAGCACTGGCAACAGGATTAAATCAAGCTGGAGAGATTGCACGAGAATTTGGATTACAGTTAGCTTATCATCATCATGGTGGTACTGTCATAGAGAAGGAAGCAGAAGTAGATCAGTTAATGGAGCTGACCGATCCAGAGCTTGTTACGCTTCTCTTTGATACCGGACATGCTATTTACGGTGGAATAGATCCGATGGGTTTATATCAAAAATACCATGATAGGATCACTTATATTCATTTGAAAGATATCCGTCATGAATTATGGTTGCAATCCCAACAAGATGAAGCTGATTTCCTTACAAGTATTCGTCGTGGAGTGTTCACGGTACCAGGAACAGGAGCATTTGATTTTGAACCACTGATGCGACAATTGATCGCAGATAAGTATTCAGGTTGGTTGATGATTGAAGGAGAACAGGATCCACTTGTTTATCCACCTGTTAAATATGCACAACAGTCGTTAGCATACTTGGAAAATCTGTTTTCGAGATGTTTGAACGAAGTTTAATATCTATCAGTCTGTCGACAAAAGATAGTTGGTTTGTACATTTAGCCATTACAACAGTAGAAACAGATTGGTTAGAACCTGTCGATGATGAATGATATAAAAATTATAAAACGAACGCATCGAGTCAATGGCTTCGATGCGTTCATCCTTTCATATATGTCTTGACTAATATTTTAAATACTAGTGGTAAGAGCAAGAGAGAAATAATAAGACGCATAAGTTGAACAGCAACTACAAATGCAACATTAGCATTTACTGCTAGAGATGTAGTAGCCATTTCAGCAACACCTCCTGGTGCAAAAGCTAGAAGAGTAGTAGTAAATGGTATTCCAGTGAGATTAGACAGAATAATGGAACAAAAACACATGATACAAACAAAGCAAAAAGATAAAATGGTTCCTATCATTGCCGGTTTTCGAACTCCATGGAACATATTTTTTCTTATTTTTGATCCTATACTGATTCCAATTAAAACTTGGGCAAGAATAGGAAACCATAAAGGAAACCAGATATGTACATGAAAATGAATAAGTGAACTCAAGGAAACTATTATTGCGACAATTAACATGCTTCCAAACAGCCACGGTGCAGGAAAACGAAGGTATTTTCCTAATTTCCCTCCAAACCAAGCACATCCAAATAGAAATATGCTGAAAGATAGTGATAGATAGGACAAAGTGCTTGTTTCAGGATGAGAAATGATGGATTTGGCTGGATGGACAAAATGCAGTACAACAGGGATAACAACAATGACACATAGCATACGCATAAGTTGGATGATACTTACAATCATGATGTTAGCACCAGCTTCATCTGCTATCGACGACATTGCAGTTGTACCTCCTGGAGTTGTTGCAAACAAACTAGTTATTAAATTAACGTTACTGTATCGTTTTAAAACCCAACCAGATAACAAAGCTAGAAAAATAGAGAAAAGAAACATGGGGGCAATAACATAGGAATTATCTTCAATTGTATCTAATATAGCAAAAGTAACTTGCTGTCCCAATTGCACACCTAATAAAAATTGTCCCATTTTTCGAAAATCTGGAGACATCGTTTTTTTATTTTCAATATCAGACCATTTTGGATTCCATAAAGATAATGCCATGGTACAAGAAAAAGCCCCAATAAGCCAACCAATGGATAGCCCGCTACATGATCCTAGATACCCTCCGATTAACCCCGATAAGAGCAAAAGTATAGAAGATTTACGAAAGAGCATGATCATAATTTCTATCCCTTCTTTGAGTGAAAATGAAAATAGTAAAGAAAAACCTTTTATTTATCAGCATCTCCATATAAGCAGATAACTATTTAGAAACTCATCTATACTCCTATGGCTAAAGACGCTGTTAAAAAACCATTTATAGCACTAATCTGCTAGATGAGCGATATGCTAGAATAAGAAGAACCACAATATATAGATAAGGACCAAAAGAAGTTAAACTTTCAAAAAAATGATCCTACCAAAAATATTGTCCTGTAAAATGATTGATCTACTGAAAAAGTTGATAATCTAATTAAAATCTTCCTTCTTGCTGTTTTAAAGTTTCGTTCATGTGTTACATATAAGAAGGACTAACGGCATGTGAAAAAGTTCATTTTCATTGATTAATATTTTTTGTCTTTTGATCATCCGTGATAGGATGAGAACAATCTGTCATTATCGAATAGGGATTCCACCAACATTTTGTAAAATCGCGTGGTAACAAAGATGAAAGGCGATGGTATATACAAAAAAAGAGTCGGAGAATTCCAGCCCTTTTTCGCGAGAAGAATATTTTTGTATACCATTCGAAATCCAGAGAAAGCGGAAGAATTAGTCCAAAGAGGTTATGTTAAATAAATTGGAGGGATAAACGTGGATTTTCTATCTGTAATATCTTTTCTAGGTGCAGCAATAGTTCTTACCCTTATGCCAGGACCAGATAACTTATTTACTTTGGCACAGAGTATAACAAAAGGAAAAAATGCAGGTATCTATACTACGCTTGGGCTTTGTACAGGAATATTAGTACATATTACAGCTGCGACTATCGGAATATCAGCAGTAATTTATCATTCAGCTTTAGCTTTCACCATAGTAAAATATGCAGGAGCAGCATACTTGTTATTCTTAGCATATAAGTCATTTAAAGAAAAAGGTTCAAGTTTAAACCTAGAAACCGAGGACTCTTTAGACTATAAATCTTTATACAAAAAAGGGGTCATAATGAACTTATTAAATCCAAAAGTTTCTTTGTTTTTCTTAGCCTTCTTCCCACAGTTTATTAACTATGAGAATGGTAATGTCTCCTTTCAAATGCTCGTCTATGGCTTTCTATTTCTAATCCAAGCTCTAGTAATTTTCACTTTAATAAGTTTTTTTGCTGGAAAAGTAGGTTATTTTCTACGTGAAAATCCGACATTTTCTAAAAAAATTAGCTTTATTCAAGGGTTTCTGTTCGTACTTATAGGATTAAAAATTGCCTTTAGCCAAAAATAATAGTTTATTTGTATCATGAGTAGGTTGGAGCTACTCATTTCTTTTGCAGTAATGGTACATGATTTAGAATCCATCATCGGAAAAGAGTTAGCAGAAGAGTTAACAGCAAGTTTATAGGATGTGATTGTTTTAGAGCGGACATTGGAGAGAATAATTTGAATTAATCAGGATTTTGCTATTTTTATAGGTGTTTTGTACGATAGAGGAAAAGACATAGCCACTTTCTCAATGGAGACTGCGCTGACTGATCCCCAGACGAATCAAACCAGACTTCAGATCAAGTGTCTCGTGCTCAGCCATGACGAGGTATTTCTGATCGCAATTCTGGACAATTGTAGGATTTTTAATCAGGAGTGAGAGATTTGTATGAGCCGAAATAACGTTCAAAATTTACATAATAAACTAATAATGGATAAGGCAAGAGAAATGGGAATAAAATGTGAGCAGTTAATACCAGATTGTGAAGACTTCTTAGAGTTATCTTATAAAAATAAAAAAATTATAATAAACAAGACAAGGTCGCACAAGCTACCATTTATGGCAGGGTTTATATCTAAAAATAAAGATGCTTCTAATCTTATCTTGAAAAGAGCTGGATTGCCTATACCAGATTATATATTGGTATCTAAAATAAGTGAAGAAGCAGTTGATTTTTTAAACAAATATAAAAAAGTAGTTGTAAAACCACTCGATACTAATCGTAGTATTGGAATTACACTAGGTATTGAAAACGAAGATGAACTCGATCATGCCATTAAGTTAGCAAGTTCTTATAGTGAAAAAATAATTATTCAAAGATATATTGAAGGCTATGATTATCGAGTATTAGTGATAGATGGAAAAGTAGTAGGTGTGTTAGAACATCAACCTGGATTTATTGAAGGCGATAGTTATTCAACGATAGAGCAGCTCATTGCTAAATTGAATGAAGATCCATTTCGACGCAGTAACACTGAAGAATTTAAACCATTAAAAAAGATAAATATCGAGTCAAATAACTTGCTCTTTCACTTAGAAAAACAGGGTAAAACGCTTAAAGATATCCCAGAAAAAGGAGAACAGGTATATTTATCTCTAAGTGGTAATGTTTTGAATGGAGGTGTAAGTATAGATCGCACTGACGATATTTGTACTGCTAACGCTAATATTGCAATAGAGGCAGCAAAAGCATTACGAATTGATATTGCAGGAGTTGATATTAGATGTCAGGATATAAGTGTTCCAATAAATAAAATATATGAAGGAATTCTTGAGATCAATGTTTTACCAGATATGATAGACCATGTACTTCCTTTTCAAGGGAAATCTAAGGATGTAATTCGAGCATACTTACAATATCTTTTTAAAGAGTAGAGTAACAAAAGACAAAATTCCTTAATATAAGGAATTTTGTCTTTCTATTTTGTTTGATCCCACATTTGACTACATAAGATTTACTCGCTCCATTTATCCGTTCTACTCATCTGAAGTTTTAGGATTGGTGGAAGTAATTATTGGAGAGAGCATCTGAAGGATAGTAGATAATACACAACAATCCAAAACCTAAATTGGGTTGTTTTTTTGTTGACATAACACATATCCTAATGTTAGGGTATATTTATCCTTATATTAGGATATGTTTTTTTAAGATAACTATCATTAGGATAAAAGGGAGAGATTATTAATGGGCATTTTATCCATTATTCTGCAAATTTTATTAGGATTAGGATTCCTAATGTTTGGATTTATGAAGTTCAGTTCCAAGCAAATGGCGGATGAATTTGAGCGTTATGGATATCCAAAAGGCTTTAGAATATTTACAGGTCTGGTCGAAGTTATTGCAGCAGTATTCGTTATCTCGGGTATTTGGAATGATAAATTAGCGGCATGGGGTGGTTTATTTATTGTTGGGACAATGCTTGGGGCAATTTTTACACATTTCAAAGTGAAAGATCCTGTTAGCAAAATGATGATGCCGATTGTTTTATTGATTCTTGGGTTAATTGTATTCCTTATCAATTTTGGGTCATTGCTTTAAGTTTATGAACATGAAGGAAGGATTAAAATGGAAATAGAATGGAGGCTGGGTGAATGCAAGATCAAAGTAATCTGGATTTGAGGTTGTTTCGTGTTTGGATGAAGGCTTCCAAAGCTGTTGCTGAAAATATCCGGAAAGATATTGAAAGTCATAACATTAGTGATGAAAATTTTATGATTCTTGAATTTCTTTATAGTAAAGGACCTCAGCCAGTCCAAAAAATTAGTGAGATACTTTTAATTCCTAGTGGGAGCATCACATATGTTGTCGATAAGTTAGAAAAAAAAGAGTTTGTAGAAAGACGGCCAAACCCCAATGACAGAAGGACTTCTAATGTCGTCCTGACAAAACAAGGAAGATTACTATTTGACGAGATTTTCCCCAAACACGTTGCAACCATTTCTCATAATTTATCCTTTATCTCAAATGATGAAAAAGAGCAGCTCATTGATTTATTAAAGAGAATTGGAATGGGTGCACAGAGTTTAGAGAATTTAAAAGACTAACAGGAGAAAGAAACAATTTGCATTAAAACCTTAAGAAAATAATTAAGAGGAATAATTAATGTTCCTACTAAAAAAAGCGCTGTAACCATTACATTTTATGGTTTGCAGCGTTTTGGATTTTCTAGGGTGCTGTGCAGGTTCTTCTTCCTTGAGCGTTTATTTCCTTTATTCATTAGTATGAATCCCCAATTTTATTTAATTAGTCTAAATAAATAGAATCTTAATAGTAACTTAATACAATTGGAGTTTTGAAATTGATAGAATTTTAATAAGGGAGAGGGGTTATTAAATACATTTATAAATTTTTTATATGTATCTCCTAGGTGATATTTTTATGTGGTGAGTTTGAGGAAACATGGTTGGAAATTTCTTGTGGAAGTTATTTGAATTTCATCATTATGATAAAGGGGAAATTACATTCATGTTTCGTAAATTGAAGCGAATTTTGATTGGAAGACCGATGAAATCCAATGAAGCTCAAAACGAAAGATTGAACAATGTAAAAGCCTTAGCCATTCTGTCCTCGGATGCATTATCTTCGGTTGCATATGGTCCAGAACAAATTCTTATCGTCTTGGCTACAGTTGGGTTCTTGGCATTTTGGTATTCTTTGCCTATTGCAGTAGGTGTACTTGTATTATTAACGGCTTTGGTTTTGTCCTATCGGCAAATTATCCATGCTTATCCCAATGGCGGAGGAGCTTATATGGTGTCCAAAGAAAATCTAGGGACACCTTTTGGTTTGATAGCTGGCGGATCATTATTAATTGATTACATTTTAACCGTTGCTGTGAGTGTCTCAGCGGGTACGGATGCCATTACTTCTGCTTTTCCTTTTCTTCATCCATATCAAATAACGATTGCTGTATGTCTCGTAGCTTTAATAACCTTGCTAAACTTAAGAGGTCTTACCGAATCTGCTTCTATTCTCGCATATCCAGTTTATGCCTTTGTCATTGCGCTTATCTTGCTTATTGGTGCTGGTGTCTATCAAATAGTAAGTGGCCAAGTGAATTTACAAGCCCAATCTTCAATTGGAACACCAGTGATGGGAGTTGGTTTGTTTCTTATATTAAAAGCTTTTTCCTCAGGTTGTTCAGCCCTTACTGGAGTAGAAGCGATTTCCAATGCGATACCAAATTTCAAAGATCCTACTTCCAAAAATGCAGCGTTCACGTTAGGGATTATGGGTGTTATTTTAGGAATACTTTTTTCAGGGATAGTTTTCTTGTCCTATTGGTATGGGATTGCTCCGATGGACAAAGAGACTGTTTTGTCCAAACTGAGTTCATCTATCTTTGGACGGGATATATTATATTATTTTATTCAGGCCACAACTGCCCTGATTTTGGTGTTAGCTGCAAATACAGGCTTCGCGGCATTTCCTTTACTTGCGTTTAATCTCGCTAGAGATAAATATATGCCAAAAGCATTTAAGGTAAGAGGGGATCGACTAGGGTACTCCAATGGAATTTTGACACTTGGGTTGGCATCTATTATCTTAATTATTCTTTTCAAAGGAAACACAGAAAACCTAATTCCCCTCTATGCAATCGGAGTGTTTATTCCATTTTCGTTGTCTCAAACGGGAATGGTTGTGAAGTGGATAAGATCCAAGCCGAAAGATTGGGTGATTAAGTTTTCTATAAATCTTATAGGAGCCTTGATCTGTTATTTGATTGTAATCATCTTTTTTATCACCAAGTTTGAACAAATTTGGATGAGTCTTATTTTTCTCCCTTTGTCCGTTTTTATTTTCTATCGAATACACCGCCATTATGATCGAGTAGCAGACCAGTTACAAATTAATTTGTCACTTAAATTAAGAGAAATCAACAGCGCTGACAACGTGGTTATTGTTCCAGTTGCGGATATAACGAAAGTAGTGAAACAATCGCTTGTTTATGCTAAATCAATTTCTAATCATGTAATAGCGGTGTATGTAGGCTCAAGTCAGGAGTCCATCAATACGCTGGAAAAGAATTGGGTTGAATGGGAGACAGATGTAGAGTTAGTAACGATTCATTCGCCTTACCGAACTGTCTTACTGCCGCTTACTCGATTTATTGATAAGGTGAAAAAGAAAGCAGACAAATCTCATTCACAAGTAACGGTGATGATGCCTCAATTTATAGCGAAAAAGTGGTGGCAAAGTTTCTTACATGGTCAAACAGGATTTCTTATCTTGGCAAATTTGCTTCGAGTAAAAAAAATTATCATTACTATTGTCCCTTATCAGCTGGAAGATTAAAAAATGAAACCAAATGGCTTAGGTGTCCTTGTGATCCTAAGTCATTTTCTATTTGGCTTAGATTTTTTTTCTTCATATATTGTATTTCAATATTACATCGCGCAAATCCCAAATAAAAAAATTTCCAACTCGATGCAGTTCCATTTCCCTGTGCTTCTTCCTATATAATATAATTTAATTACAAACAGTAAAAATTCAAAAACGAAAGCACGGAAGAGAGATCCCCTGTTTAAAGCGCTTACATCAGGTGAGACCATTCCTTTTTGCCAGTTTTATGTCTTAAATGCATGTTTACACTCCCATACCTCAGGAGTATGATTACTTCAATTTCATAAAAACAATCTTTTCCCTATAGTCGCTGAATCCTTAGGGAACGGGGGAACCACTAAGTGTTAATTGGGGTGAATCTCTTTTATCGTATATAAAACTTTAAAAGAGTAGGGTGACTCTCAGCATCCGAATCCGACAGCTAACCTCGTAAGCGTTCAGAGAGGAGGGTTATTTGTTGTGCCTAAAAACCAGCAGGATAACCATCTGTTGGTTTTTTGCGTTCAAAAAAAGCTCTTTCTTTATTTTTTGGTTGATTTTTGGTCCATTTGAAAAACCTATTAGAGTGATCTATTCGATTCCATTCCACTGGGAGAAATAATGCTTTTGATTAGGAGGGTGAACATGCTAGATATCACGATGATTTTATTATTGATCATAGGTTTTGCTCTATTGATTGGATTTACTCACTGGTGCAGCAAGATAGAAGATGGAGGGGAATCCTCATGATTTGGTTTATTGGTGCAGTTACTTTCCTTGTTTTTGTATATCTTATCTATGCTTTACTTTATCCTGAAAAATTTTAAGGGAAACAAGAATGATGGAGGTTTTGAAAAATGGGTAATGCTTTCCTACAGTTTCTCATTATAATCTTTTTACTCATTAACATCGCTATACCTTTAAGCAAATACCTTTACCTAGTTTTTGCAAAAGAAAAAACAAAGCTGGATAAGTTCTTTTTGCCATTTGAAAAAATTATTTATCGAATAGCTGGGATAAAAAATGTAGAAGAAACAAATTGGAAAAAATATGTGTTGACTTTGATTGTATCAAATATAGCTCTGCTCGGAATTTCCTATTTGATTTTGCGATTTCAGCAGTTTTTACCGCTGAATCCAGCCAAGATTGGCAATATGGAGCAAACCCTTACTTTTAATACGGTTATAAGTTTTATGACCAATACTAACTTACAAGATTATAGCGGAGAGACAGGACTTTCTATTTTATCGCAGATGATTTTCGTCACGATGATGATGTTTACCTCAGCGGCAACTGGTTTGGCTGTTGGGATTGCCATTATGCGTGCCTTATCTACCAAAGGGAAGTTGATTGGAAACTTTTATCAAGACTTTGTTCGGGCAAATGTACGGGTGCTTTTACCACTATCGGTAATTGTAACCTTGCTCTTAGTGGCTCTTGGAGTTCCACAAACATTAGATGCTAGCACAACAGTTACGACATTAGCAGGAAAAGTACAAAACATCGCTTTAGGTCCCGTTGCGTCTCTGGAATCAATCAAACATATTGGAACCAATGGTGGCGGTTTTTTTGGAGTAAACTCTGCACATCCTTTTGAAAATCCCAATGCACTTACTAATGTAATTGAGATCTTATCGATGTGGGTTGTTTCGGCAGCACTCCCACTGATGTATGGTCGTATGGTAAAAAACAAAAAACAAGGCAGAGTTATTTTTGGGACAATGTTTGCTATTTTCATTGTGATGTTAGGAATAGCTTATCAAGCGGAACAAGCAGGAAATCCTGCACTTAACAAATTGGGGTTTTCTCATACAGAAGGCAGTATGGAAGGAAAAGAAGTACGGTTTGGGATTGCTCAAACTAGCTTGTTTACTGCTGTAACGACTGCTGCTACGACAGGTACAGTAAATAACATGCATGATACTTTGACTCCAATCGGAGGATTAGTTCCTCTCTCGTTAATGATGTTAAATAACGTATTTGGCGGGAAAGGGATTGGTTTTGTCAACATGCTGATGTATGCGATTCTTGCGGTTTTCTTAGCTGGACTCATGGTAGGGAGAACACCAGAATTTTTAGGACGAAAAATTGAACCAAAAGAGATGAAGCTCATTGTTATTGCACTTCTGATTCATCCCTTATTGATCTTGGGCCCATCGGCTATTGCATTTCTGACTCATCTTGGAACAGACGCCATTAGCAATCCCGGTTTTCATGGAATTACACAGGTTATTTATCAATATACATCATCTGCCGCGAATAACGGTTCTGGATTTGAAGGATTAGGAGACAATACGCCTTTTTGGAATATCTCCGCTGGGATTGTGATGTTACTTGGTCGATATCTATCTATCATTGCCATGTTAGCGGTTGCTAGTTCGTTGATGAAAAAGCAGCCTGTGCCAGAAACGATTGGTACTTTTCGTACAGACAATGTGACTTTTGGAGTGATTTTAACCGGAACGGTATTGATTGTCGGAGCACTGACCTTTTTTCCAGTACTCGTATTAGGACCAATTGCAGAGTTCTTAACAATCCGATAGAAAGGGAGAGAACAATGATGGCAACCCAAACAAAAAAACAATCTCTGTTTCAAGGCTCTATTATCAGACAAGCACTCGTGGACAGTGTGAAAAAATTACATCCATTGATCATGATGCGGAACCCTGTGATGTTTGTGGTAGAAATCGGGACTGTTATTACCTTGCTCATGATTTTAATGCCTGCTTTTTTTGGTGTGCAACATCAACTTGGTTATACCATCGCTGTATTTTTCATTTTGTTATTCACGACCCTATTTGCCAACTTTGCTGAAGCGCTTGCAGAAGGACGTGGAAAAGCACAGGCAGATTCTTTGAAAAAGACCAAGTCAGATACCATTGCTAAGCGGTTGAATAGCAAAGGGGAGATCGAACAAGTTTCCTCAACTGATTTACGCAAAGGAGATGTGGTTTTAGTAGAAACAGGGGATTTGATTCCAGGAGACGGGGAGATCATCGAGGGATTAGCTTCTATCGACGAATCGGCAATTACCGGTGAATCTGCACCTGTTATCAAAGAAGCGGGAGGAGATTTTAGTTCTGTAACAGGTGGAACGAAAGTCGTGAGTGACTCCATTCAAGTAAAAATCACTGCTGATCCTGGTGAATCTTTCTTAGATAAAATGATCACCTTGGTGGAAGGGGCATCTAGGCAAAAAACCCCCAATGAACTAGCCTTAAACACCTTGCTCATTACCTTAACACTCATTTTCTTGATGGTGGTGGTTACCCTTTTACCGATTGCAGGTTATGTCAATGTGAAGTTACAAATTGCCACGTTAATTGCTTTATTGGTTTGTTTAATCCCAACAACCATTGGAGGTTTGCTATCCGCGATAGGTATAGCAGGAATGGATCGGGTGACTCGGTTTAATGTATTGGCGATGTCGGGAAAGGCGGTCGAAGCAGCAGGGGACATCAATACGATGATATTGGATAAAACAGGGACGATCACTTTTGGAAATCGGATGGCAGCACAGTTTATCCCAGTGGGGACAGCAACCGAAGCAGAAGCGAGGGAAGGCGCTGTACTTGCTTCTTTAAAAGATGAGACTCCAGAAGGGCGTTCGGTCTTGGAACTTGCTAAAGAACAAGGTTTAATAGTAGATCCAGCCCCCTATGAGCAAGCGACTTTTATTTCTTTTGCTGCGGAAACAAGAATCAGCGGTATGGATGGAAGTGGGATTTCTTATCGCAAAGGTGCTGTAGATGCGGTTCAAAAACTTGTACAGGAGCAGGGTGGACAGGTTCCAAATGATTTAAAAGCAAAAAGTGATGAGATTGCAGGAAAGGGTGGTACTCCTCTTGCGGTTTCCATTGGAAACAAAATCGTAGGTCTTATCTACTTAAAAGATACCGTAAAACCTGGGATGCAAGAGCGATTTGCGGAACTGAGGAAAATGGGAATCAAAACCATTATGTGTACAGGGGATAATCCTTTAACAGCAGCTACCATTGCTAAAGAAGCGGGAGTAGATGATTTTATAGCCGAAAGTAAACCAGAAGACAAAATCCGAGTAATTCGTGAAGAGCAAGCCCAAGGGAAACTCGTTGCTATGACTGGCGATGGTACAAATGATGCTCCTGCACTTGCTCAAGCAGATGTTGGATTAGCCATGAATAGTGGAACCATTGCTGCGAAAGAAGCTGCAAATATGGTTGATCTCGATTCTGATCCAACGAAGATTATAGAAGTCGTATCGATTGGGAAACAATTGTTGATGACTCGTGGAGCATTGACGACATTTAGTATTGCGAATGATATTGCGAAATACTTTGCGATTTTACCAGCGATGTTTATGGTAACCATTCCGCAAATGAGTGCTCTAAACTTTATGCATCTTGCATCACCAACCAGTGCTATTTTATCGGCATTGATCTTTAATGCGATCATTATTCCGATATTGATCCCGCTTGCCATGAAGGGAATCGCCTATAAACCAATGCCCGCTGTCCAGCTATTACGGCGTAATTTGCTAATCTATGGACTTGGTGGTGTAATTGCCCCATTTGTTGGGATTAAGCTGATTGACCTGTTAATCGGGTTATTTCTCTAAAGGAGGAACAGGTAAGATGAAAGCAATTCGTTTAGCAATAGTGATGATTGTATTGTTTGGACTTGGTTATCCCCTTGTCATGACGGGAATCTCCCAAGTTCTTTTCCCAAAGCAGGCAAATGGAAGTATCGTGTACAATAACCATCACCAAGCGATTGGCTCTGATTTAATAGGACAATCTTTTGCAGATCCAAAGTATTTTCATGGACGTGTTTCTTCCATCCACTATGATGCAGCTGCTTCCGGAACACCAAACTATGCACCATCTAATCAAGAGATGATCAAACGGACAGAGCAAGCAGCAAAAGAATGGTTAGCAAAAAATCCGGGCAAATCTATTGCTGATATCCCACTGGATCTCATCACAAATTCAGGCTCTGGTCTTGATCCCGATATCAGCCCTGCTGCTGCCCGATTTCAAATTCCTGCTGTGTCAAAAGCAACAGGAATAACAACACAGCAATTGGAGCAGTTAGTGAAGAAACATATAGAAGGTAGAATGCTTGGAATTTTTGGTGACCCGCATGTCAATGTATTAGCATTAAACATGGATTTGCAAAAATGGATGCCATCTCAGGCAAAATAAAGGGTTTGGAAAAGATGAGCAGTTTACAAAGTGAGACCAATTATAAACGATTAAGTCCAGGAGAGATTATAGCAAAGATCGAAAAAATGCAAAGAGGCCGTCTGAAAATATACATTGGGGCGGCCCCAGGTGTTGGAAAAACCTTTCATATGCTGCGAGATGCCCACGATTTAAAAGAGAAAGGCATCGATGTTGTAGTTGGACTAATTGAAACACATGGGCGGGAAACAACTGCGGCTGAAATCAAAGATTTAGAGATCATCCCAAAGATAATGATCCATTACAAAGGCAAAGAACTCCAAGATTTAGATGTAGAAGGTATACTACAACGAAATCCAGAAGTAGTAATTGTCGATGAACTTGCTCATAACAATGTCCCTGGTTCTAAAAACAAGAAGCGCTATGAAGATATTGGAGAGATATTAAAAGCCGGGATTCATGTATGGACCGCAGTAAACATCCAACATCTTGAGAGTGTTCGCGATATTGTGGAACGCATTACAGGGATTCAAGTAAACGAACGAGTTCCAGATGCCATGTTACGAGAAGCGGATGAGGTAGAAGTCATCGATGTAAGCCCAGAGACTCTTCGTGACCGCATTCAGGAAGGGAAAGTATACAGCAAAGATAAGATTGAGCGAGCCTTAAACCAGTTTTTTCGTCGAGGAAATTTAGTCGCCTTACGGGAGTTAGCGTTGCGAGAAGTAGCAGATGATATTGATATGAGGCTGGAAAAAGAACGGACAGAACTTGGGATTGAGCAACCGACCGGAGCACACGAGAAAATACTTGTCTGTATCCACTATGGACCAAATGCGGAAAAATTGATTCGTCGAGGATGGAGAATTGCGGATCGCTTAAATGCGGAGATATCCATTCTACACATTCATCCACGTAATATGAACGACGGGCAGAAAAAAGAATTAGAGAAGATGAAAAAATTAGCAGAACAATTTGAAGCGGCCTTTATTCTGCAAGAAGCAAAGTCGAGAAAAGTAGCGGAACAGATTGTAGAAGTGTGTGAGGAATATCAAATTACTCAAATCATCATGGGGATGTCTGCTCGCACTCGGTGGGATGAGATTTGGAAAGGTTCGATTATTAATGTGATTATGCAACGTTTGCAATATGTAGATGTATTAATTGTATCGGATAGGTGATCATTTTTGTAACGAACAATAAATGAATACTCCCACCACCCTAGAAGTGGGAGTTCACTTGTATTAATTAGATAGATTTGAAAAGAAGTGAGAATCAAAACATTACCTTCAAGTGTGACAGAGGAATTAAAAATCGAGTTGAAACGGATTTCAACCTGACTCGAATCGTATTGTTTCGATTGTCCTGATTTCTGTAATTCATCGTGTTATTCATAATATGATTTCTTTTGTAAAAAAACTTAGGAACAGAAGTACTTAGTAGGGTGCAAAAATATTTTAAGGAAAAAAGTTGACATCTTCTGCTACTTGGTGTTACTATGTACGTGTAATGAGTAATACTTAATAGCGTGATTTTCCAAATGCTATTAGGCAAAAATGCCCCTTGGTACTACGTTATACTGAAAGTAAGTCAGGTAATATAGAGGAGGGACGAAATAAAGGAGGCTCAAGAACATGGAAAATTTAACTGAAATGCTGAAGGGTTCGCTGGAAGGCTGCGTACTGGAACTCATCAGCCGTCATGAAACCTATGGCTATGAGATTACCCACCGACTGAATGTGTTAGGGTTTACCGAAGTCGTGGAAGGAACGGTTTACACCATCCTCATGAGATTAGAAAAGAAAAAACTTGTGAACATAGAAAAGAAACCGTCCGATATGGGGCCGCCACGCAAGTTTTACTCACTTAATGAGGCTGGCCGCAAGGAACTTGAATTGTTTTGGAAGAAATGGGATTTTGTTTCATCGAAAATCAACGCCTTGAAGTCTATCTAGCTTATAAGATATTTCGTCCGATATTTTTGTAGTGTCTTGTTCAGCTTTATAAATAAGGAGGAAAAATCGCATGATGGAAATATTCAAAAAAATGATTAGTGATAAAAAAGAGTATAAGATGATGATGGCACGAGTTGAGGCCTTGCCAGAGGACTACCAGTTTGTATTTAAGAAAATTCAAAACTACATGTGGAATTTCTCGGCGGGCAGCGGGATGGATATGCTGCGCATTCAGTATGAATTAATCGAGTTGTTCGAAGCAGGTGCGGCGGATGGCAGACAAGTGCTGGAAATCACCGGGGACGACGTGGCGTCCTTTGCCGATGAACTAGTGACAAACGCTAAAACCTATGTCGCCAAGTATCGGGAAGATTTGAATCAGAGTATCAGGAAGCGATTGGGAAAAAAATAAATTCAATAGATAATACCGACTGATTAGCTGGATACAAACGTGAATTGCTGCATTCGCTATTCAGTTATATTTTCAACCTAGTAATAAGTGATACAGATTATTAGTAAGACTTATTAGAGGATATAGGCAATCTATAAAAGCGTTGCCATTTAGTTGAGGATATGTAAATAGAGAGCGAGCCCCATACCAGGAGCTCGCTTGTTCGGGTAAAATCCCCCAGTTCGTCGATATCTTCGACGACAAGGGAAGAGGGGTATACCATTTCCAGAACAAAGACCATCTATAAATGCAATTTGACTAACCGAAGATGGTAATTTCCCGATTATTCCTATCTAACACATCGATCTTCACAATACCACCAAGATGATGTGAAACTAACTCAGACAATTCTTTAAGTGCCAAATGAAACTCATCGTTTCTTGTTTCATCTATCAATTCAACACAGAGGAATGCATTTTTTGTATTCTCTGTTAGCATCGTTCTCTGAGCTTCACGCCAATTCCAGCATCTGCATATTGCACCTTCATCATCCTTATAAACAATTTCACTTTCATATGGAGGTGCATTTTCATCATTTCCTAATGGGATAAATGGTTCGTTTCCATTTGCTTGCGTTAGCCGAATATCACCTGCAAAATTGTCGATATCTTCTCCACCACATGGAAGCGCATAGCGCAATGAAATGGAATTATAGATATCAACAAGCGGGTTTATTGTTCCGATATGGTTGCCTTTTTTCACTCTTTTTAATAAAGCTTCAATGGAAGACCTCGCGCCTTTTTTAGTCTTGAATTTCTGAAAAGCTTCTCGCCAAACAGATATGACTGAATTCCTACTGAATTCCTCCTGATTGAGAAATTTATGTGTTTCTTTCTCTGCCTCTTGCAGCATCTTCTCGTAAGTTTCAATGTCCTGTATTGAGTTATCAATTCCCTGACAAATAACAGTTCCTATTTTTGCACAAGGGAATAACGACCAAAAATCTTCTTCAATGATAAATCTAGGCATCAAAATATCTCTCCATTTCATTTTCTAACGATTATGTTTTAGAGGGGCTCGCAAAAGCGGAAAATACTCCTAAAACAATAAAGAATGTAACTTTGAACTCTTTTTACAAACCATACTTGTTGTTTAGAAGGATAAAAAAACTCTAATCATTTTTTTCCCAACTTTTCTTCATTGCATCTGCCAACTGATGTGAATTCACATCATTCTCTTCATATAGTTTGCGAACAATATTATTTTTGTTCTCTTCATCGCGATTTTGACTTAACTTATATGCTGCTTGAGCCTCTTGCACTTTGATTTTAAAACCGATAATTCCCTTTAATTCAGTCTCTAACAAATCAGAAGAAAGTTTATCCCATAAGATCGGGTTTTCACGATGCCCTTCATATTTATATAACAGTTTGCTAAGTCCGTCTATTAACTCTTCTTTTGTTACTATTTCTGCTTTTCCATAGATATGGACAGCTTGATAATTCCATGTAGGAACATTTTCGTGGTTGTAACAAGAAGAGGATATATAAGCATGAGGTCCTTGAAACATAACCAAAACTTCTTCTGATTCTTTAAATGTTCTCCATTGAGGATTTCCATAAGCCATATGCCCTGTAATATGGTAATGACCATCAACATTCTTTTCTAGATATAAAGGTAAGTGAGTAGCGATTGGCCTGTTTTTCTTTGTTGTAACAAGTGTTCCAAATGAATTTTTCGAAATAAATTCCTCTATTTCATCAATGGAAGTCACTTTAAAATACTTAGGAATATACATGATTAAACTCCTCCTTCTTATAACCTCGTAAGTCAAATGATAAAACAGTATAAGTTAATGATTCATAAAAAATAATAAGATATAAACTGACATATAAAAAGGTACAACATGAATTAATAGTACATGTCAGAGGAGAATTCAAATGAAAAATACCATTTTTACTTTTAAAGATGATGCTCCTAAATACAAACAAATATATGAGCAATTTAAATTATTTATTGAACAAGGCGACTTACTGGCAGACGAGCAATTGCCTTCCATTCGTCAACTTGCAGACTCCCTTCAGGTAAGCCGAAATACAACATTAATGGCATATGAGCAGCTTGTAGCAGAAGGTTATATTCGTGGAGAAGGAAAGAAAGGATATTTTGTAAATGAATTAGAGCCTTATATTTTCCGAGAATCGTCAACGTCTCCTAACAAAAAGCAAACACCATCAGAGAAACCTTATATTGTTGATTTTCGTGCGGGTACGGTAGATCAAACGCATTTCCCTCTGAAAACTTGGAGAAAAATATCCAATCAAGTACTAACTTTGAAAGAGAGCTTTTTTTATGGGGAACCTTTGGGGGAAGTGAATCTGCGCCAACAAATAGCTGCATATTTGCTTCAATCCCGCGGGGTGAAAACAGATGCAGCTGCCATTATTATTGGTAGTAGTACTCAGCAGTTACTTCTCTATCTTGGTCATATTCTGAAGGATGATGTTTCTAGTGTTATCATAGAGGATCCTGGATATGATGGTGCTAGAGAGGCTTTTCAATTAAATGATTTTACACTTGAAACTTTACCCGTTTATGAAACAGGTGCTGATTTTTCATCATTGGAACAAATGAAATCACGCCTCATCTACGTCGCGCCTTCCCATCATAGTCCATATGGGGTGAGTATGCCCATTCAGCAGCGTCATGCGCTTATTCATTGGGCTAACAAGAGGCTTGGGTACATTATTGAAGACGATTATGATAGTGAATTTCGCTATACACAACAACCATTCCCAGCTCTAGCATCCATTGATTCAGCAAGAGTGATATATTTAGGAAATTTCTCCAAGTCCTTTCTTCCAGGAATCCGTTTAAGTTATATGGTGTTGCCACAGCCTCTATTAATTCTTTACAAAAATCAATTTCTTCATTTCGAAAGTACTACTTCTATTCTTAGTCAACTCACAATGGCTAAATTTATGGAGGAGGGGGAATGGAGTCGTCACATAAAACGCATGCGTCTTGTCTATAAACGAAAAATGCAGCACGTCGTATCTGTATTAAGAAAAGAATTCGGGCAAAATATTTCTATCATTGGCGAGCAGTCTGGTTTGTACGTATTAATCAAAGTACACTTAAAGCATTCAGAAGAATGGTTAATAAATCGTGCTTCTTGTCAGGGGGTGAAAGTGTATCCTACCTCTATCTACTTCATTATAAATAATTCGGACGAACCAATAATTAAACTCGGTTTTAGTAATCTTTCTTGTGAAGAAATGGAACTCGGTGTCAAGCTCTTAAAAAAGGCATGGATGTGATAAAAGGAAGTTAATATGGTCTACAGTTTTATAATACAAAAAAGACGAAACGGCTTTAATTCCTTTAAAATAAAGGAATAAAGCCGTCTAGTTTCATTTATTTATTTTCGTCCGCTAATTGACTTGTGTCCTTATCTGAGGTGCATAACTTCGATTGGGGTTTTTTGTATTTAGTTTTGCTCAACTAGAGTCTTTCATTTATTTCTTGATAAAACGATCAAGCTTTTGCTTTAAGCCCATTAAAGCAGGTAATAGTATGGGAATACCTATGACACTCAGTAAGAAAAGACCAACGACAACAACAGATGCTACTTGAATAAGTGTTAACACACCTGAAGGAATCAAAGCCGCAAAGGTACCCCCTAAAATAATAGCAGCAGATAATACTACTCCGCCAATGTGACGGGAAGCATCTACCATTCGTGTTGCCCGATCTCCTTCTAGTTCGTTATACCGCATTATCCAAAAGATGCTATAATCAACGCCTAAAGCAACGATCATAATAAAACTAAAGAATGGAACATTCCAACTCATTATTTCTACATTTAAAATATGGGAGCTAATCCATTCCCCAATACCAAGAGAGGCAAAGTACACTAGTATTAAGGAAACAATAATAGATATGGAATTCGATACAGAGCGTGTGATGACCAGAAGGACAAGTGCAATACCAATTAACATAATCGTTGCGGTACGCAAGAAGTCGCTTTGTGTTACATCCTTTAGATCCACATTTTTAGCTGTTGTCCCTCCAATTGCCACTTTTGCATCTTTTAAATCGGTTCCACTTAATTTAGCATCCACTTGTTTATTTATCTCTTTTATAATGGGCATAGCCTCTTGTGAATAAGGGTTTACGTCTAAAATGATTGTCATTTTAGCGATTTTCCTATCATTTGACATATAAGTATTCAAGGACTTTTGGAAATCCTTACTTTTTAGTACCTTAGTTGGAATGTAGAATTGTTCAGAACTCTGAGATTCACTTAAACCATTTAAATACTTTTGCGCATCGTTTAGACCATTGCTTACTTTATTCAGTCCCTTGGTGCTGGAAGAAAGACCGGACTGCAATTGCCCCATATTTGCTTGTAAATCTTTCAGCCCATGTAACAATTGGACTTGACCATGATTTATTTGAGTTAATCCAGATTGAAGTTCGCCTGTTTTATTAGCAATTTGACGTGAACCAGTAGCACCTTGGTTCAATCCTGTTTTCAAATCAGTTGCACCTTTGCGTAACTGGACAACACCGGTTTTCATTTGATTCAAACCAGCATTAACTCTCGACAAAGAATTATTGGCTTTTCTAAACGAAGCCATGGCCGATTGATGTTGGACAGCAAGTTGATTCACTTGGTTGGATAACTGATTCAATTGGATTTGTGCAGATCGAGCAACTCTTAGTGTCTGTTGCACGTTAGGGTCATTTGCTAAGTCTGGTCTTGTTTTGATTAAGTTATTCATAGAAGCTTCAATTTGTTGGTAACCATTTTCTGCACTCTCGATTGCTTGAGAGATGCTATTGAAATATTGGCTATAAGAACTTAATCCATTTGCTAATTGATTGTATGCCGAGTAAAGTTGGGAAGTGGCAGTAGAAAGTGTATTGATATTTTGGCTTAATGAAGCTAAACCAGCTTCGATTTGTTGTGCTCCTGCTGCACCACCATTGATCCCAGTTGAAAGTTTATTGATGGCATTTTCTAATTTAGACACACCACTTTTTGTAGCATCTGTTCCATCAATCAATTTCTGTACATTGGAAAGACTACTTGTATCACTGCTGCCCATTTGGTCCTTTGCAGAAGTTAATCCTTTGTTAATTTTTCCAATTCCTGTGTTGGAAGAACTTAATCCTTTATTCAGTTCACTTGCCTGCTTTTTTATATACAATTCTTTAATTTTATCCCCAGTTGGACGAGTAGGGGAGTAAACTTCTGCAACACCTTTGACCTTTGAGATTTCATCCGCTAGTTCATCTAATGTTTGTAAACGACTTGCTTGGTCTAACTTTTTATTGGATTGAATGACCAATGTTGCTGGAGAGGAAAACCCGGATGGAAAATGATCTTCTATGGTGTTAATGCCTTGTTTGGATTCAAATTTATTGTCAACTTCCCACAAGTCATTGTAGTTAAGCACTCGAGAGTAACTAAAAATAACCGAAATGGCTAAAGTAAAAACGAGAACGACGGAAATAAACGGTCTAGTCACTGAATTTTTCGCTAAAAATCCCCATAATTTACTTTCTCCATGTCCTTCAAATTTTTTAATGGGATAGAACATCCCTTTTCCCAGCAATACCATAAAAAATGGATTCAACGTTATTAATACAAGAAGTAGAACCGCAACTCCAATCGCTACTCCCGAAGTAGCTTGATACAATTTGAAATTGGCCAAAAGGAGAGAAGCAAAACCGATAAAAACGGCTAATCCACTGTACAATATGGTTTTTCCTGCTGCTTGAAGTGTAGCTTTTACAGCTAAATGTACATCACTTTGTTTGCTAAGTTCTTCTTTAAATCGGGTAAACAATAATATGTTATAGTCTGTGCCAACTCCAAACAGTACTACGACTAAAAATACTTGTGTGAAATTAGAAAAAGGAAAATTCAACTTATCTACCAGTTGAGCAATTGCGCCCAGTGAAACCAAATAGGAAACTCCAACTGTAAGAAGAGAAATAATAGGCACAATTGGAGAACGGAATACAAGTATTAGCACAGCGACAATGAAAATAATTGCAATGACTTCTGTCTTTTTTACTCCTTCTTGTGTGGATTTTGTAAAATCATCATTGATCAAGTCGCTTCCCGTTAAATACGATTTCACATCTTTTGTTTTCACAATATCGTTAAGCTTTTGAGTGACTTTTGATATGTCTCCATGCTTTTTGTCGATGGAGATTTGCGTCAATATTGTAGTATTATCTTTTGAAACTAATTGCTTTTCGATTTCTTTACTATCTAAGTGTGAAACAATTTCATTAATTCCCAGTTGTTTTTGTTTGGCTTTTAACTTATTGATAGTAGAGGCTATCTGTGCTTTTTGTTTGCTAGTCAAAGCATTATTGTTTCCACTGGTAAAGACCGCTATCACGTCATATTTTTCACCTCCTTTTTTATCCATTTGTTTGAGCATCTCGTTAGCAATGTAACTTTGTTCCGTTTTTGGAGTTGTCACTTGTCCTTTTTCTTTTACTAGATGATCTAGATTAGGCATTGTTGATAATAGGAGAGTAGTAACTATGATCCATAAGACAAAGGAAAGACTTCTCCAACTTTTTAACTTTTTCAATGACATCACCTTGTTCTTGTTGAAATTCGTATTATAACGCTCAACGGAATGAATATTCATTCCGTTCGTTCCAAAGCTATTGAATCATATGACCCGAATAGCATCCCAGGAGCTTTCTTCCAGTTCTTTTAGTAACTCTGGGGTATCTGTAATTTCTCCACATTGGAAAAGCTTAAATAACATCACACAAGATCCGTAAACAATGGCGATTAAAGCAGGTGAAGGTAATGGTCGAATCATTTCCTTCTGCTTTCCATCTTCTATGATTCGGATAATAAAATCTAAAAAACCTTGAAATGTTGTCTTGCTTTTCTCATTTAGGTAATAACCATCATGATGGGAATTTATAAAAAGAAACGCTTGGTCGTTTTCTTTTGCAAACTCGAACATTCGATAATAAATATGAGTGAACTGTTCACGAATAGTAGAATGAAAAGGAAAATTATTTTTTAATCCATCCGAAAACTGAACTACACATTTCACAAATAAAGAATTGACAAGTGATTCTTTATTATCAAAATAACGATAAATTGTTCCAGCACCCACTTTGGCTTTTTCAGCGATCATTGGTATGGTAGTACCATCGTAGCCACGATTCGCAAATAAGATCATTGCTGCTTCAAAAATATCCTCTTGTTTATTTTTAGACATCTATTTTCACCTCATTTATAGGAATGAATGTTCATTCCGAATCTATTTTACTGTATTTAGGATAAAAGTCAAGTGTATGAGAAACATGTCCTTTTTCTTTGATTCATCTTAAAACTGTTGGGGTTTGAGGAAAATATAAGTTCAAGACATGAGCTGTTAATTATTTTCATTTATCCTGTAATAATACAAAGACATGAGGAAAATATTGTATCACTTACCTTGAAAGGAATGCAGTTGATGGAAACAGCTGAGAAAGCGATCTATGGAAAGCTGAATGAGTTAATAGGGTCTGAATTTTCAAAGGAAGAAATTCTTACTTTTGTCGGTCAGCTCGATAGAGTAGTTCGTCGTTTAAAAATGAAGAGGGAAGTTGAAAAAAATAATGCTTTTCATCTTATGTTGTCAGCATAAAGGAAACTCATTCGATGATTGGAATTTTTGGAAGAGGGGCAGGATGGTAATGAATCGGGCATTTAGCAGATTAGAGAAAGGATGTAATGAAATGGACGGGAATAGTATGATTCTTCAGCCTAAAACCTTTGGACCGCTTGGTAATGTACCTTTAATTGATAAAGATAAACCAATTCTATCCTTTATGAAACTAGCCGAGGAATATGGTCCTATTTTTCGGCTGCAAACTCCAGGGGATTCCGCCATTATTGTTTCAGGACATGAACTGGTCGCAGAAGTCTGTGATGAATCTCGTTTTACTAAAAGTGTAGAAGGTGCCTTGGAAAAAGTCCGTGCTTTTGGAGGAGATGGATTATTCACCAGTTGGACTGATGAACCGAATTGGAGAAAAGCTCATAATATTCTTATGCCTACGTTCAGCCAACGTGCGATGAAGGATTACCATGCGATGATGGTGGATATTGCTATTCAGCTTGTTCAAAAGTGGGCACGGCTTAATCCAAATGATACCGTTGATGTACCAGGTGATATGACACGTCTCACTCTAGACACCATCGGATTATGTGCTTTTAACTACCGTTTTAACAGTTACTATAGAGAAACACCACATCCTTTTATTACAAGCATGGTTCGTGCTCTTGATGAAGCCATGCATCAAATTCAACGATTGGATTTGCAAGATAAGTTGATGATCCGAACAAAACGCCAGTTCCAACATGACATTCAAGTGATGTTTAGTTTGGTAGACAGTATTATTGCTGAACGCAAATCTAGTAGAAATCAAAAGGAAAACGACTTGCTTTCTCGTATGTTGAATGTAAGTGATCCCGAAACAGGAGAGAAATTGGATGATGAAAATATCCGATTTCAGATTATTACGTTTCTCATCGCGGGACATGAAACAACAAGTGGATTATTGTCGTTTGCACTTTACTTTCTGTTAAAAAAACCTGATAAGCTGAAAAAAGCCTACGAAGAAGTAGATCAAGTCCTAACAGGCTCCCCTCCGACATACAAGCAGGTTTTGCAGCTTAAATATGTCCGAATGATTTTAAATGAATCACTGCGTTTGTGGCCGACAGCACCCGCATTCAGTCTCTATGCAAAAGAAGATACGATTATTGGTGGAAAGTATCCCATTAAGAAAGAACAGGAAAGGGTAACAGTGCTGATCCCTCAACTGCACCGAGATAAGGATGCATGGGGAGAAGACGCAGAGCAGTTTCGTCCGGAACGGTTTGAGGATCAAAAACAAATACCTCACCAAGCCTATAAGCCATTTGGAAACGGCCAACGGGCATGTATTGGTATGCAGTTTGCTCTTCACGAAGCAACACTTGTTTTGGGGATGCTTCTGAGGCATTTTGAATTTATCGATTATAAGGACTATCAACTTGATATTAAACAAACTTTAACATTAAAGCCAGGGAATTTTACCATACAAGTTCAACCGCGCAATCAGTCTGCTTTTCAACAGTCTGTTTTGGTGACAGAAGAAGTGCTAGCCGACAGTAAAATAGAGACGGAGAAGGATAATCTTGATCCCAAATCGACCATTCAAGGACTTAATAACCGACCATTGCTTGTTCTTTATGGATCGGATACCGGGACTGCTGAAGGGGTAGCACGTGAACTCGCTGATACCGCTACTCTTCATGGTGTCCGTACAGAAGTGGCTGTTCTTAATGATCGAATAGGGTCGCTTCCAAAAGAAGGAGCAGTCTTAATCGTGACTTCTTCCTATAATGGAAAGCCGCCAAGTAATGCTGGCCAGTTCGTACAATGGCTAGAAGCTGTTCAACCAGACGAACTTTCTGGAGTTCAGTATGCTGTATTTGGCTGTGGAGACCACAATTGGGCTAGTACTTATCAGGATGTTCCAAGATTTATTGATAAACAGCTTTCTGAAAAAGGAGCAATTCGGTTCTCCACCAGGGGAGAAGGTGATGCAAGCGGAGACTTTGAAGAACAGCTTGATCAATGGAAAGAAAAAATGTGGTCGGACGCTATCGAAGCTTTTGGTCTGAAGATTAGTGACGATGTGGAAAAGGATCGGAACACACTAAGTCTCCAGTTTGTAAAAGGAACAGGAGGATCTCCCCTAGCGCGATCCTACGAAGCGGTTTATGCCAAGGTGGTGGAAAACCAGGAATTACAGTCAGTTGGCAGCGGCAGAAGCACCCGGCATATTGAAATTATTTTGCCCAATGGTTTGACCTATCAAGAAGGAGACCATCTTGGAGTATTGCCTGCGAACAGCCAGGAAAACGTCAATCGTGTTCTTCAAAGGTATAAATTAAACGAAAATGACCAAGTAGTACTTACAGCAAGTGGACGCAGTGTGGCTCATTTGCCTCTGGATCGGGAAGTGAGTCTTCGTGATCTTCTCCTATACAGTGTGGAAGTACAGGATGCTGCCACCCGAGCACAAATACGGGAACTTGCTGCTTTCACCGTCTGCCCTCCGCATAAACGTGAACTGGAATCATTACTCGAAGAAGGGGTTTATCACGAGCAGGTATTAAAAAAACGTATTTCTATGTTAGATTTGCTAGAAAAATATAAAGCTTGTGAAATGCCGTTTGAGCGGTTTTTAGAACTTTTACGTCCTTTGAAACCAAGATATTACTCCATCTCCAGTTCACCACGAGTAAACCCGGAGCGAGTGAGTATTACAGTGGCAGTGGTTCAAGATCCTGCCTGGAGCGGTTTAGGAGAATATCGCGGGGTAGCTTCTAATTATTTGGCTGACCGTAAACCGGGCGAAGATGTCATGATGTTTATCAGAACTCCAGAGTCTCACTTCCAGCTGCCAGAAGAAGCTGAAACACCAATTATTATGGTAGGTCCTGGTACAGGATTGGCTCCTTTCCGGGGTTTCCTGCAAGCTCGAGATGCCATGAAACAAGAGGGGAAATCGTTGGGTGAGGCACATCTTTACTTTGGATGCCGTAATGAGGCAGACTTTATTTACAGAGAAGAACTACAACAATATGAGAAGAACGGAGTGATGACCCTTCATACAGCCTTTTCACGGAAAGAAGGAGTTCCGAGAACATACGTGCAGCACGTAATGGCATTGAATGCGGAAGCGTTAATTCGTATTCTCGATCAAAGCGGCCGGCTTTATATATGTGGAGATGGAAGCAGAATGGCACCTGATGTAGAAGCTGCACTGAAAAAATCTTATCAGGAGGTTCATGGAGTTGAGGAACAAGAAGCCGACCAATGGTTAGAAAAACTTCAGAAAGAAGGACGATACGCCAAAGATGTTTGGGCTGGATTATAAAGTATATTTTCAGACTCTCACTCCAAAACCAGAGGATAGGTCATCTTTTAGAATTGGTGCAAGTGCATGTCTTGTGATTGTCTTACATGATAAAGAAAGTGCTACAGTTAACTACTAATCCATCAAAACATTGGAATAATAGATTTATAAATGACTGAAGAATAGGTTGTTTACTTTTTGAAAATATGAAAGCGGATACATGAAAAGGAGAGTGTGTTTTGTGAAGTATATAATAGGTATCATAGGTCTCGTCATTATTTTAGGTATCACATGGCTTGCAAGTAATAATAGAAAAAAAGTGAAATATCGTCCTCTTATCATTATGCTTGTATTGCAGTTTGTTCTAGGTTTTGTACTATTAAATACAAGCCTAGGAAATGTGCTCATCGCTGGAATTGCAAATGGTTTTGGACAGTTGTTAAAGTATGCTGGAGAAGGGATTAATTTTGTATTTGGCGGTTTATTAAACCAGAAAGAATTCTCCTTCTTTTTAGGTGTATTAATGCCGATTGTGTTTATTTCAGCTCTAATTGGTATTTTACAGTACATAAAAGTATTACCATTTATTGTAAAGTATATTGGGCTAGCTTTAAATAAAATAAATGGTATGGGGAAATTGGAATCCTACAATGCTGTGGCTTCAGCAATTTTAGGACAATCAGAAGTGTTTATTTCTGTAAAGAGGCAGTTAGGTTTATTATCTGAAAGAAGATTATACACATTATGTGCATCTGCAATGTCAACCGTTTCGATGTCTATCGTTGGTTCATACATGGTATTATTAAAACCGCAATATGTTGTAACCGCTTTAGTGCTTAACTTGTTTGGCGGATTTATTATTGCTTCCATCATTAATCCTTATGAAGTAACAGAAGAAGAAGATATGTTAGAAGTACGAGAGGAAGAGAAAAGGAGCTTCTTTGAAGTATTAGGAGAGTATATAATAGATGGTTTTAAAGTTGCTATTACGGTAGCGGCAATGCTGATCGGCTTTATCGCTTTAATTGCTCTAATAAATGCCCTGTTCAAGGGGATAATTGGTATCTCATTCCAAGAACTTCTAGGTTATGTATTTGCTCCTTTTGCCTTTATTATTGGAATTCCTTGGCATGAAACGGTAAACGCCGGTAACATTATGGCGACAAAACTGGTATCAAACGAGTTTGTGGCTATGACAAATTTAACACAAGGAAATTTTCACTTCACGGAAAGAACAACTGCTATTATATCGGTGTTCCTTGTTTCATTCGCAAACTTTTCTTCCATTGGGATTATTGCTGGTGCGGTTAAAAGCTTAAATGAAAAACAAGGGAATGTAGTAGCGAGGTTTGGATTGAAATTGGTTTTTGGAGCAACTTTAGTAAGCTTTTTATCCGCAACGATTGTTGGCTTAATAGTTTAAAAGGAGGACTCAGCGCATGAGAATGGTAGATATTATTGGAAAAAAACGTGATGGGAAAGAACTAACAGCAGAGGAAATTCAATTTTTTATAAAAGGGTATACAGACGGAACTATTCCTGATTATCAAGTAAGCGCCCTTGCAATGGCTATTTATTTCCAGGATATGTCTGATCAGGAACGTGCTGACTTAACGATGGCGATGGTTGAATCTGGAGATACGATTGATTTATCCGCGATTGAAGGAATTAAAGTAGATAAACATTCTACTGGTGGAGTTGGGGATACAACAACATTAGTTTTAGGACCATTGGTAGCTGCCTTAGATGTGCCGGTTGCGAAAATGTCTGGACGAGGTTTAGGACATACGGGTGGTACAATTGATAAATTAGAAGCCGTAGAAGGATTTCATGTTGAAATTACGAAAGAGCAGTTTATTGATATCGTAAACCGTAATAAAGTTGCAGTTATTGGACAATCTGGAAATTTAACGCCTGCTGACAAAAAGTTATATGCATTGCGTGATGTGACGGGAACGGTGAATTCCATTCCCTTAATCGCAAGTTCTGTTATGAGTAAAAAAATTGCGGCTGGTGCTGATGCAATTGTCCTCGATGTGAAGACAGGTGCTGGCGCATTTATGAAAACAGAAGAAGACGCGAGAAAATTAGCATATGCAATGGTGCGGATCGGTAATAATGTTGGTCGTCAAACAATGGCTGTTATTTCAGATATGTCACAACCTCTAGGCTTTGCGATTGGTAATGCTCTTGAAGTGAAGGAAGCCATCGATACATTAAGAGGAGAAGGTCCAGAAGACTTAACTGAATTGGTTCTTGTATTAGGAAGTCAGATGGTTGTGCTCGCTAAAAAAGCGGATACGTTAGAAGAAGCACGTGAAAGGTTAAAAGAAGCGATGAAGAACGGAAAGGCAATTGAAAAATTTAAAGAGTTCTTGCGTAATCAAGGTGGGGACAGCTCTATCGTAGATCATCCGGAAAAATTACCACAAGCTGAATATGTAATTGATATACCAGCTAAAACTTCAGGTGTTGTTTCTAACATTGTGGCAGATGAAATTGGCATCGCTGCAATGCTTTTAGGAGCAGGTCGAGCAACAAAAGAAGATGAGATTGATTTAGCTGTTGGCTTAGTGTTGCATAAAAAGGTTGGTGAAAATGTAAAAGCGGGTGAATCATTAGTTACTATTCATGCAAATCGCGAAAATGTTGAAGATGTAAAAGCTAAAATTTATGAAAATATTTCTATATCAAACAAAGCTGACACTCCTAAATTAATTCATACGATTATAACTGAATAATGGGGTACATTCTGAAAAACACTGGTTTACAATGATGTTATTAGGGTTGGAGCAAGAAAGTATATCATTGCTTTTTTGCTCCAAAAAACATAAAAGGGTGGTTCTTTATGGAATGGAAACAACTTATTGATGAAGCGATATCGGCGAGTAAACAAGCTTATGTCCCATATTCAAATTTCAAAGTAGGTGCAGCACTGTTGACAGCTGACAATTTGATATATCGTGGATGCAATATTGAAAATGCCTCATATGGTTTGACAAATTGTGCGGAAAGAACGGCAGTATTTAAGGCTGTTTCAGAGGGTGTCAAAAAAATCCAAGCGATAGCGGTTGTAGGAAATACAGACGGACCAATTTCACCCTGTGGTGCATGTAGACAAGTTATCGCTGAATTTTGTGGAGATGACACACAAATCATTTTGGCAAATTTAAAAGGAGATTTTATTCTAACAACGATCAATGAATTGCTTCCAGGGCATTTTTCAGAAAAAGACTTACAAAAGAATTAGATAATTATGAGATATCTTTCCATATACTTATTGAGAATCATAGTATTACTTGTCATCATTTGAGTCCCAAAGATTTCTTCTATTCTTAACTTCGTATAAATTGAAAGAGATATAAGCGATGTGAAATCTTTTGTCGATTACATCTGCTTTTTCTAAAAGATAATTATATATTTTTTTGATAAAACGTTCCCAATTTATTCCGTAACGTCATATGTTGAACTATCCAATTTTCATGCAGAGGTTTGACTTATGATGAGAAAATGTACTACGTGTAACAAGATAATTTTTCCTCAGGGATGTCCATCGATTTTTCCAGGTGTTCAATGTATATGCCCGCCTGGACCAACAGGGGCTACGGGACCGCAGGGTTCGACAGGTCCAACTGGAGATTGTACGAATTGTCCGCCAGGCGCGACCGGGGCAACTGGAAGCACTGGGGTCACGGGAGTCACAGGAAACATCGGAGCTACTGGAGCCATTGGAACGGGAGAGACCGGAGCTACTGGGGTCACCGGAGCTACTGGAGTCACCGGAGCTACTGGAGTCACCGGAGCCACCGGAGAGACCGGAGCCACCGGAGCTACTGGAGTCACCGGAGAGACCGGAGCCACTGGAGAAACGGGAGAGACCGGAGCCACTGGAGCCACTGGAGAAACGGGAGAGACTGGAGCCACTGGAGAGACCGGAGCCATCGGAGCCACCGGAGCTACCGGAGCTACTGGAGAGACCGGAGCCACCGGAGCTACCGGAGAGACCGGAGCCACCGGAGCTACCGGAGAGACCGGAGCCACTGGAGAAACGGGAGAGACTGGAGCCACTGGAGAGACCGGAGCCATCGGAGCCACCGGAGCCACCGGAGCTACCGGAGCTACTGGAGAGACCGGAGCCACCGGAGCTACCGGAGAGACCGGAGCCACCGGAGCTACCGGAGAGACCGGAGCCACCGGAGCTACCGGAGAGACCGGAGCCACCGGAGCTACCGGAGAGACCGGAGCCACCGGAGCTACTGGAGTCACCGGAGCCACCGGAGAGACCGGAGCTACTGGAGCCACCGGAGCTACCGGAGAGACCGGAGCTACCGGAGAGACCGGAGCCACCGGAGCTACCGGAGAGACCGGAGCCACCGGAGCCACCGGAGAGACCGGAGCTACCGGAGAGACCGGAGCCACCGGAGCTACCGGAGAGACCGGAGCCACCGGAGCTACCGGAGAGACCGGAGCCACCGGAGCTACTGGAGTCACCGGAGCCACCGGAGAGACCGGAGCCACCGGAGCTACCGGAGAGACCGGAGCCACCGGAGAGACTGGAGTCATCGGAGAGACCGGAGCTATGGGAGAGACCGGAGCTACGGGAGAAACCGGAGCTACCGGAGAGACCGGAGTCACCGGAGCCACCGGAGAGACTGGAGTTACCGGAGAAACGGGAGAAACTGGAGAGACCGGAGCCACTGGAGAGACCGGAGAAACTGGAGAGACCGGAGCTACTGGAGAGACCGGAGCTACTGGAGCGACTGGAAGTACTGGATTCACTGGAGCTACCGGAACTGCTGGAAACGCGGGAGTCACTGGAGCAACAGGAAGTACCGGATTCACCGGAGCGACCGGAGCCACCGGAACTGCTGGAAGTGCCGGAGTTACTGGAGCTACGGGGGCAACAGGAAGTACCGGATTCACTGGAGCGACCGGAGCCACCGGAACTGCTGGAAGCGCCGGAGTCACTGGAGCTACGGGGGCAACAGGAAGTACCGGATTCACTGGAGCGACCGGAGCCACTGGAACTGCTGGAAGCGCCGGAGTCACTGGAGCTACGGGGGCAACAGGAAGTACCGGATTCACTGGAGCGACCGGAGCCACCGGAACTGCTGGAAGCGCCGGAGTCACTGGAGCTACGGGGGCAACAGGAAGTACCGGATTCACGGGTACTACTGGAACTGCTGGAAGTGCTGGAGCCACTGGAGCGACCGGAGCTACTGGAACAGGAGTTCCTGGATATCTATTTGTTTATGATACAACTACTCAATCAGTTCCTATTGGTGGAAGTGTTTCTTTTAACACAAATGGTCCAATTACTTCGTCATTTACTCATATTGCAGGAACACCGACAATTATTATTAGTACAACAGGTGTTTATCAGGCTGAATTTCGCCTTTCTACCCGTCAGAACAATCAATTTTCTTTCTTTTTAAATGGATCACCAATTCCTGGTGGTAGGTTCGGTCAAATGGCGAACGATAATATTAATTCGGGAATAACCATTTTTAATGTTTCGATTGCACCAAGTATTTTGACCTTAGTAAATAACAGTTCTTTATCACCTGGAACTATTACTCTTGATCCAACTGAAGGGGGGACTCTAATAGGAGATTCTGCAGCTATCACCATACTAAAATTAGTTTAGTTTATATCTTGAACACGAACAGTGGTCCAACATATCACTGTTCTTTTTGTTCTTAGCAGAAGGCTTCACGGTTTCGTGTGAATTTTCCATTGCTTTTTCCTTCCAATAAATTTGACAATGATTATTTGGAGCAATATATGGCCTACGATCTCCAGCGTCTTGTACAATCGCGTTTAAAGATCAAAAATATGATTTTGCAAGTGAATGTATCGTTTCATAGTACTGAGAATAATCTTGTAACTTATACAGGATCAGTAAAAGATTACCAAAATAAACTGAAGAAGATTCTTTCGCATACATCTATCTACGTGCATTTATTGGATAGGAACCAGAGTATTGAGCAGAAGGCAGAACAAATCTATAAATTATCTCAAATCCCACAACTGAGGACAATGGTAACCAACTTTACTGTTAACTATTATGCAACATGGCCACAAAATCATCGGAATCCATATAGTCAAAATCCATTCACGATGAATGATCTGAAATCAGTGCAATCGATTAAAGCAGACCTACAGCAGCATCAATCGATGAATGGTGAAAACAATAAGCAAAGTGATTAAATACTTACACTACTTTAGAAATTAGCAAAGAAAAAGAATACCAATGTGAAATAAACAAATATTCAACTTCTCAAAATCCGATTTGTTAGATCAAACAGATTCTCTGCTTTTTGTGATAAGAAACCCCCGCCAAATTTCTTTTTTTAGCCAAATTAGTCTATAATAAAATTCATATTAATAATACATTTGTTTTTAAATATTGTAACTACATAAAACATAACAACAATCAAAGAGGATAGACCATTATTTTTTGCACTTGGGAGTGTGTTATTTGTGTCAGTGAAAAAGGGTTTGTTAAAAGAAATAACTCCACAATCGGAAGACTTTTCACGTTGGTATATTGATACCATTCGAAAAGCGGATTTAATGGATTATACACCTGTACGGGGCTGTATTGTATTTAAACCAGATGGGTATGAACTTTGGGAACGGATTCAACAGGCAATGGATAAAAGATTTAAAGAGACAGGTCATCGAAATGCTTATTTTCCAATGCTCATACCAGAGTCATTTTTTGAGAAAGAAAAAGAGCATGTAGAAGGCTTTAGTCCAGAATTACCTTGGGTTACAGAAGCTGCAGGAGAGAAATTAGAAGAGAAATTAGCACTTCGTCCTACTTCTGAAACGATGATTGGACATATGTACAGTCAATGGATACAAAGTTATCGGGATCTCCCTGTCTTGATCAACCAGTGGGCGAACGTTTTTCGTTGGGAAAAAAGGACAATGCCGTTTCTTCGTACATCCGAATTTCTTTGGCAGGAAGGGCATACAGCGCATGCGAATGAAGAAGAGGCTCGCCACGAAACTTTGCAAATGTTAGAGATATACCAAGAGGTAATTGAGCAAGAACTTGCTATTCCTGTTTGGATGGGACAAAAAACACCTTGCGAAAAATTTGCTGGAGCAGTTGATACATATTCAGTGGAAGCAATGATGAAGGACGGAAAAGCAGTTCAAGCTGGAACCTCACACTATATGGGAGAAAACTTTGCCAAGGGATTTGATATCAAGTTCCTTGATCGTGACAATAAATTAAAATTTGTCCATACAACTTCTTGGGGAACTTCAACTCGATTGATTGGTTCTATGATTATGGTTCATGGTGATGATAAAGGGTTAGTGTTACCACCTCGAGTAGCTCCAACACAAGTAATTATTATTCCAATTGGATCTGGTAAGAAACGTGAATTGGTTTTGGATAAAGTAGATCATCTTGTAACTGAGTTAAAAAGAGAAGAAATAAGAGTAAAAACAGACATACGTGAGGAGACACCAGGTTGGAAATTTAATGAATGGGAAATGCGAGGTGTACCGATACGCGTTGAAATAGGACCTCGCGATTTGGAAAATGATCAAGTTATTCTTGCTCGTCGTGACACAGGAGAGAAATTAACGATTCCGATTGATCACTTGGTAGAAAGGGTAAAAAGTCTCTTAGATGAAATCCAAACCAATATGTTCAACAAGGCAGTTCAATTTAAATCTACACATTCTCACTTGCATATTGATACTCTCGATGAACTTATAAAACACATTATAAAATCGGAGAAGGATCATGTTATTGCTGGTTGGGTTTTGGCTGGATGGTGTGGTAAGGAAGCCTGTGAGGCGAAAGTAAAAGAAGAGACTAGTTTCACAAGTCGGAATATCCCATTTGAACCACCATTAAAGAAGGAAACTTGTATCACTTGTGGTCAAAAGGCAAAACATACAGTTTGGTTTTCCCGAGCTTACTAACAATACTATGCTACTAAAAATTTGTAAATAAACAGCACTTGTAAATCGATGAAAATGTTTCGTTGACAATAAATCGTACAAGTGCTTTTTTATGTTCAAATTTAACGGAACTAAAGCTACTATGCTAAGTTTAGATATATGAAAATGTCTTAAACAGATCTGTCCTCACCAAATGTATGAATTTGTAATTTTGAGTAATTTATATACGCAATATTAATAAGAAACTCTAAATAGCGCAGAATAAAAACAAAGGGGTGATATGGTGGTAGAAATTAAGCTTAATTCCAAAGTTCTTTCTGTTTTAGAAAACAAAATTCAACTCATTAGAACTACAAAAGGGGCTATTTATTTAGTTGGACCTATTCAGCTTCCTGTAAATTTATATGGAGAAACGGTTGAGTTCAAATGGTATTGTTGGCTAAATTGTGATGAGGTAACAAAGGACTTTGAAAGAATCGTTCAGAAATTATCTTCTATTAACTTAGCTGAATTTCAACAATCAAGTGTCCTCATTTATGGCGATTTTGAAAATGGAGACGAGGCAGTTATTCGTATGCATTCGATTTGTCATACAGGAGATATTTTTGGTAGTAAAAGATGTGACTGTGGATTCCAACTAAAACAATCGATGAAAATGATTGTTGAACATGGCACTGGTGCTATATTTTATTTAGCAAATCATGAAGGAAGAGGCATTGGCTTATTTAGTAAAGCAATGGCTTATATCCTTCAAGAAAACGGTTATGATACGGTCGAAGCAAATCAAGCACTTGGTTTTGTCGATGATTCAAGAAGCTATAGTGACGCTATACAGGTTTTAAAAGTGTTGAGAAGTAAAACGGTTACCCTCATTACTAATAACCCCAAAAAGTTAGGGGCTTTAAAAAGTGCTGGTTTACCTGTATCAGGAAGAGTACCATTATGGGGAGACATATCAGAGTATAATGAAAAATACCTGAAGACAAAAATAAATCGTTCAGGTCATATCGAGGATGAAAAGACTTGCTATAATGACTGAATCCGAATTCAATATGGACTTAGCCTTATCAAGTACATAGACAGACTATGATTGTTAATGAGTAACGAGTTATGTGATTTAACCAATCTTATAATAATTACATGAATCCATAAATTAACAGACATAAAAATGAACTTTTCTTTCGAAAAACGGTCTTTTAATCATGGAGCAATCTGAATTAGGTTTGATTGTTAAACTGTTTCAATGGAGTAATGGTTTTGGAAGCTGATGACAAATTGACTTGACAACAATTGTTCCCTTTTCGAAAGGTGTATGAACAACAAGGAGGAAAACATCATGGAAGAAAACCAATATAAACCGAAAAAAACACCTTCCAGAGTAAAGAAGATAAAGAAAAAAAAGAAGAGGAAATGGCTGATGTGGAGCCTCTTGATTTTATTCATCATTGTTATCGGTATCGTCGGTTATATCTTCTTTACGTTTTGGAATGCTCTTGGTAAAGGATACAAACAAGCTCCTGTATCCCAATATCGCTCAGCTCCTGTAACAATGGATAAGCCATTTACGATTCTTTTTATGGGAACGGATAACTACAATTCTGATGAGAAAAAATTAAATAACCCAGATGCTTTTGGGGAACGTACGGATGTATTAATGTTACTTGCAGTAAATCCAGAAAAGAAAAAAGCACTAATTGTTAACATTCCACGTGATACGATCGTACCGATCGCGAATACAAATGGTGTGCGTACAAAAATTAATGCTGCTTATAATTATGCTTACGGAGGGCTTACCAATAAGAAGGTAGACCCTACACAGAATGTGCTTGATACTGTTTCTAATTTCTTAGGTGGAGTATCCATTGATTATTACGCACATATCAATTTTAAAGGATTTATTGATCTTGTAAATGCTGTTGGAGGGGTAGATGTATATGTTCCTTACAGCTTCCATATCAGTACGTTCGATCGCGTTTGTAGATTTAAAACTGGTCCTATGCATTTAAATGGGGAATGTGCTCTTCCTTATGTTCGCCAACGGCACAATGATCCAAATGGAGATCATGGTCGAAATCTTCGCCAGCAACAAGTAATGGAGCAAGTCATAGCAAAACTAAGTAGCTTTAGTTCTCTTACAGATGTTTCTGGAATTGCTAACGCAATAGGTGATAATCTGACTTATGATATCTCACCATCAAATTTTCTGCCTTTAGCAAATCTGTATAAATCTATTCCTAAGAAAAATATCGAGCAGTTCGAAGGCGGTGTTTTAGGAGGGACGAGTGCTAGCAATGGTGTTTCTATTAATGGGGCAGATTATGTCGTCATTCATGCATCGGATAAACGGAAATTATATAATGCGTTAGTTGAAATGGGGATTCCTCATGGTTCCGAACCTGACTTTGTAACTTATTCACATCCTTCCAAAGGAAAGTAATTTAATAACAAGATGAATTAAAAAAACACGAGATTTCATGGATATTGTGGTATTTGATAAAACCTCTCTTACTTCAAGAGAGGTTTTATCTCAATTTCACATCATGAATAAATTTTATTTTGATATTCTTTAACTATTATAGTCGAAGTATTTATTTATTGTCTTTATGTAATATGTCTTGCTACCACTATCTTTGTTTTGTTCATAGTATAGTATAATTAAAAAATAAACTAAATTTATAGGATGAGAAAGGAGAATAAAGATTGTTTTTTCTCTCTTTAATAACTTTTTTCATTTTGATGATAAGTGGAGTACATTTTCTATTTGGAGGCGTAATACTTGAAGGAGCTTCCATTGTCCTTTTATCTGGGGCAATACCTATGTTTTTTTGGCGGAGAAGGCACCATCATCATCATGGACACCATCACCACGATCATGATGGCGGCAGTAACTGCGGAAATTATTTTGTCTGTGGGAGCTGTGGTTTTCTAAGTGGGGAAGCATGCGGCGATTGTAGCGATTTGGGAGACTGTGATTGTGGGGATTGCAATTGTGGAGACGATTAGGTTTTGCAGATTATCCTCGTTCATAGATGAATAGTACCACATTTGAGAAAAGAAACAGAAAAAATGGATTCTTTGCTTGAATTAACCAGTGTCAGTAGTTCAAAACCATTTTAAGTAGACGCATGTTGATTCGAACCTGTTCGCTATCTCATATCGTATAGGGAACAGGAGGTATCGGTTTACGATGAACAATAATAGAACGCTTTGTCGGAAGTTTGCAAAAATTGTAGGTGGGCAACCTGGATTTGCGGGTGGGAAATGTGTAGCAACCATATCAAGGAATCAAATCCATACAACCATTTTGGGGAAAAGATTTGGAGTGACTTCTTCTTTCTCGTTTGAGTCAAGAGACAAAAGAAGCGGTAGAGCTCTATGTTTAGGCAGAGTCGCATTACTACAGACTGAAGTAGAGCGATTTACCTCTGTAATACGTAATCAAAAGATAAAAGTTTCGTCGATCCACAACGAATGGTTATTTGATCGACCACGTTTGATCTATGTCAATATCGAATCTATTGCAAAACCATTGATTTTTGCAAGGAAGGTCAGGAAAGCGCTAAACACTACTCGATAATTATGTTTTTAACTTAGTAGAATAAAGATGAGTGGGTTACATTCATTTGTTATAAATTAGGGGGCAAGCTAGGATGGTGAATCGTCAGCCAGCTTGCCCCCACTCCCGTAAGGGATACTGTCAAATTCTTTAATGATGGATGAAATGTTGTACTGTTTTGATGAACCGGTATGCAAAGATTTGATACGTTCATTATATGTATTCAATTAAATGATAGGAGAGTTGAAGCTTTATGGAGGATAACAAGCTGATGCGAATTCAAACACCTTTAGAAAAATTATTAACCTTCATGGAGGAAAAAGAGTTAGATGGTGTACTGTTAAGGAAACGGGCAAATTTTTCTTGGATAACAGGTGGAAAGAATAATCATATCTTACATACCAGTGAAGTGGGTGTAGCTGACCTTCTCATCTTTCGAGATAAAAAGTACTGTATTACTACAAAGATGGAATCAGCTCGTATTCAAGACGAAGAATTACAGGGGATGGATTTTGAATGGATCATAGCCGATTGGGTGGAAGGAACAGAGACGAAGATTAAACAATTATGTGAAGGAAAAAGAGTTGCCACTGATGTTTCTTTTGACACATTACTGGAGATGAGTGAGGAAATCTCCAAACTTCGATACACTTTAACAAATGATGAAATCGAACGTTACCGCTGGTTATGTCAGAAAGCAGCTATTGCTACTGAATCAACTTGTCGCGAATTGGAACCTGGTTGGACGGAATATGAAATCGCAGCACATCTATCAGCTAAAGTGATAAAAGATGGAATAAAGCCGCAAGTTGTATTAATAGCTACCGATGAGAGGATTTTCAAATATCGACATCCAATTCCTACCAATAAAAAAATTCAACGCTACGCAATGATTGTTTTATGTGCAGAAATGTGGGGATTGGTAGGAAATGTAACACGCTTTGTTCATTTTGGAGAGCTACCAAATCAATTACAAGAGAACAAACAAAAATTGGCGCAAATTGATATTGCAATGAATACGGCTACAAGGCCAAATGTACCAATAAAGGATGTTTTACAAATTGGTATTGATACATATGAAGAAGTTGGGTATCCAGACGATTGGCGTCTCTTACATCAAGGCGGTCCAACTGGATATGCTTCTCGTGAGTTTCTAGCAGTTCCTGATACAAAGGACACTGTTCAGTTAAATCAGGCATTTGCTTGGAATCCTGCTATTCAAGGAATTAAATCAGAAGATACCTTAATTGTTTTGGAATCAGAAAATCAGTTCTTAACTCACACTGGGAATTGGGTCTATATACCGATTGAAAAAGATGGAATGACTTATTTACGCCCGGATATATTGATCAGAAAATGAAATATGATTGAAAAAGACTGTTGATAAAAGAATGAACACATGTTCCTAGTGCCAAAATAATAAACTTTCTTGAAATGACTAATTAGTGCTATTTATAACAAAAAAAGAAATATATACAATATATTGTAAGCAATTTAGGAGTTAGTCATGCATACAGTTGCTTTGTCTAAGGACAACAAACCCATTTGCTTTAGAGAAGATTCTGATGGTCAATTTACTGTCACAGAAAACGGAGTGGAGTATGTATACGCTATCGAAAGCGTCGCTTATTTCCTCTTCTGGATTAAAGCAGTTCTCGGGACAGAACAAAAAGTAAAAACACGCTGTTCCTGTTGTGGTATAAGTTGACATAGGAACCGTTATTCGAAAAGAGGATAACGGTTCAAAATATAGGTAGAAAAAGTCAACTTGTATATTTTAGTCAGTAATTTAAAAGAGTTCTTTCTGGGAGTAAGTCAGAACAGAAGAAAACAAATTTATATATATGAAAAAGAAACAAGCTAACCATCAAGCTTGTTTCTTTTTTTAAAAGATATTCATTTATCTGTAATAAAGTTATGATAGTTGTGCTGTAAAATAAAATAGCAAGTTTATAAATAGTGTTAAAATTTATTTTTTAAATTATTTTATAGATAAGAAGGATGGACATGAAAAGCATAATACATCGAATACCGAAACAAATTATAGGCACTATTTTGCTATTATGTGCAACTCTCTGCATTTCAAGTAGCCAAGTTTACTATGGTATGTTTGTTCAGAATTTTAACCCTTATTTTTTTGTATTCGTGAGCTTTACTATTACATTTCTGTTTTTTTTATTTATTGAATTAACAACACTTAAAAACACAAATGTCAAAGTTCCAGTATCTTCGAAGGATTGGATGGATGTTTTTTTTATCAATCTCATCACTGCAATGACATTCATTTTTTACTATGGTGCTCTAAAATATGTTGAGCCAGCAGTTGTAAGTTCTATCATGTGGGGAATTGGTCCTGTTGTGGCACTTCTGATTACCAAATTGACTCTTCCAATGAAAAAAACTCCATTCCTACAATTGATAGCAGGAACAGGTATATTAGTAGGTGGTTTATTTCTTGCTTGGGCTTCTATGAAAGGGCAATCGGGTATCATCGTTCAATCAACTTCTATTCTTTTTCTTGGTCTGCTTTTCACTTTTCTTGCTGGTATTGGTAATGTTGCTCTCACTTTTTTCTTGAAAAAAGTGAGTAATCAAGGATGGAATTCTTCTAAAATATTAGCTCATCGTTTTTATTTGATCATTATCATTTCTGGCATCGTTGTCTGGTTCAATCAATATTATCAAGCTATTCCTTTGATGGATATGATAGGGGTTATTTTTATAACATTTACAGGAACTGTTTTACCTATGTATCTTATGCAATCTAGCATGAAGTACAGTAGCCCGTTTTCTGTTCTCATCATAAGTTCATTAGCACCTTGTTTTACCTTTTTATTTCAATTATTAGATCCACGAATACAAATATCATATTCTACCTTAATAGGTGTTGTGATAACCACTATTTTTGGTTTTTTAGTAATGTTCAAAGATGAAAATAATTAACACTTGTACTGTCAACTTAATATTTTGTTACATAAGTAAAAAACTCTTTTCATTGCAAAAGAGTTTTTTACTTATGTATGTTAATAACACTGTATACTTGAGCTTAAAAAGAGAATGCCAATTATAAGATAATATTGCTTTATTTATGTGTAATAATGCAAAAGAAGTATTGTTTGATATATCAATAGTAGAATAAAATATTACTAGGCGGTGTAGTTTCATGTGTTTTGTTTCAAAAAGATTATAGCAATTAAAAATTTTTTATGAAATCATCATCCTGTATTATGGAAGAGTGAGTGTATGTTGCAGAACCTAATGGAGAGAATCAAATGAAACGAAAAAATTTAGAATTGATGACAGATTATATTGTAAAGTACATGGATTTAAGAGAAATCATGGAACCTATTCAGGTTGATGAGCAAGTTTTTAAAATCGAATCTTATCAAGAGAAGTATGAAAATTTGTATTTTGGTGCCATTAAGACGATCTGTGATTTATTAAATGAAAACATTCCCTTATCGAAAAAAAGATATCTTGCAAAACATCTAGAGGAAAGGGTTAAAAGTCATAAAGAAGTCCAGGAACAACTTACTGTTAATTTAAATCAGTTAATTCATGTAGCTAGAATGAAAAAACACCGTATTGTAGCTGTTCGCCATGATTATACAGCCTATTGTTCCCTTGAAAGTATCCAGTTTCCCTCTTATCAAAATTCAATAGATAATATGGTTTATTTTTTAGAATTAGATGAAATAGTTGGAAAAGGAATTATGAGAGAGTATATAAATGAATTTACAACTGCAAAAGGAATAAAAGACAATTCTTTCTATACACAGTGGATCAGCTTAAATGGTAAGAATCTTGATCGGGAAACATCTTTCCATAAAAATATGTGTATATTATGGCCAAGTTATCAAGAGATACCACTCCCAGAAGATGTACTGCCTAAAAACGATCCATTTGAACTGGAAGCACAAAAATGGACCATTATTTTAAGTAGGCTATCATAATTCATTTTCTTTTGGAATGTTTGAAGTGGTAAAAGTAAAGATAACACTGAAAAAATAAGAGTGAGGATACTTGTGAAATATTTCAGAGTAGAACATAAAAATTATTTCCGAGAATGGATTGTTGCACAAAATGAAAAGGAAGCGATTAACTATCTAGAGGTTCAACGATTTCATGGAGAAAACTTTTCCTATGATGATGTGGCCGTTGTTGAAGAGCTGTACCATTCACCTATCTATCGCGATGAACATAAAGTGTGGCCTTTTGAAGAAAACGAAGTACCGTTTGAACGGTGGGTATTTACTTTGAGTAAACCTGTATATATGGGAAACTCCGCTGAAACATGGGGCCATTGGACAGAAGCTATTTTCTTATATGATAGAAAAATAGAAGTTGAATGTAGCTCAGGGATTTTAGAAGAAAAGGAAGAAGAGATATGTCTTCTCTGGGAATATCCAAAACATCAGCAAAATAACTTAAGTTTACTTGCAGTTTGCTCTAGTATCGATCATGCAAAAGATCTAATAAAAAAGAGAGTAGCTTCATTATTACAAACGGATTTTTCTGCAAAATTACCGTATGGATATGTAATAGTTGTAAGAATAGTAAATGAATTGATGGAATAGATTTTTAGGGCACAAGATGTATTACAAAACAAGGGATCTCTGTATTCTCCATGTGATCCCTTGTTTTTGTTGTCAAAATCGAGACTTATTCAAGTATAGTCGCTATTTTTTTTCTAAAATATAGTTAAGAGACTGCTTGTTTATTTCGCTTATCTATCCATGTTATGGCTGCCCATAATACAATGGTAACTGCGACCATGAAGAAGAAAAATCCTCCAGCATGGATGAGTAAAGCAATGAACCAAATGTGGCTTAAGATAAAATGAGAGGTACGGATAAACTTATTCTTTACACGCTGATATAACCAACCATAGATGGCAATGGTAAGTAGGATTAGTAAAGCCGCAATGCCGGTTAATAGTTTGGGATCATCAAGTTTGGTAAATAAGTAGTAGGTACCATGGATAACCACAAGGATTAATGCGATCCATCCTGTAAAAGTATGAATAGCATATAGTCTTTTTCCCCATAATTTTAAGGGTTTGAAAGGAGAAGCTAGTTTTTTCTTGAATAGTAACCACCAATAGCTGATTGCACCGAGTGCAATTGCTGCGTTTCCAAAGATAGTAAAGTCAAATCCTTTTTGTTCTTTTACATTTTGTATACCATTTGGCGGTACACCCTGAGGATTTCCTGGTGGCTGAAGGGAAGTTTTATAGGCTGAATATCCAACAAAGAAAAGAAAAATAAGAGTGACCAATATAACTGGTATAAATACTCGTTTATCTTTTTTCAAAATAGAATCTCCTTTACATAATCGTGAAGATTTTAATGAAAGAATGGTAAGTTTATAGTAAGTCGAATAACTTGATTTTTATAATCTACATGAATCTTTCCATGATGTAAGTCGATAATACTTTTGGTAATTGCCAATCCGAGTCCTGCACCAGACTTACTTGAAGAGCGGGACTTATCAACCCGATAAAATCGATCAAATAATCGATTGACCTCTTCTTGTGACATCTCTTCACATGGATTTGAAGTAGTGATTTGAATGTATTGTTTAGTCTTAACCATTTCTATTTGAATCTTTCCAGGGTACGTACTATATTTGATCGCATTGGTAAGGATGTTTTCGAAAGCTCTTACCATTAGATTCGAATCAACTTCCAGCATGACTGGTTCACTAGGGAGATTTTTAATAAATGTGACGTTGTTTTCCTTGGCAATGGGGTCTAGTTCGTCAATCAATTGTTTTAACAATTGATTGAGACTCACTTTTTCTTTTTTTAGTTGTACACCTTCTCCATTTAAACGAGTAAAATCGAATAAATCTTCTATCAATTTTTTTAATTGTTCCGATTTCCCATAAGCAATATCGACATATTCATCAAGTTGGATTTGGTTTTTATATTGATGATCTTTCACTAACCTTATATACCCCATGATCGAAGTGAGTGGAGTACGCAAATCATGTGAGACATTGGTAATGAGTTCATCTTTTAATTTTTCTGTTTGTCTTTCTTTTTCAATCATCTGATCTAATTCCGAAGCCATATAATTAATGTTGATTGCGAGTGAACCTAGTTCATCTCTACTTTTTTCTGGAATACGAAATTTTAAATTTCCTTTTGCTATTTCTATTAATCCAAGAGCAATCTCCTCAATTTCATTCATTTTACGTTTGGTTATAAGATAGAAACAAATAAGAAAAGATATAAGTCCTAGTAAATAAGGAGTAAATCCTGTCTCTTTTCCGTATACAACTTTTGCTTTAGGAACGCCACTGACAATTAAATAGGTTTTTGTTCCACTTAGGTTCATAGGATACATTCTTGTTACAATTGGGTGTTTCTCATGACCATCTAGAGGCTTTTGGGATTTGGCAATCATATGTCGAATATCTACCTTTGTCTCATTCACTCCTTGTGATTGATATAGAACTTCTCCATTTGTATTGGCAATGAAGGCTTGAAAATTATTTTGTTGTTTTGATTTGTTGATTACATAAAGAATTAATTCATGTTTTGTTAAGCGATAAACCGATTTCTCATTATTCTGTACAGATAACCACTCTTCATTCGTCTTTTTCGTTGGTAGTGACCGATTTAGAAACCTTTTTTTGAAAATAGGGTCGTTTTTTCCTATTTCTTTTATAAATCCATTTATATCATTATCGATCTGATCAAATTGTTGAACTAAGTTTCGTGCACTTTCATCAATCGTTATTATTCCTTCAGTATAATCGAGTCTGCGTTCGTTATTTACGAATAAAGGGCTTGATACGAAACCGATTAACATTGAAACTAGAATGCAAAACGTAAAAGCCAATATAAGTTGAATTCGTACGCTTCTCCTCACTTGTTGGACAAGACTATCTATATATTTGCTATTAAAGAGGCGGATGGGGAAAAACCGCTTGTTATTCTTCAATTTTATAGCCAACCCCCCATACTGTCTTTATATACCGAGGTGCTCTTGGATTCTCCTCGATCTTCTCACGCAAATTACGAATATGGACCATGACAGTATTTTCTGATTCATAGAAAGATTCATTCCAAACGCGTTCATAGATTTTTTCTGTATTGAACACCATACCAGGATTGCGAGCCAAAAGCTCTAAAATAGCAAATTCTCTTGGTGTCAGTTTGATTTTCCTATCTGCTACTGTGACTTCATGGGAAGTAACATTGATCAAAAGCTCATCTATAGAAATAACGTCCATCTGCTGTGCACTATTACTATGAGCATTTCCATCTGATTGGTTTAAGCGCAGATAGCGGCGAAGTTGTGACTTTACTCTAGCCACTAATTCTAGTGGTTGAAACGGTTTTGTTACATAATCATCGGCACCAGTGGTCAATCCCATGATCTTGTCCATATCCTGTGATTTGGCAGATAACATGATAATTGGCACATTTCTATTTTCCCTTATTTTCATACACGCTTGAATTCCATCCATATGAGGCATCATGATATCTAATATCACCAAATGGATGGTTTCGTTTTCTAAATAATGTAATCCTTCCAATCCATCTACTGCTTTCAGGACGTTAAACCCTTCATTTGTAAGATAAATCCCTATTAAATCACGGATTTCTTTCTCATCATCAATGATGAGAATCGTTTCTTGCGCCACGAGAAGAACTCCTTTCTCTGCCTTACAATTTACGCTAATAATCTTAAGGAAAACACAAGGTATTTCTTAATTATTTCTGAATTTCCTTCTTGTTTTTTCAGATGTTCTTCAGATGGAATATTATTTTTCCTTAAGAACTTTTTTGTAGTATGGCATACAGACGAGGAGGACTAAGAAAATGAATGAAAAATGGAAATTAGTTGGTATTCTTTGTTTTCTGCTCAGTATACCAGCAATCATGACAATTTATCCTTATTTAAATACACCTGATCGTGGTGTCCATACGCTAGTAACGACTATAGATAATTCCATTCCTGTTGTAAAAATTTTTGTAATTCCGTACGTTGCTTGGTTTGGTTATTTATTAATAACATTGGTTTATTTTTGTGTTTCTGATCGAAAACTTGCATTTCAAATAATACTCGTTTTTGACTTAGGTTTGCTGGTTTGCTTTTTTATTTATTATTTTTTTCAAACGCAAAGTCCGGTTCGTCCAGATATCACAGGGCATGATTTTCTATCTCGAATTCTTCAGTCTGTATATCAAATCGATCATCCATACAATAGTTTTCCAAGTATTCACGTCATGAGCAGTTATTTAATGATCCGAGCCATGCGTAACAGCTTAGTGAAAAATTTATGGATGAAATGGATTATCAGATGTTGCTCCACTAGCATTATTCTTTCAACTTTGTTCATCAAACAACACGTCATTATAGATGTAATTGCTGCTATTTTACTAGTTGAATGCTTGTTCAAAGGAGTGGAATTTATGTATGAATGGTTGTCCTTAGATCATAGAACAGAAAAAGCAGTTGCCAAAAAAACAAGTTCGTATTCTGTTTATAGTGAAGGATGAAAGGTGCTTGGCAAATCAAATGAAAAACAAATGATGATAAAGATTACATTTGAAGGAGAAAATTTATGAAAACTGGAAACAAAGAAAAGATATTGATTCTAACAGGAAGTTTCGGTGACGGACATATTCAAGTAGCAAACGCACTTCAAGATGCAATGAAAATTCGATTTCCACATTGGGACCCAATAATTATTGATACGATGGAGTTCGTCCACCCTTATGTGAATCATCTGAGTCGTTTTTTTTATCTCCAAGGAGTGAAAATCTTTCCTCATGTGTATGGTTATTTATATCAAAAGACTAGGAGAGAAAACCCACTCTCCAATATAATGAAAAAGGTTTTTTCGACAGGGATCGGACGAATAATGAGATGGATCAAAGAAGTGAAACCATCGATTGTAATTAGTACGTTTCCATTGGCAGCAGCTTTGATGTCAAAATTGAAATCATACGGGTTGGTAGATATCCCTACAGTGACGACTATTACGGATCACACCGACCATAGTTCTTGGATTTATCCTTATACAGATCAATATATTGTCGGTTCGAGAAGTGTTCGCGATGCATTGATCGCATTAGGAGTGGAAAAAGAGCGAATTGCGGCCACAGGGATACCCCTTCGACCACAATTTACACAGTCTTTTAAACGCGGGGAACTTATAAGAAAGTATGGTTTAAATTCAAATATGCCTACAGTACTAGTGATGGGAGGAGGTTGTGGGATGATTGGTGATGGAAATAATACTATTTTGGACTTTCTTACCCTACCACAACCAGTACAATTCATCATTGTTTGTGGACATAATGAAAAACTCCGAACTCAATTGAGTGAGAAACTGAAGGGAACCAAGCATTTCATTCATTTTACAGGTTACATTGATTATGTTCATGAACTCATGGCAATCTCAGATTTGGTTATTACTAAACCGGGAGGAGTTACCACTTTTGAGGCAATTGCTATGGAGTTACCTATGCTCCTATACAAACCAATTCCTGGTCAGGAACAAGATAATGCTGAATTTCTCGTTCGTTCAGGTGTGGCAATCTATGCCAAAACCCCTTGGGATTTAACGGTTCATCTATCAGAATTGTTGACAGATATCACACTACTTAAAAAGATGAGAGATAACTCCAAACAATTTTATCCAAAAGAATCTTTGTTTTCATCATTAGAAGTTATTTTTAAAACAAAACATAATCATAAGAAAACTCGAAAATTAAAATATACAATTGGTTAAGTCAGAAAACAGAATAGGAGGAGAACGAAATTGGAGTTTCGATATCAACGTGTTTCGCCAGCACTTAGATACCTTTTTGTTGGAAGCTTGATTCTTTTCTTACTTCTTACAGCACTATATGTTTACTTTGTTCATACTGGAATTGCAAAAGAATGGTTGTTATCCATTCGTAATTTAGGTGTTTTTGGCATTATCTTAGGCATTGTCATTCAAACGATTGTAAATGCGATACCTGTGCCAGGTGAATTTGTTTCTATTTTTCTTATCGAAATATATGGTGTGGTGGAAGGCGGATTTTACACATGGGTTGGTGGGGTATTAGGAGCAGTTCTTTCTTATTATCTATCAACTTGGATCGCTCGTCCCATCATTGAACCTTTTACTAAACCATACCTAGGAAAAGTAGATGAATGGGTTAAAAAACGGGGAGATTTCGGACTTTTGTGGATACGATTTGTACCATTAGTTCCTTATCATTTAATAAACTATGGGGCTGGTCTATTACAAATAAACAAAAAAGCGTTTGTTTGGACAACAGCATTGGGAATCCTTCCTTTTATCATATCGATAAGCAGTATATTTGCCGGATTTCGTTATGGTCATTTTATTCCATTGTTCCTTGGTAGTACTATATTTGTCGTATCATCTTTTCTAAGTATTATTATGCGAAAAAAAAAGGATGATAGATCATAAAAACTTATGTGGAGTAACATAAAGATAGATGCATTTAAGAGGATTGGATATGTAAAAAAAGATTATTGCATTTTTAAACAATTGGAATAAAAGAAAATAAAAAGAATGAGTCCGATATAATATCGAACTCATAGCTGGGGAATTTTGCATTATTGTACTTTGAATGTAATTAGAGATGAATTTGCTGTTAATTATAATATGTATTTGTTTTTATTTATTGTATTGATAGGTTTTGAGTGTTCCTCCTGAGTAATCATCAATTATAGATCCCTTTGTTTCAAGTTTATGATACTTTTCTTTGGATTCATCTGAATAAATACGTGCAGTCTTACCTGTATAAAAGAAGATATCTCCAGCATTTTCTGTTAAAGCTGTCTCCATCATTTGAACAATTTCTTGAGAGGTTAATACATTGTTCATTGTTTCTAACGTTTCAAAGTGAGCTTCAATTATATATTGAACATTCGCAGCTTTCTCGGACATACCTGGTTTATTATAAGAAATAGAAGTTACATCTGTGCAAACGAAACCTGGTAAGTTGTAAAAAATGGGTAACAGTTCTTCTAGATAAAGCTCTCTAAATTTTTCCTCTTCAATATTTCGGAAGAAAGTCATTGTTTTATACATGATTTTAGTTTCCCTTCTTGGAGCTTGGCTCTTATTTATTGCATACATCTATCATTTCGAAAGAAGAAAATGTGGTGTTTCTATTCTAGAAGTCAATTTTTCAATATATATAGAGTGGTTGTTAAATAATAAGAATATATTCTGGTAAATGAATAAATGTAATAATAAATTAATTATACTGATAATAGATACAAAGTCCAACAAATATAATAGTAAATTTGTTAAAAACTTAAATAAATAGGAGCAGTTAGCTTAGCTGAGGAAATTCGAGTTTATGGATAAAAATATAAATTACATTTCGTTTTTCTCGTTCTAAAAGCTTATGGATAGCAATGGTGCTTGGATTTATGACTGTAATCGGTCCACTTTCGCAACCAATTTTAGCGAAGGAACTATATGCAAATGAGTCTTTGACCCAATTAAGTTTAACTCTTGTTTATTGGGGTTAGCATGGGGACAATTATGGATGTTACCATGGGGCTGTTATCTTATTAACGGATGTAGGAGTATGTTATGTAATATTTGTTCTTCGCAATCAAAAACAAAAATAAGCTTTAGCGAACAGAACGAAATTCGTTTGAAAGTCCGCAAAGAATCGATAGAAGTGAGAGAAGGATCTTAAATTGGAATTGGCTTTGGAATAAAAGGGTATATAAACATATAAAGTACAAATTCATGGATGATATATAAGTAACTCCAGATGAGTAAATTCACTAACATTTTATGGGAAATCCGCTTGATATGCACGTCTTCCGCATCTGTTGTAAAGAGCAACAAAGGACGCTACAGCCGTGCAAAGCGAGACTAGGAACGAAGTGACGTAGCGAGACTTGTGCCCTTGTCTGAGGTGCATATCTTCGCTTGGGATTTTTTGTATCTATTTTTGCTCAAGTAGAGTAAGTAATATAAAGAGGTGAGTAAAATGTCATCAGAAAATGAAATCTATGATGTTACCATTATTGGAGGAGGACCTGTAGGGCTATTCACAGCTTTCTATGCAGGAATGAGGAAAGCAAAGGTTAAAATAATAGAAAGTCTACCGCAGTTAGGAGGACAACTAACTGCATTGTATCCAGATAAATATATTTATGATGTGGCTGGTTTTCCAAAGGTAAGGGCGCAAGAACTAGTGGATAATTTAAAGAAACAAATGGAGCCATTTCAACCTACTGTTTGTTTGGATGAAGCAGTTGAACAAGTGGAAAAACAATCTGATGATATTTTTAAACTAACAACCAATCAAACAGTTCATTATACAAAAACCATTATAATTACAGCTGGAAACGGTGCATTTCAACCAAGAAAGATTGTATTAAATAACGCAAAGATGTATGAATCTGCAAACCTGCATTACTTTGTTAAAGATTTAAATGAATTTGCAGGAAAGAAAGTGGTTCTTTTTGGGGGTGGAGATTCGGCTGTTGACTGGGCACTGATGTTAGAGTCAATTGCAGAACAAGTGACATTGATTCACCGTCGTGATAAATTTCGTGCACATGAGCATAGTATGGAATTACTCATAAATTCTGCTGTGCAAATAAAAACACCTTATGTTCCGATCGAGTTGATTGGAAACCAAAGCATTTCGCAAGTAGTTATTGAACATAGTAAAAATGGAACAAAAGAACTGATTGATGTAGATGATGTTCTTGTTTTTTATGGTTTTGTGTCCTCTCTCGGTCCAATTAAATCATGGGGTCTAAAGCTAGAGAAAAATGCAATTGTCGTCAATTCAAGACAAGAAACAAATATACCTGGTATTTATGCAGCAGGAGATATATGTACCTATGATGGAAAAGTCAAACTTATTGTGACTGGTTTTGGAGAGGGGTCTACAGCTGTTAATAATGCAAAGGCTTACATGAACCCAGAATCGAAAGTTCAACCCATACACAGTACAACTTTGTTCTCTTAAATTTTTTCGGTTATTGTTTTTGAAAGCATATCTGATTATAAATATTAATGGGTGCGTGCAATTTATTAATAATTCCTAATCTAATGAAAGATATTGTCTCATTAAGATTTGCATTTTTGTATTAGAATAAATTTGATTGATTAAAAATCATTTTATGGAGGTTGAAAAAAATGCTTGAGACAGACTTAACCCGTCTTCTTCATATTCGCTTTCCACTTATACAAGCTCCGATGGCAGGTGGTCCAACTACTCCTGCCTTAGTAGCCGCAGTTTCAAACGCAGGTGGATTAGGAAGTTTGGGAGCAGCATATTTAGCACCTGAACATCTTCGTAGTGAAATTCATAAGATCAGGCAATTGACAAACCGTCCATTTGGAGTCAATCTATTTGTCCCAGAGAATCCCAAAGAATCGAACGAAACTATAAGTAAAATGACAGATTATCTCAATAAATATCGTACAGAACTGGGCATCTCCCGTAATCCAGCCATTTTAAAGTATCAAGGGTCGTTTCAGGAACAAGTTCAAGTACTATTGGAAGAAAATATCTCTGTATTTAGTTTTACCTTTGGCATACCATCACGATCTCTAATAGAGGAAATGAAATCCAGAAAAATCGTTGTAATTGGTACTGCGACTACAGTTGATGAAGCTAGACTATTGGAACAAGCAGGAGTAGATGCTATTGTAGCTCAAGGAAGTGAAGCGGGAGGACATCGAGGTACATTTCTAGAAAATAGTTCTAATTCTCTAATAGGAACGATGGCTCTCGTACCGCAGATAGTAGATCAAGCGTCGATCCCAGTTATCGCATCAGGTGGGATTATGGATGGAAGAGGGCTTGTCTCAAGCCTTGTATTAGGTGCATCTGCTGTACAAATGGGTACTGCGTTTTTGGCTTGCCCAGAAAGCGGTGCTCATCATGTTTATAAACAAAAAGTTTTGTTGGAACATGAAGATGCTACCGAAATAACACGTGCATTTTCAGGCAAAGATGCGCGTGGGATTCGAACAACCTTTATGAGTGAAATGCAACATTTTCCTAACACTATACCTGCATATCCCATTCAAAATGCAATGACAAAAGATATTCGCCAAGCAGCTGCAAATGCGAATAATCCAGAGTATATGTCTCTCTGGGCTGGACAAGGTCTTCGTTTAGTCACTGACAGCTCTGCGAAGACAATAGTTCAACGAACTGTTGATCAAGCAAATACGATTCTGAAAGAAATAGCTTCAAGGAACATATCCTACATGAAATAAGCTGTGCTGTGTTTGGGATACTTTTATATATATTTTGCATATGAGTATATTTGTTGTATAAGCGGATTTGAATAAATAGGTAGAATATGTTTTCTTGAAAATTGGCGATTCATTTCATAAGATAGCACTAATGTAGTAGTAAAAAAGGTAAGTATTTGAGTGTTATTTGGAAGGAAAGAAAAAACGCTTCTATTTTTTTATTTTTATTCAAAGAAAATTTTTATCTAAATGGAACTGATTGGAGGGAATCTTATGCAGGATCAACAAGAAACAACACTACGAGGTCGCAGTATTTTAAAATCTTCTAAGTTAAATAAAGGGGTAGCTTTTCCTATGGAAGAACGGCAGGAACTTGGCTTAAATGGATTACTTCCACCTGCTGTGTTAACCCTTGAAGAACAAGTATCACGTTCATACGAACAATTTATAGAACAACCTGATGAACTTAGTAAATATGTTTATTTGAGTCTATTACGATCGCGTAATGAGATTTTGTTTTATCGTTTGGTGACCGATCATATAAGTGAAATGCTGCCGATTGTATATACACCAACTATTGGTTTAGCAATCCAGCGGTATAGTCAAGTATATCGTGGGCCAAATGGCTTATATCTTTCTATTGATGACCAAGATGGAATGGAAGAGGCATTCCAAAATTTAAGGGTCCATTCAGACGACATTGATTTAATTGTTGCTACAGATGGGGAGAGAATTTTAGGAATTGGAGACTGGGGAATAGGGGGAATCGATATTGCTATTGGAAAACTCACCGTATACACAGCAGCTGGAGGAATAAACCCCAGTAGAGTACTTCCAGTTATTTTAGATGTTGGAACGAATCGCGAAAGTCTATTGGAAAATCCATTGTATATTGGGAGACGTCATCCAAGAGTACGTGGAGAAAGATATGATGTTTTTATTGATGCCTTTGTAAAAAATGCTAACCGTATGTTTCCAAATGCTCTGCTGCATTGGGAAGATTTTGCACAGCTTAATGCTAGACCAATCTTAGAGAGATATCAAAACAAATATTGTACATTTAATGATGATATTCAAGGTACAGGTGCTGTTTCCTTAGCTGTGGTACTGGCAGCTGTTCGAGCTTCTAAAATCCCATTGGAACAACATCGGATTGTGGTTTTTGGTGCTGGTTCAGCTGGTATTGGCATTGTAGAGCAGATTCGTGATGAGATGATCCGTGGCGGGTTATCAAAAGAGGAAGCCAATCGTAAGTTCTGGTGTATCGATAGATTTGGATTGTTAGTAGAAAATATGGAAAACCTTGCTAATTTTCAACGTCCTTATGCTAGGTCTTTAGGTGAAGTAACCGATTGGAGTTTTACGACGGATAGAACTATCAGTTTTCAAGAAGCGGTTCGCCAAGTACATCCAACGATTTTGATTGGAACTTCAACAGTTGGTGGTGCATTTACAGAGGAAATCGTTCGTGAGATGGCAGCTAATGTCGATCACCCTATTATCTTACCTATGTCTAATCCGACTAGTTCGTCAGAAGCAATTCCCAGTGACTTAATATACTGGACAGAAGGCAGAGCTCTCATAGCCACTGGTAGTCCTTTTAAACCTGTGACCTATAATGGTGATACATACGAAATTGGTCAGGCCAATAATGCATTTGTTTTTCCTGGTATTGGCTTAGGTACAATCGTCTCACAAGCAGAGAGGGTGACAGATAACATGTTGGCAGTGGCAGCCGTTGCAGTTGCAGAATTAGTAGAAATAACCAAACCGGGAGCTTCTCTATTACCGCCAGTGGAAAAATTAAGAGAAGTATCCATAAAAGTGGCTACTCATGTGGTGCAAGCTGCGATTAAGGATGGTGTAGCGCGAAAGATTCCAGAAGATGTTGAAAAAGCAGTCCAAGATGCTATGTGGCAACCGGCTTATCGTCCTCTTAAAGGGATTTAAAAAGGATGTTCGGAGAAAAAAGAGATTGATGTTGAAACATCAATCTCTTTTTTCTATTACTAGGTGTCTTTCTATATATCACGAAATCCATTTTCTAGGGTCGGATGAAGGAGGTTTTTCTCCGTTGCCATATCTTACTTCAAAATGTAGGTGGGGCCCAGTAACGTTACCATTTGCTCCGACCGAAGAAATTCTTTCGCCAGCCTTGACTCTTTCTCCCGCATGTACTTTTACTTGATTAGGATAACTATGTGCATATCGAGTGAAGACATGTTTTCCATTTTTTTCACCATGATAGATGGTAATTAACCAGCCATATCCAGAAGCTGGGGCACTTGATACTACAACCCCATCTCCTGCGGCATAGATGGGAGTCCCTGTTCCACCACCATAATCTGCACCTTGGTGCAGGATAGGTCGTTTGTAAATGGGATGATTTCGATATCCCCATTGTGAGTTAGTGGGTCCATTGGAAGGACGTTGCATTTTACCATTGTATGGAAAGCGAAGTTTTCCGTTTTTCCAATCTTCTAAATTGATTTGACTGAATTCATCCTCATGTAGTTCTTCAAAAGCCTCCAAATTATGAAGATCCTTTTGGCTCTTTTGAATTTCCTTCACTAATGCGTCATATGCAACTTTCGATTTTTTTATTTGTTCGTTTTGTTCTGAGACTAAGACATCAAATTTACTTTTTTCTTTTTTGATTTTTTCTACTACTTTTTTTCTTTCTTCAATTAAGGCAGTGTCCTGTTTGATAATAATCCGAATTGTTTCCAGTTTATTTAGAAATTGACCGAAACTTTGAGATTCCAGAAGTTGAGATGTATAGTTGAATTGGCCTTGTTCATAAAACAAACGAATTCGCTTTTTTAGGATCTGATCGTATTTTTCCATTTCTTTCTCTGCATTGGTAAGTCTTAACTCAATAGGAGCAGCTTGTTGTTGGATTTTATTGATTTTTGTATTGGTTTGGTTTATCTCCTCTACAAAGCGTTGTAATTCTTGATCTTGTTCTGCTAATTCATTCAATACATTTTCTTTGTTTTGTAGATGTTGTTGAATTTTTTCACGTGATACTTCTTCTGCATCAGCATCAGAAAAAGGGAGTATCGGGGAAATAAGTATTGTAATAAGTAGAGAAGATACAAGTTTTTTTCGCAATATTCGCATATCAAATCAATCCAATCTCTTGAAAGCTTTTATCATTATGTAAGGGGTTGTAAAAAATAAGTGAACTTATAATGGAACTATGTCTATTTTACCTTACCTTGTAAATCCTCCTCTGACAGTTAAAATCTGTACAATTTTATTCTTATTCGATTACTTAATATTAGGTTATATGAAAATTGAGCTTTAGAGTAGAAGGTATATATGAAGAAAGTGTGTGTTTTCATCGTTGGATGGAGTCCTCACGCATTTTAAAATATAAATTATTGATCAGAAAATTTCGTATAGATCGCTCTTTCTTTACTTTTATATTAAATACTCCTATATTTATATAAAAAGAAAATAAAATAATTTTTAAATGGGATTAAAAATAACTTGAGATGAGATGCATCGAAATAGTTGCATCAAAGGGGAGATATCAATCGATATTATACCTACCATTCATCAGATTTCCCCGGATAGTTGGAATTCCTTAGTTGGGTCAGGTGGTTTTTATTCTACTTATGAATGGATACAATCTTTAGAATTAGCACATGGTCAAAATCCAATTTTTGTTGAAAAAAACGAAGATAAAATTTTAGGTGCTATTCCTACTTGGAAAGGTCCATCTGCTGGAGATAATCTATTCTCTCTTTCCCAATTGGTTGGTGAGTTACCTGGTGTTTGGGACAAGCAGTATTTATGGTTGGGAGGACATAGGGTTACAGCGAATTCCCTAATTTGTATAAATGGAAGACAGGAAAAGTTTGTTATGAAACAATTGATTCAATCCGCACGAGTGTATGCAGGAAAGAAAAATTACTCGGGGATAATCTGGCCTTTTTTGTCTTTACATGATGCAAATAAAATTGCTGCATATTGTCCAGATGCCAGAGTTATTTTACATTCAGCAGACCCAATCCTGCATGTTCCGACAGGTGGATTTCTTGAATTAACAAAATCTGCTAAGCGAAGTGATCGAAAAAAATGGTTAAAGGAAATCAAAAGCTTTCAGTCCTATGGCGCAACGGTTGAGTGGAAACCTTTAGACATTGAAATACTGCAATTAGCAGCTAGACTCATTGCAGCAAATCGTGGAAAGTATGGGTCTAGTGGAGGATTAGAATGGATGGCTCGCACTTTTTCTGCTCAATTCGAAAGTAGGGTTGCAGAAAAAGCAGTGGTAGCACTGTGTCGTGTCGATAGTACAGTTAAAGCAATTGCTATTTTTTATCGACATCGAGATTGGTTGTATGGAAGATATTGGGGTTCTGAAAAAGACAATCCACCTTATTCTTATTATGTTCTTACCCAGTATGCAGCTTTAGATTGGGCTTCACAACATGGTATTCGGAATATACATCTCTCTATTTCTGCTTGGGAATCCAAGGTCAGAAGAGGAGCCATGCTCTATCCTTTAGCTATGGTTATCCTTCCTATACAGAACAAACCGGAATTGGTAAGTAATCAGGTAGCATTTGAACACAATATATCTGTTGCGGAGCATTGGAAGAATCAATTCGCTACTAGACCTGAAGCACTTGATCTTTCATGGTCAAGTTAGTAATAAAGCTCAAAAACATCAGCGGGGATGATATCAATGTTATATTTAACTTACAGATTTAAACCTACTGCATATGCTCGTGCAAACCTTAGTGAATTTTGGAAATGGATGCAGGACCGTGAGCAATGGTTTTATGACGGACTTGAGATGGTATTGAAAACAGAGTGGTATGTTAGAACAATTGGTGTGGACGTACACAGCGTGGAGCATATTGTGATGTTTGAAAATGAAGCGGCTTGGGGTGCATATCGTAATAAAGTAAGACAGAAAAGCCAAGATACTAATTGGGAGGCACGACGCACGGAACAAGAGAAATGGTATGATATTTTGGATTCAAGTCTCCTTTCAGACCCACCAATTCAAATGGGTTTAGATAGGAGCAGATTCTAAAAAAATATAATGTAACCATCTACATTTATGTAGTTTATGAGAGCCACCCACTTGGGGTGGTTTTACATTGCAGAAAATAAATCCTCATCAATAGATAGATGAGGATTTGAAATCATTTTTTTCATTTTATCGTTGCAAAAGATTTAAACGATTTATCGGGAAATATTCACAAATTAAAAATACGTTTTTTGTCTGATGGAGGGTACTGCAAACTTTGTAAATCATCCAATCATTCTTGTCCAATCCAAGATGTCTGGCTATTCTTGAATCTTGAATGAATCCATATTCTAAAATTTCCCGATAAAATTCTAGTTTATTCTTTTCGATAATTTTGCCAATTGGTGTATTTGTATCATATAGTTCATTCACGATATTAACATTCATATTTTCTTTATAAAAAAGTGTCTCCGCATAGATAAAGGGGCGGTCAGCGGAATCAATTAAACAAATTTCACGCAAAATTGGCCTATCCGATTGTATCTGATGGTGCTTTTTAAGATGTTTTGGGCATTCGACCATTTCATGTTGATAGATCAGTTTTACTTTTAGTTGCACCTCGAAAAATATCTCAATTAACTTTGTGATGGAAGATGTTGTTTGAACGATGAATTTTCCAAGCGTATTTAAGTGAAATTGATTCACTTTCATTTGATGCTTCTACCCTTCACTTAAATTTATAATTATCTTTTCAAATGACATAGATTATGGTTTAAAATAGCCGACATAGTCTTCGGCAAATAATGTTGCAAATGAGCCTCCTTTCTGTAATCTCTTAAGTCTGGCTTGACGCAAGCGATCCGAAAAGGCTAAATATTTATTTTCGTTTGAGTCGACCGTATTGTGAATCAACCGAATCATCCAATCTGAAAACTCTTGCGTTTTCCATATGTGTGGCAATCGCATAGTTGAGTATTGGTTCAATAGTGTCTCGTCTTTATTGTGATAATAGTGGATGAGGGCTTTTGCTAGGACATCAGAATCTGCAATTGCTAGGTTCATTCCTTTTGCTCCTACAGGAGTAATAATGTGAGCAGCATCACCAGCGAGAAAGAGTTTCCCAAATTGCATGGGCTCCATCACAACACTGCGCATGTTAAGAACGCGCTTTTCAATCAATGGTCCTCTGACTAGGTTCTCATCCACTTCACCAAATAAGCGTTTATTGAGTTCTCCCCATATTCGATCATCAGACCAATTAGAAGCAGTGTCATTTGGGGGACATTCTAAGTAAAATCGAGTGATTTTAGATGTTCGTGGCATTTGCCCAGCAAATCCAGATTCATGCAATGCATATATGATTTTTTCCATTGAAGAGGGTACTTCTGCCAGAATGGCTAACCATCCAATTCCATATTGTTTGGAAAATATTTCGGCTTCGTTTTGCGGAATCGATGATCGGCTGATGCCATGAAATCCATCACAGCCAGCTATGTAATCACATTCTATTTCCAAAAGTGTATCAGTAGATTTTTGGGAAGAACAAGTTACTACTGGGCGACTACTTTCCAACCCTTTTATTTCTACGGCTGAATGAGTAAATAGTACTTGCCCTCCGCGAGAGATGAATAACCGAATTAAGTCTTGTACAACAAATTGTTGGGGGTATACCCAATGGAAGCCATTAACGACTTCACCATATGGGATGGTATAACGATGTCCATTATGTCGAAATTCACAGATGGTGTGGGGGATACCTTTGCTATCTAATCCGTCTGAAAATCCATTTTTTCTCATGAATTCTACAATATGATGTTCAATAAATCCTGCTCGAGCTCTAGATTCTACATAATCTTGGGATTGGCGTTCGACTATAATACAATCTATTCCTTCTTTTTGAAGCAGCAGACCTAATACCAGTCCAGCTGGACCGGCTCCTAAAATAGCAACTTTTGTACTTATCCGCCTTACATCAGTATGATTGTGTTTCCCATCTTCAGTATGGTAAGGAAGAGACACTATCATGAATCAAACCTCCCAGAGGACTTGAAAATTATTCCAATATTCCAAAAAATAATTTGCTTCTTTTTATTAGATGAAGTGTGCCATATCTATTATATCTTTTGTTATTTTATTTGGAAATATTTTTATTATTAGATTACAACTTAAGTATAACCCGTTAAAAATGGAATCAATACTTGACGATTAAAAAAGCTACTTATCATAGTAGCTTTTTTCGAATCTTAAATAATAGGATGGATAATAATCAGTATGGGTAGAGTAAGTAAGAGGAGGGGAATGGATGTCCAAACGAAGAAGAGCATTTTTAACTGGTTTCACCTTGTCCACAGTTGGTTTTGCCACCTTTTTACTAGCAGACAAAAGGAATAGACGTAAACTATTTTACAAACTTAAACATTTATTTGAACAGAATACATCTACATCGTACCGAGAACATAACAAAGAACTAAAAAGAAAAATAGGTAATCCAGAACCTTGTGATGAACGGGATAACAATATGGTATGGGAAGGATCTATGTATTCTGTCAAATATTATAACGAGGAAAAAGAAAGTCATGTTCAATGATTTTTTAGCCAAAGCCTTCTGTAGTTGGAGGGCTTTTTTATGTTACTTCAAAAGTTTACTAGATAAGAAATACCCAAACAGTACAGTTTTATTGGAAAAGTGTTGGAATTTAATGTATTATGTATTTTCATAATACATTAAAGGTTAAATCATAACAAATGGATGTTTTTATCTTATAAAATATGTGTATTAGTTGAAAGGTGGTATTTATTTGAACAACATCTATTATAAATTGCCATATACCATTTGCATCATAAAAAGAGCAGATAAGATTCTTTTGATAAATAAAGAAGCAAAAGTTTGGATGGGTAGATGGAATGGAGTCGGTGGGAAAATAAAAAAAGAAGAAACACCTGAAGAGTGTATTATTCGAGAGGTTCAAGAAGAAACGGGAATACAAGTCTCTCAAGTTAATTTTAAAGGCATAGTTACATGGCCAGAAGAGGAAAATACAAGAGGAGGAATGTATCTATTTTTTGTAGAACTGCATCCTGAATATTTATTGGAAACACCGATTAAAAATCGAGAAGGAATCCTAGATTGGAAAGAAGTTTCGTGGATACTTCACTCGGATAATAGAGGAGTAGTGGATACGCTGCCGGAGTACTTGCCTACTGTTTTGCACAAAGTAGAATTATTTGAGTATTTTAGCGTTTTTCAAGAGGGACGACTGCGAGGGTGTACTTCCATACCAATAACATCAAACCAGTTTCCAATCAAATAGTGTGAATGATTAGTATGTGGATTGCAGTAGAATAAGTTTGTCCATTTTTGAAGTTGTTATTTCTTTGAAAACTAGGAATTTGTTCCTGTAAAGATAGAGCTCTCATTTATGGATTGTTACAGGTGTACCAATTCCAACTTTTCGACTGAGGTCTTCTACGTCTTTATTGTACATTCGGATGCATCCTTTTGACACCATTTTACCAATAGAAGAGGGGCGATTTGTACCATGTATTCCGTAACCTTTGCGGGATAGTCCCATCCATAAGGTTCCATAAGGGCTAAGGCGACCACCGGGTCTGCTGTAGGGATAAGTGACTTTATTGATAATGACGTAATTGCCAATGGGAGTTTTGGTAAGTATTTTACCAATTCCAATGGGATAACTTTTGATGAGTTTATTTCCTTTGTATAAATACAGCCTTCTTTTGGATAGGGAAATATCTATGTTCGGCATATCCAACACACTCCTTTTACCTTAATGTATGGATCAGAGGGCCCGAAGGTGAAATTACGATCAAATGGAAAAGTTATAGTAGAAATAACTATTCTTGTTTTTATTCCGGAGGACCTACAATGTCGTTTAGGAGGAATTTTTGTGAAAGAGAATAACACGTATTCAGCAGGTGATATGGTTGAAGGTGGGAAATTTCGCATTGAAACCGATTCGATAGGAGAAGTAAAAGTACCGGCAGCTCAATTGTGGGGAGCACAGACACAGCGATCATTGATTCATTTCTCCATTGGAGATGACCATATGCCTCTGGGAATTTATCATGCATATGGGTATGTGAAGAAAGCTGCAGCAAAAGTGAATGGAAAAGCTGGTGTTCTGTCAAAAGAAAAAGCTGAGATAATTATGGAGGTAGCCGATGAAGTGATTGCAGGTCAGTTGGATGAAGAATTTCCATTGTATGTTTGGCAGACAGGTTCTGGCACGCAAACCAATATGAATGTAAATGAAGTCATTTCCAATCGATCTATCCAGAAGGTAGGAGGGATTTTGGGCACGAAAGATCCCATCCATCCGAATGATCATGTTAATATGTCTCAGTCTTCCAATGATACGTTTCAAACTGCCATGCATATTGCTACTGTATTAGAGTTTTCCAATCGTCTGATTCCTAGTGTAGAAGCATTGATAAAAGAGATATGGAAGAAAGCAGTTCAGTGGGTGGATGTTGTTAAGATAGGTCGAACACATTTACAAGATGCCACTCCCCTAACGGTCGGACAGGAGTGGTCTGGTTATGTTACTCAATTAAGAGATGCTCTCCAGCTCGTTAAAGGCTCTATGTCAGGACTATATAAGCTTGCTGCTGGAGGCACAGCAGTAGGAACGGGAATCAATACACTTCCTGATTTTGGGGTGAATATAGCGGAAGAGATCGCCCAGCTTACTCATCATCCATTTATTACAGCACCAAATAAATTTGCAGCTCAAGCATCTTTGGATGCAATGGTAAATGCTAGTTCAGCTGTGCGTGCACTAGCAGTAGCGCTCATGAAGATTGCCAATGATATCCGTTGGCTTGGTTCTGGGCCAAGAGCTGGGATTAATGAACTAAGACTACCTGCAAATGAACCTGGGTCATCGATTATGCCTGGAAAGGTGAATCCGACCCAAGAAGAAGCCATGATAATGGTATGTATACAAGTTATTGGTAACGACAATGCAGTTGCTATTGCGGGTTCACAAGGAAATTTTGAACTAAGTACGATGAGACCAATTATTACCAAAAATGTGCTGCATTCCAGTCGGATTCTCGCTGATGCATGTGAAAAATGGCAAAAATATAGTATAGAAGGGATATACCTTAACGAGCAAGGAATTGAAAAATATGTAAATCAATCGCTCATGTTGGTTACTTCTCTTAGTCCGCTTATTGGTTATGATAAGGCTTCTGCCATTGCCCACAAAGCATTTTCAGAAGATATAACGCTGCGTGAGGCAGCTATTGCTAGCGGCTTCATTACAGCACAGGAATTTGATAAACATATCAATCCGTCAAAAATGGTCGGAAATCCTCGAAAAGACTTAGGATTGGAAGAATGAAAAGAAATTTAAAAGAAGGGTCACCCTGTCGCCAGCGACAGGGTGACCCTTTAGTTCGGTTTTTTATCCTTCTAATAACAACAACTCTGGATCTTCAATCAGTTTTTTAACGGTAGCTAAGAAGCCAACAGCTTCTCTACCATCTACAATACGGTGATCATAAGAAAGAGCAATGTACATCATAGGACGATGCTCCAATTTATCACCATCTGCGGTAGTTATGGTGACTGGTCTTTTTTGTATCGTATGCATACCTAAAATTCCTACTTGTGGTGCATTGAGGATCGGGGTAGAGAATAATGATCCAAATACTCCCCCATTGGTAATAGTAAACGTACCACCTTTTAAGTCATCTAATGTTAATTTATTGGTACGTGCTTTATTTGCTAAAGAGCCAATTTGTCGTTCTATTTCTACGAAAGTAAGAGAATCGACATTTCTCACAACTGGAACCACTAGACCCGCATCATTAGCTACAGCTATTCCTATGTCGTAGTACTTTTTGTAAAGAATATCTTGCCCATCAATTTCGGAGTTAATAATTGGAAATGCTTTTAGGGCACCGACAACTGCTTTGCTGAAAAATGACATAAACCCTAAATTAATATCGTGTTTTTCGATAAACGCTTGTTTTCTTCTTTTGCGTATGTCCATTACCTTGGTCATATCTACTTCATTGAAGGTAGTGAGCATAGCTGCATTATGCTGGGATTGCACCAAATTAGTTGCAATCGTTTGTTGTCTGCGAGTCATTTTTTTGCGTTCTACAGGTTTTGTATTAACTTCTTCTTGTGCAGGAGAGATTGGTTGTGAGACTTGCTGTACGTTTTTCTGTTCGTTTCCATTGTCTTTTTTGTACAGTTCAGCTTGAAGGTCATCCACATCTACGCCTTTTTCTCTGGCCAATTTTCTCATTGCTGGTGATGCGTTTGTTTTCTTTCTGCTGGAATCTTGTTTATCTGGAATAGATTGGGTTGATTTTGTTTCTTCCTTAGTCTGGGAAGCGGGAGTATTGGTCTCTGAACTTTCGTTAGTTTTTGTTTCAGAAGTAGCTTCTGTACTAGCGTTCTCATCAAGGTGGGCGATTACTTCTCCAACTTCTACATTTTCACCTACTTGTTTGATGATTTTTTTTACAACCCCAGCTTGTTCAGCAGAAACTTCCATATTTACTTTATCTGTTTCAAGTTCTAGTAGGATATCGCCTTGTTTGACATGATCTCCTTCTTTTACAACCCAATTTGAAATAGTTCCTTCTGTAATTGATTCTGCGAGATTTGGTACTTTTACCTCAATCATGTTTGATCCCTCCTGAAATTAAGCAATTATGGTTCAACATGCAAAGCTTCTGTGAGAATTTGTTGTTGTTCAATATCATGTACATTTGCTTTTCCTGTAGCTGGGCTTGAACGGTCTGGACGTCCGATATAGCGGGTGGAAACATGATTAGATATTGTTTCGCGAATTTTAGGTTCCATATATGTCCATGCACCCATGTTTTTCGGTTCTTCTTGCACCCACACAACTTCTTGTAGATTTTTAAACCGTTTTATTACCGCTTGAATTTCTTTTTTAGGATACGGATATAGTTGTTCCACACGGATAATATGTAGCCAGTCTTTTTGAGCTGGAGAAGCCTCTAGTTCCGCTGATAGGTCAATTGCAATTTTTCCACTACATAAAATCAATCGTTTTATCTGATTTGCTTTTTCTCCTAAGTCAATTTCTTCTTTGATGGCTTGGAAGGAGTTATTTTCTAATTCGATACTAGGTGAAATTGTTCGTTTGCTCCGAATAAGGCTTTTAGGAGCCATTAAAATTAATGGGCGAGCTTCTTCTTTTCCAATCATAGAAGCTTGACGACGTAAAAGATGAAAATATTGAGCTGCACTTGTTAAATTCGCGATGACAACATTATTTTCAGCTGCTAATTGTAAATAGCGTTCCAAGCGTGCACTTGAATGTTCAGGACCTTGTCCTTCATAACCATGTGGTAATAACATGACCAAACTAGAATCTTGCCTCCATTTTGCACGTCCAGCTGACAGGAACTGATCAATGATCACTTGTGCAGCATTGGCAAAATCCCCGTACTGTGCTTCCCACAGAGTGAGAGTTTTTGGTGCGAAAAAGTTATAACCATATTCAAATCCGAGTACGGAAGCCTCCGATAGCGGACTATTATGGATTCCAAAAGCTGCATTCACGTGTGGAATGGTATGCAATGGACTAAATGTTTTTCCCGTTTTGCTATCATGCAATACAAGATGGCGGTGAGCAAATGTTCCTCTTTCGGTATCCTGACCGGTAAATCGAATTGCTGTACCTTCCTTTAGGATCGTAGCAAATGCTAATGTCTCCGCCAATGCCCAATCCACTTTCTCTTCATCCTCTAATAAGTTAATTCGTCTCGATAATGTACGTTCTAATTTTGGATAGGAGGTAAAAGATTCAGGTCTCTTTAGCAAAGAATGATTGATTTCTTTGAGCAATTCCATCGAAACACCAGTTTTTATTTTCGTTGCTGGTTCTAACACTGATTTAGGGTAGTGATCTGCTTCTTCATCAGTACCTTGTTTCATTGTTTCATGTGCAGTTTGTAATTTTCCTCTTATGTTGTCTAGCCATTGTTTGATTTCCGTTTCTTTGATCACCTTTGAAGAACTAAGTTTTTCAGCATATTGTGTACTGATAGTTGGATGATTATGGATAATTTCATACATGAGTGGTTGAGTAACTGTTGGATCATCCATTTCGTTGTGTCCAAATCGACGATATCCTATTAGATCAATTAGGAAATCTTTTTGAAAACGTGTCCGATATTCGAAAGCAAGGCGAATCGCAGCTAGACATGCTTCAGGATCATCTGCATTTACATGGACAATTGGGATTTCAAAACCTTTGGCAAGATCACTTGAATAAACAGTTGATCGTGAATCTCTTGTATCTGTAGTAAAGCCCAACTGGTTATTTGCGATAATATGGATGGTTCCACCCGTGCGATATCCTGTCAATTGGCTTAAGTTTAGGGTTTCTGGTACTACTCCTTCTCCAGGAAATGCAGCATCTCCATGAATCAATAACGCAATTGCTTTGCTTGTATCTTGCACAGGATAGCCTGGTTTGCTTCGGTCTTCTTGAGCTGCACGGGTAAATCCTTCCACTACAGGATTTACAAATTCCAAATGGCTTGGGTTATTGGCTAAGGTCAAACGAATATGAAAACTGTCCTTGCCATCAATATTTCGATCTCCACCAAGATGGTATTTCACATCTCCGGTCCAACCAAAATTAATTCCCATGGATCCTTCCGAAGGAACAATATCTTTGTTGGTAGAGTGATGAAATTCAGAAAATATTTTTTCATATGGTTTTCCAAGAATATGAGCTAGTACGTTTAAGCGACCACGGTGTGCCATTCCCATCATGACATGGCGAACGCCCATTTGAGAACTGGTTCGAATCAGTTCATCAATCATGGGTACTAACATGTCTACACCTTCTATGGAAAAACGCTTTTGACCAGTGAATGTACGTTGCAAGAACTTCTCGAATTCATCTACTTCCATCAGTCTTTTCATTAGTTCTGATCGTATTTCGGTAGAAAAGTCAGGGTGGAATTTTTTCGTTTCTACATTCGAATAAAGCCATTCTCGTTCCTCTTGATTATGAACATGGCTAAATTCATACGCCAGCGACTTTGTATAAACATTTTGTAGATGTTGAATGACATCTAATGCTGTGGATACATGGTTAGTGGAACCCGTCCAAATTAATTCTGCTGAAATTTTACTTAAATCTTCTTCACTCAATCCATATTCATTATGGCTAGGGAGTGCATGTTCTTGTTTTACTAATGGGTTAATATTTGCAGATAAATGACCATAAGTGCGGATATATTGCACTAATTTTTCTGCTGAAATGACCTTTTTTACGTCTGTTTCCATCTCTAACGTTGGTTGGTTGTTCTCCACCATAACTGGAGAACCCCATTGTTCAAAAAGAACTTTTAAGGTGGAGTCTACAGATTCAGGATCATTGTTATATTGTTCATACTGGCCCAAGATGTAAGCCAAGTTAGGTCCATGCAAATCTTTCCATGGTGTCTCCTTTTTAGCTTGATCATTTGGCATTTGGATAGCTCCTCCTATTTATACATTTCTCAAAACTATTATTTACCAAAATAAAGCTCAGAAATCTTTCTGCTAATCCGTATTTTGGTGGAAGGGGAAGGAAATTTTTTCAGTAATGCTATCACATCATATTATTATAGCTTTGGATTGACATGAAGATGTACTTTTCGTTTCCTTTCAACTAGAATTCTAACAAAATTCCTAGCCAATTGTACTGTTTGATTTTTATTTTTTTAAAAAGCTTTATTCTGAGAAGAGACATATTGTACAATCACGAATAATTTAGCTTCATTTCTAGTGTACACTTCCTTTTTAAGGAATGTTTGCCAGTTGATTTGGTATTTAATGGTATTTGGTAAAAATGGAATCGACTTAGCCATTGTAAAGCAATTAGTGGAAGCACATAAGGGTATAATCTGGATAGATAGCAAAGTAGGTGAGGGAGCAAGTGTTGTGGTTTCTATTCCTACAGTGAAACGAAATTATCTTATCTACAATCACAATGAAATGGGTAAAGGAGTATGAAAATGGATCTAGGATTGAATGGTAAAGTTGCATTAATTACAGGTGGCAGCAAGGGAATCGGTTTACATACAGCTATACAACTTGTTAAGGAGGGAGCAAATGTAGCAATATGTGCTAGGAACCCAGAGTCACTAGAGAAAGCGGCAGAGCAAGTTTTCCAGCGAACAGGTAGTGAATTATATTATTCGCTAGCAGATATAACGAAAAAAGAGGACTGTGAAAAAATCGTATTGCAAACAGCAGAACATTTTGGTCGCTTTGATATCTTAATTAATAATGCTGGTACCTCTTCTGCAAATCCCTTCGAACAAGTAGAAACAGAACTTTGGCAGCAGGATCTTGATTTAAAGTTATTTGGGGCTATCCATTGTTCACAATATGCCATTCCTTTTATGCGTCAAGCAGGAGGAGGAGCGATTGTGAATGTAACAGCAGTTCTTGCCAAAACACCTCCAGCATCTTCTTTACCTACAACTGTTAGTAGGGCAGCAGGATTGGCTTTGACGAAAGCAATGAGCAAAGATTTAGGGCATGATAACATTCGAGTCAATACCGTTTGTATTGGATTGATCCGCAGTGATCAAATCGAAAAACGATGGAAACAACAAGCACCAGAACAAAACTGGGAACAATTTTCAACCAAAGCCGAACATCAAATTCCACTAGGTCGTATTGGGGAGACAGAGGAAGCTGCTAAAGTGATTGCTTTCCTAGCATCAGATGCAGCTTCTTATGTAACGGGTACATCGATAAATATTGATGGTGGTGTTTCAGGGATTTTATAATTTTCAATAAATTAAATATGGGAGAGCAGATCATAAAGAAAAAGATGCATTATATTTTTATTAAAAAACTTCATTTTTTGAAGTTTTTTATTGTAATATAACAATACGAGATGCTGTCCACATTGAGAATGGTGCCATGATGATTTTTAAAATAGGTGTGCTTTTGGTGCTTTTGGCACTGGCTGTGCTCTTGGAGCGCGCCAATGTGTCTCGAATTTGGGGATACATCTTCGCGGGTTTCTTTTCGGTGGGGTTTATTTACTTCTTTTTTACCCTTCCGAGTTAGAAGCCAGGCCAACTCGTGTAGAGTTTGGCCGCAGAGAATTAGCTCTTTGTAGCTCTATATAAATATAGAAAGAAGCTAGCAATTGCTAGCTTCTTTCTTCAAGAGTTTTGCTTTTTATTTTTTCCTCTGTTTTTTTCACCAAAATACGTTCGATGCTCTGTTTGTTTACTTTCTCGATGATAAATGTCGTATCTCTCCAGTTTAATTCTTCGCCAACATTGGGTATCCTTTCAAATTGAGAGAATAGCCAGCCTCCAATAGTATCATTTTCCTCATCGTTTATCTGAAGGTGAAAGTATTTGTTCACATCTTCAATTAATAATCGAGCCTCAATGGAAACTCCCTTTTCCGTATCTTGAAAGAAAGGGCGTTCGTTATCGAATTCATCTTGAATTTCTCCAAATATTTCTTCGATGATATCCTCTATCGTTATTAATCCAGATATACCACCATATTCATCTACTACAATTGCCATGTGACTTTTTGCTTTTTGCATTTGTATAAAGGCATCTTTTATTTCAATTGTTTCTGGAATGAAGTGTATAGAGCGCATAAGTGACTGGATTGGGATATTTTTTTTCTCTTTGACTATTGTTTCAAAGAAATCTCTAAGAAGAATAACCCCTAAAATTTGGTCTTTATTTCTGTCATAAATAGGGAACCGCGTTAATTTGGTATTAAGTATGGTTTCTAAATGTTTTTCGGAGGAATCCTGTATATCTAATCCAACTATTTTGATGCGAGGTACCATGATCTCACGTACGACGCGGTCCGTAAATTCAAAGACATTATCAAAAAGGGTGAGTTCTGCTTTATCAATAATACCGCTTTTATGGCTCTCTTTGATTACCATTCGAATTTCTTCTTCTGTATGTACTTGTTGATGATCATCTTGTAGTTCTATTCCAAGCCATTTAAGAACAAAGTTGGCTGAGCTATTTAAAGCGATAATGAAAGGTTTAAATACAATATAAAACCAATGTAATGGGGTAACTGTCCATAAAGTTGTTGTTTCAGAACGTCGAATAGCTAATGATTTTGGAGCCATTTCTCCTATAACAATATGCAAAAATGTAATGACTGAAAAGGCTATGACGAAAGATATGGTGTGGTTTAACCATTCGGGTAGATGAAAATAGTGAAGGATAGGTTCCAATATTTTTGCAAGTGTGGGTTCTCCAACCCAACCTAATCCGAGTGATGCGAGCGTGATACCTAGTTGAGTAGCAGAGAGATAAGCATCTAAGTTTTTCAAAACAGTTTGGGCCATTTTTCCACGTTTGGTCATGATTTGTGCAATACGGGTTGTTCGTACTTTTACCAATGCAAATTCTGCTGCGACAAAAAAGCCATTTAGTAGCACCAGTACTAAAACTAAAACGAAATTAATGATGGTAGATGTGACTGTGTCCATTTTCTGAGTTTGTCTCTCCTCGGTTTATTTCATTTACATTTATCTCTATCTTACACAAGAATGGTAGAAAATAAAATTAGTTAAAATCAATGGTTGACTAATCAACTTAAATGGTATATATTTTCTATAGTTGATTAGTCAACCATAGAAAAGGAGAAGATTGTATTGAATGAAAGCATAGCAAGATGGATTTCCGTAATCCATCGCCAATTTCAAATTTATCTCAATCGAGAATTAAAAGAGTATGATATCAATTCCTCTGAGTACATTTTTTTGGTTAATTTGTATGAAGAAGATGGGATATCACAAGAGCAATTGTCTGCGAATCTCTTTATCAATAAGGCGGCTACTGCTCGTGCGATTAGTCGTTTGGAGAAATTAGGGTATGTAAAAAGAACACGTTCACCTGTAGACAGCAGAGCATATTTAGTGACTTTAACCGACAAAGGATTAAAGATGCAAAACTTTATCAAAACAAAACTGGCTTACTGGTCGAAAACACTTTCCAAAGGATTTACAGAGGAGCAGACGGATTTATTTCTTCAGTTGATTAAACAGATGTCTAGAAATGCGTTAGAAGAAACGAAATGCAAGTAAAACTGTATGAATGTAGTTTCCCATCACGTTATTCAAAGACTAGGGATAATGTGATGGGAAATAACCTACGAACCTCTCACTAATTTCAAAACAGTAGATAGGGTAGGAAGGATATCTTTACTATTTTCTTTTGTTTCATAATGATAAAAACTAGGAGCGGAGGTTACTACCGATGAATTCGGAATATTCTCAACAAAAAGGTGAAATATTAATGCGTATTGTAATGTTCACCTTAACTCTATCGTCGATAAGTGTGCTCATATTTAATTATGTTCTACCTGAAATCAGTAAGGAATTTAAACTTTCTTTTTCTCAAGTAAGTTGGCTTTCCACTTCATATGTAATTATTTATGCAATTGGCACTGTTACCTACGGAAAACTTGCCGATCAGTATAAATTAAAAAATCTACTCACTTTTGGATTGATTATTCTAACAATAGGTTCTTTTGTAGGTTTATCTTCCCATACGTTTTGGGTAGCTCTTTTTGCAAGGTGTTTGCAAGCCATCGGGGCATCTGTGATACCAGCAGTAGCAACCTTAATCCCAGTGCGGTACTTTCCTCCAGAGAATAGAGGAAAGGCACTAGGAATGATGGCTACAGGTTTGGCTTTAGGAAGTGCACTTGGGCCAGTTGTTTCAGCTCTTATAGCAAGTATTGTGAATTGGAGGTGGTTGTTTGCTGTTCCTGTACTTATATTGGCAACATTGCCTATTTATCGTAAATACTTAGATGAAGAACGGCAGGCGGCTACAGGGACATTTGATGGAATTGGTGCAATGCTATTTGCAATAACAGTGATATCAGTCTTATTAGGTGTTACGAATGGAATAGGATGGTTATTTATATGTGCATGTGTTGCAATTTGTTTTTTTGTCATTCGGATTAAGTCAGTAAAAAATCCTTTCTTTCCAACTCGATTATTTTCAAATAGAAATTATGTGGTTTATTTAGGGCTTTCCTTTGTTATTAATGGTATTGGAACAAGTTTATATTTTTTAACTCCTCTTTTATTATCCCAAGTACAGAAGCTACCTACATCATGGATTGGACTTGCAATGGTTCCGGCAGCAACAGCTTCAGCTTATTTCGGAAGAAAAGGAGGAAAATTAGCAGATTTAAAAGGGAACTCTAATTTATATTTTTTGTCTTTTAGTTTATTATTCATCTGTTTTATTTTGCTATCAACATTTGTTGGGAGTCCAATGTGGGTAATCGCAATTTTTTTGGTTTTTGGTTATATTGGCCAGTCATTTATGCTTATTGTATTACAAAATTCAACCTCACAAACACTACCAAAAGAACAGGGAGGTGTAGGGATGGGTATTCTACAAATGTTAAGTTTCATTTCCCAATCTGTTGGTGTTGCTATTTATAGTAAAGTGTTGGATGCAGGGTCTTACACACATTGGAATCTAGTGTTCACGAGTTCTAAAGGAATTGTATTTAGTAATATTTATTTAGCACTCGCTATTTTACATTTCGTTATCTTCCTCTTTTACTATTTTATGTTTGGAAAAGTAAGGGGAAAATTATATGTGAGAGGTTGAATAAAAAAGGCATAGGATAAAATAGAGGTTGAAATAGATGACAATTCACAATCTAGTATATAAAAATAATATTTTATAATATAAAATGAATACGATCAAAAATGATTTTTTTATGAACAAGAAAGGATGTCATCATGACAAAACAGATTAGAAGACTAAGTATCGTACTCATTTTGATGTTATTATTTCTATCTACTGCTTGTGGAAAGCCTTCTGAAGAGACAACATTAAAGCAAACGGTTGAAGATAATTTTCAAGCTATGAATGACAAGGATCTTACGAAGTATATGAGCATGTTGTCGAAAGAGGCTGATCCAAATGTCATTACTCAGACCGAAAATACGATGAAAAATGCGTTTGAAAATTTTGATCTTCATGCAACTCTGAAAAGGTTTAAAGTTATTTCAATTGATGGCGATACTGCTGTTATTGAAGTGGAACAAGATACAATTAATAGCAATGATGATCCCCGGTTTAAAAATAATCGCATCATTGCAGAACATACGCTTAAAAAAGAAGATGGTCAATGGAAATTTAAATCTACCGTTATACGATCAGCAAAACAGATTGATAAATCTGGAGAAGTAATTGGAGAATTACAATAAAAACAAAAATTGACCTCTCTATTCTGAGTAAGGTCAGTTTTTTGGTTTGAAAATGAAATACTGTCCTGATTATCTTATTCGATTAGTGATATATTTTATACTATAGGTATTAGCAATACATTCGGCTTGATAAGAAATAGGTGAATGAAATTGGATAAAAAGCAATTCGACAAACAAGATAAAATATTATTCTGGACTTGTATGATCATTGCCGTTGTTATGGGATTGTCTTTTGTTAGCAAATTTTTTAGATGAGAAAAATCTGTGAGGAATACTAGGATTGAGACAGCGATGCTCTGAAAAACATTTTGCTGGAAGGGGTGAGAGTGATTGCGGCATTGGATGTGGTGAAACCTGAAAGAAATCCTATCCATTGGTGGGAATCCTCCAATCCTAAGGCTTTTTCAGAGTGGAAAGTCAGCCTCCAATCTCTTTTATGTATTATAATAAAAGAGATTTTACTAGCATCCATATTTTAGGTATAATAGAGAAGTGTGGTAAGTATGAATTCTATATCTAGAAGATAATATACCAATATATGGCTATGTAACCTCTAGCTGATCAGATTCTTAAGGGTATTCGCTCATTTTTATTGTTCATTTTTTTTATTTGGAATTCGGATAACAACTTTTTCAATGGGTAAGTTATAGTGTTCACAAATGCGATCGATTGTTTCCGTAGTTACATTCCCGTCTTTCCAGATACGTTGGTATGTGCGGGCGTTGAGGCCTAAATCTTTTGCTAGGTCTGTTTTTTCTTTCCCTTCACCTGCCATCCACATACGAAGGGGTTTAAATGAAATCATATGTACTCTCCTTTGTTCTGAAGAACATTTTTTTGTGTAATAGTGCAAAAAATAAGTGCTGGAGCGTTGATTATTGCATAATATATAGTATAATCTGAGATCAGAATCAACGAAAGGATGAGAATATTTTGAAAGACATTGAGCCATGGGGAACTTAATCTACCCAAAGTAAGAGTGACTGACTACGGATGGCTAATGATATGCTGTTATTCAACTCCCTTCTAGATATAGTTTTACTTGCATCTTTGCGAATTAAAATTGATTATACATGTTTGTTATATGTTCTCATAGGTATAAAAATAACTCTTCTCAGTAATGGAACAGAAATTCGATTTTTCACGAGTTGAATGGTTAATCCGTAATGAATGAAAGCAGAAAAACTACTCAGAAAGAGTAGTTTTTCTGCTTTGTGACAAAAAATGAAGAGAAGTGATGATATGAAAGGTCATAAGGCAGTCTTCTTGGATCGTGATGGGACAATAGGAGGAGGAAAAACTGTTCAATATCCAGGTGAGTTTATCTTATTTCCACATACTCTCAAGTGTATACATTCTCTTAAACAAGCAGGTTTCTTTGTCTTTACTTTTACAAATCAACCTGGAATTGCAAGAGGTGAGGCACAGCCTGAGATGTTTGAGAAAGAATTATTATCATTTGGATTTGATGCCGTATATATTTGCCCGCATAAACCAGAAGAAGGATGTACATGTCGGAAACCAGGTATAGGGTTATTAGAGCGGGCAGCGAAAGATCACCAATTGAACTGGGATGAATCTTTTGTTATTGGAGATCGTTGGTCAGATATGGTAGCAGGGAATCGAATGGGGTGTCGTTGTATTTTTGTAAGGACTGGTGCTGGAATGGAGGCATTAAGGGAATATCGATTTAAATGGGTGGAAATAGAACCTGATTATATAGCTGATAGTTTAAAAGATGCTGTGCAATGGATTTTAGAACAAGATTAATCCTCTTTTGCAAAGAACATTCCTTTTGCTGTTAATGCTTGGCGCAGCCTAGTTATCGCTTTTGGCCCCATCCCATGTAGTTGGCTAAGCTTCGATTCTGTAACTTCTGTGAGTTGTTCAAGATGTGTGTATCCAGCGTTTATAAGTGCGCGTTGTGCTGGTTTTGCTAATTTAATGTCATCGTGTATCATGTATTTTTTCCTTCCATTTTTTCTATTAAAGGGGATAATTGATGTCGCAGTGCTGACCAGTGCACCTTAACTAAGGGGAGAACTATGGAAACCAAGATACAATTTTTAGGAACTAGTGATTCTCAAGGAGTACCGAGAATGTTGTGTAGTTGTGATGTATGCAAAAGCATAGCCAATACAAGAAGCAGGCCTAGTGTTTTTATTCATGCGAGCAAAAAAATATTAGTTGATGTTTCACCAGATTTTCGCCAGCAATTTATTGATGGTGATCTCTTTATTCCCGATATCCTTTGTATAACCCATGCACATAATGATCACATAGCTGGGTTAGGTGATCTAGCGGATTTATGTTTTTGGCACGAATCAAAGTTGACAGTTATCAGTCCACCTGATGTCATAAATATTTTGAAACAGCGATACCCTTATCTTACTCCAAAAAGAAATATTTTTTTTACCCCTCTTCATCAAATGGATGTAGATGAGGTGTATATTTCTTTTCATCGTGTGAATCATGGGAATAATGGTTACTCCTATGGCATAAGATTCTCCCATCAAGCAAGTAGTTGGGCATATGTGTCTGATGTTATACACATGACTTCTGAGCAAATGGAGCCATTCTACCACCTCTCCCTATTAATTTTAGGTGCTTCCTACCTAGATGAATCTAATTATCCATTTCAACATAAACGTTCTATTTATGATGTAAGAGAGGCTTTGTTACTAAGAGAGAAGCTACAACCGAAGAAATTGATATTCACACATATGTCACACAATATAGATATAACAAAAAATATTTTGCCAGAAGGTGTTTGGTTTGGGAAAGATGGAATGTGTATTACGATCTAAGTGGCTTTATGGCGTCTAAGATTAAGGATACAAAACCCAATCTACCCTTTCGATTCCGGTGATCAAATGGAAAAGACCGATAGATAACTCCATCGTTCGGATTCCAAGGGTGATGATGAAATTGACCATTTTCGTCGCAATACTCCAATAATTTAGTTTGGAATCCAACTGTATGAAACATTTTTTGTAATGTTCGATAGGTATATACGATTTGGTGCGTAGCAGCAGGGTGGTCTGCTGGTCCAGGTCCACCTATTTGGACAAGTTGTTGATACATTTGATCCGGAAAATTCCCATCGGGAACAGCACATCGGATGTAGCCGCCAGGTTTTAAAAACTCCAAACAAGTAGTAGCTGCTTGTATTCCTTGTTCATATGTTAGATGCTCCCATACATGTTCTGCTAAAATAGCTGAAATACTATTTTTTTCAAACTGTTCCAGCCAATGACTTCGATTGAGTAGATTTAAATCGTTTTTTTGAGTATGCATCCAATCAGGATTATTTTGGTAAGTATTAGCTCCGATAACAATACGGATAAAAGAAGATTTCATTTTCCTCACCTCATGGGAAGATTTTCAGAGGGGAATAGTATCTATTACTTCTCGTACTTCCATTAATAGCTTTTGGTAGGATAAGAGGTGTTCGTCGATATTTTTTAATAGTCTAGTGGAAGTATGTAAAGCCATCTGATACTCTGATTCAGATACGTAGCCATCTTTCTGAGCGGCGATAAGCTCATCATGATCAAGGAGTTCTATTTTTTTATTTGGCAGCACGACGATATCCAAATAAAGATCATCGTACCAAGGGATACCATTATTGCCGATTCCATGTGCTTTGCAAATATCAAGGTACCATTGTATGATAGATTTCTTTTCATCTATCATTACCGTTACAGTATATCTTTGATCAATTGGGAAAAATTGAATCCACCAATATTTTTTGTCTAATATCTTTACCCATGTATTGGAATATTGTTTCCACAATGGAGGGGTTACTTGTTTGAAACCTAAATAGGCAATTGTACCTTCAAATTCATTGGATGACTTTGAGAAATATATTTTTTCTTTTATTCGATACCAGTTAGGTCTATTTGCGTATTTTCTTTTGACCAATAAAATGTCTTCCTTTCTAACGCTTTAAGTAATTATTCGATTAATGTTATGATAAGTATAGCAATAAAAAGTGGACAATAGGTTTGGAAAGATCCATACCTATTTTAAACCAAAAGGGAGAATGAAAATTAGTATGGAATCTGACCCAATAGAGGGAGATATACTCATCAAAGAAATTTATGAAATACAATTAGAAAAGAAGGTCGATTCACCAAAAATAAATATTCTACAGATCCCTGAATCCTTCAAGGTGATAGGAACAGGTACAGATGCGGCTGTAGTACAGCATGAATCGGATTCAAATACAGTTTACAAGATTTATGTAGAAGAGGCAGAGTGGAAGTGTGAAGTTGAGTTTTCGATTTATGAGCAATTAAAAGGTTGTTCGACATATGCAACCTGCTATGAAATGGGATCAAATTTTTTAAAACTATCTTATGAAGAAGGACTTACCCTTTACCAATGTTTAGAACAAGGCATTGTGATAAGTCCAAAAGTTATTGAAGAAGTGGAACAAGCCCGTGAATATGCAAGGAAACAAGGGTTAAATCCAAGAGATATTCATTTAGAAAATGTGATATTTCAAGAAGGTCATGCGAAAATAATTGATGTTGCTGAATATCGGAAATCTGGAAATGACTATCGGTGGGAACACTTGGTCGAAGGATACCATCTATTCTATTCCTTAATAGAAGGACGACAAATTCCAACGTTTTTAATAGAAACCGTGAAAAAGTTGTACAAGCAAGAAGAAGACCTTCTTAAGTTTTTTGCAAAATTAAAAGATCTTTCACCTTTCTAAGAAAACCGAAGTTGCTCATTATCGGGCAGCTTCGGTTTTTAGTGTTGGATTCATGCTGAATTAACTTTATTATAGGTCAGAATGGCTCTTCTTGCATCTGGGATCGATGATAAATTGATGCTTTTTCTTCTATTTTTTTAGGGTGACAAACGAAAAAACAAATAGAAAAAGCAAACAAAAATAAGCCATAAAGCCAAATCCACCAAAAATATTTGAAGTAGAAGTGAAATGACCAAATCCTAGTCCTATTCCCATCACTGCAATATTTGAACCTAATGATTGAAATGAATCAAGTGTGGCTCGCATATTACCATCTATACGATGATGGAGATATCCAGAAACAAGTGGGATGACCATGCTGGAAACTAGGAATAAGAAGCCAAAAACGAATAGACTTGAGACATGATGGACAAGTGAAATATAGGATAATCCCAAAATAAATACGGATTGAATAAAGATTAAGAAGGATGTTGGATGAAAATGTTTTTGTATCAGAGGAACAAATAAATATCCTGGTATTTGTAAAAGCATGCAACTAGCGGAGAATAAACCGAAATAAGTGATTGGAATTTGTAATTCAGGCAGATAAAGTTGCCAAAATTCATGAATAAAATTGATGCTTGCTCCCAATACCATGCCAGCAGATGTAATCACGATCACATGTGGTTTATTTCGAAGAAAGAGCAAAGCTGTTTTTGTATAAACCCATACAGATGGTGGTAGAGAAGCGGGTTGTTTCCTCTCTGGTTCGATTAGCAAGCAAGATAATCCAAAAGCAAATAGGCTACTTACGAGAGAAATCCAGTAATTTATCTCCAGAGGATGGGTGTCTGCTAACCAACTACCACTCAAGGCCCCTAAAATTGCCCCTATAAGCTGACACACTTCTATCATACCTATTTCTTTTTCGAATGAGTGTTCTTGTTTGCTCTCTTGTAGGGATTCATATAAAAGCGCATTTTCCGATCCACTTTGAAAAGAGTAACTAACTCCTGCTAATATTATGACAATAACAAAATGCCAAAACTGTGTAGCATAAATGAAGAGAAAAAATTCAAAGCTATATAATAGAGCACCAACCACAAGCATCTTTTTTCGACCCCACAGGTCTGCTAAAACTCCTGTTGGTATTTCCAAGATTAAAATAGTTAGAGCATAGAGAATTTCTGTATAGATGACTTGTTGAACAGTTACTCCTCTTTGCTCCCAAAACAACCGTTCGATAACATAAGCTGGTATTAATGATTGAAAAAAACAAAAAAATCTTAGTTTCCAAACATTTTGCATTCCTTTACCCTCCTTTTAAATGATGGATAAACCATTCAAAAGGGAGGAGGACGTGGTAGATAAGGGATTAATTTTTAGTTGGGTGGACGTATGTTACTCATGTTTTTCTCCTTTCGTACTATGTTCATCCTATCATTTGGTGGAAACTTGAATCTATTATGAATTCAAGGTACGATGTTTTTGCTGTCAACTTGATGGTTTTTCGGTATACTATAGTAGAATTAGTACTAGGTCTTAATTTTATCTACATATCAAAATTAAATGAGAGAGGATTAAATAAGATGATCGTAAAACCAAAATTTCGTGGGTTTATTTGTACCACTGCACATCCTGAAGGGTGCGCAAGAAATGTGCAAGAACAAATTAGCTATGTGAAAAAACAAAATAAAATAGAAGGCCCCAAAAATGTACTGGTAATTGGCGCTTCTACAGGCTACGGTTTAGCATCCCGTATCACTGCTGCTTTTGGCACAGGTGCAAGTACAATAGGAGTATTTTTTGAGCGTCCAGCATCAGGGAAACGTACTGCAACCGCGGGTTGGTACAATACGATTGCATTTGAAGAAGCAGCAAATGAAGCTGGAATTTATGCAAAAAGTATTAATGGAGATGCTTTTTCTGATGAGATCAAGCAACAAACCATCGACCTGATTAAACGGGATTTGGGGCAAGTAGATTTAGTTGTATACAGTCTTGCTTCCCCAGTACGAGTACACCCAAAAACAGGGGAAAAGTTTAATTCTGTTATCAAACCAATTGGAGAGCCATTTACAAACAAAACAGTTGATTTCCATAACGGGGAAGTATCTGAAATCACAATCGATCCAGCTACAGAAGAGGAAATTAATCATACGATTACTGTGATGGGTGGAGAAGATTGGCATTTTTGGATGCAGGCTTTGCAAGAAGCTGGAGTATTGGCCTCTGGTGCGAAAACAGTCGCTTATTCTTACATCGGACCGAAAGTAACGCAAGCAATTTATCGAGAAGGTACAATCGGGCAGGCTAAGAATGATTTGGAAGCAACTGCAAAGACGATTCAAGAAGAATTAAATCAGATTGGTGGACATGCTTATGTATCAATTAATAAAGCGCTAGTAACCCAATCTAGTTCTGCAATTCCTGTGGTACCACTATATATTTCCTTGCTCTATAAAGTGATGAAGGATCAGCATTTGCATGAAGGGTGTATTGAGCAGATGTATCGACTCTTTGATGATCGCTTATTTACTGGTGAGATACCGGTAGATGAAGAAGGTCGTATTCGTTTGGATGATTGGGAAATGAAAGATTCTGTGCAAGAACAAATTTCCAAGCTATGGGGTCAACTGACGACAGATAAGCTTAAGGAAATCTCTGATATTGAAGGATATCGCAAAGAATTTTTCCAGTTGTTCGGTTTTGATCAACCCGAAGTTGACTATGAAGCTGAAATAGATGTTGTGAAAAGTATTCCAAGTATTGCTGAGTGATTATGCCAAAAGACTCCCGTAAATAGGGAGTCTTTGAATTTTAAACCGATTTATTTCGTTGCGTAAACACCTGAAAACAAACACCATATTTATCTGTCACAATTCCATAAGCTGGGCTAAAGGGCATTTCCCCCATCGGCAGATGTTCTACACCTTCTTCTATTAGTGAGGCATATATTTTTTCTGCTCTTTTTTTATCTGGAATGGTAATACAAATATTGACTTGTGTACCTGTTTGATGTGGGATTTGAGGAATACGATCTGATATCATCACTTTGCTATCCCCGATTTTTAAAACGGAATGATCTACTCTATTTTCATCTGCTTGAATAAAAAGAACTTCTGCATCTAACGTTTTTTGATAAAAAGAAATCGCTCCTTTTGCATTTCCATTTAACATAATAAAAGGGATCATTTCTAAACTCATATCTTTCATCTCCTCTGTTTGTTCTACAACTATAGTTTAATATCTGATAGTGTCAACTATTGTCACTGATTTATTTTTTCATCTTGACAATTCCTGTCAGGCAGTTTGAAATGGCACTTCAGCTGGAAATAGAAAGGAAGGAAATACATGTCCTATCCATTTCAAGTACTAGTAAATTATTTTCATCGAGAAAACATGCTTTTTTATCATTTATGTGAAGTAGCCATGAAGGAAAATGTAACGTTACTTCAAGTCGAATTTGATTCGGGTAGTGATACGGTTGATCCATCTACAAAAGTATCCATACTTCATATGGCAGCAACAACGGCAGAACCAGAAGTACTGAAGTATCTTATAAAGGAAAAAGGAATAGCTGTAGATAATACGGATTTTTTGGGGAATACCCCTTTGCATTTTGCTGCATTATCAGGTAATAAAAAAGCAGTAGACTTCTTACTAAAAAAAGGGGCAAATAAGTTCAATCAAAATGCTTTGGAGCAGATGCCATGGCAAGTTGCTGTTTCAGGAGAGCTATTAAAGCTGTTAATAGATCAAGAAACAAAGCAAAGTGTTAAGTTCATACCTCCCTATTCCTTACAAGAAGCAATCCGCGAACAAAATGTCTCAATTGTAATAGATTTGCTAGAAATGGGAGTACATCCTGATATGCTGAATTACAAGGGGTATCAATTGGAATATAAATTACCATTACATGATGCAATTGAAATTGGAAATAGACAGATTGTAAAACTGTTACTAGAATATGGGGCTGATCTGTCTTATTCTAATAATTTTTTAGAACTAGCCCTGGGGCATACAGAGATTGTGGAGTTGTTACTCGAATACGGTGCAGACCCAAACCAATATAGGGGCTCACTAAGTTTATTACATAAAGCGACTAAAAATAATCAGCTAGAAATCATGGAACTTCTTTTAAAAGCAGGTGCTGATACGGAAGCCCAGGTGAGAGGTCATTATTTCTATCATCCGCCGCTTCGGGAGGCACAATCCAAAGAAGCAGTTGATTTACTGATACGGTATGGAGCAGAAGTAAATCCAGAATTAATGGGGAACTTTAGTTTTTTTACATGGCCTGTTGATCGTGGATTGGTGGAGGTTGTAGAAAGGTTTATCGAAATAGGAGTGCCGATTGATTCGGGGCATTTATGGGATATGGTTATTAGTGGTAGAAATAGCTATAAGATATGCAAAGTATTTTTAGAAGCAGGTTTAGATGTCAACTTACCATTGCAATTCGATCCTTCTGTTTTATTTAAAGTAATCTCGTATGATAAATCAGATCTCATTCCTTTTCTTCTTCATTACGGTGCGGATTTGGATATAAGGAATGACCAAGGATATCGTCCTTATGAATTTGCTCTGATAAGAGGAAATAATCGTGCTATCATCCATATTACTGAATTTTGTAAAGAAAATAATAAACCATTGCCAACTTATGAAGAAATTCCTTCAATAAAAGAGATTTTACAGGAAGGGTATAATGAAGTTGTACAGTTAACTTGGTATCATTCTGCCGGTACTTATGATGCGGATAAATGGATAATAGCAATAATGAAGAAATTAGGATATTCCGCCCGTGTATTGCCCAGACAAATGTATACTTCAAATGAAGTAGATTATGAAGAAGATTTTGACGAAGAGACTTATAAACCTCCTCTGACGTCTTTTGATGTCGCTTTTGATTCTCACGATCCGAGATATTTTATTTTGATAGCAATGTATTATGATGAATTCAATTATGCTTATTCTTACGATTTTTATGTTCGTTGTCATCCAAACGATGTAAAAAAGGTAGAGGAAGCAGTCCATCAGATGTTTGATTCTGAAGAAGCTGGAGAAAAGATAATTTATAAATCTCGTCAGGATGATGGAAATGAGATTTCAGAAATGAGCAAAAAACGGATAGAAGCAGATAAACAATTAGTTGAATCACATACCATCTTAATGGAAAGAAAATAAGTAGTCGAAAAGAGTGGGCGACCGTGACCAATTACTGGCCACGGTCGTTGCGTATGACAGCTTATTAATACTGTCCTACGATGTGCTCCTTTGAACAGGTACAGAAAGTCATGCCTCGAAGGGTACAATGTTCCTTTCTGGTGGGGTCGATTATCAAAAAGCTTCGGAGACCACTAGCTGGAACGAGATGGTATTCATCCCCTGAGGTGAGATGGGTAAAAATCAAGTCCGGAAAGTAGAGTTCGCACTTATTTGACTGCGATGCACATATTCCCTGCACTTGATATGAACCCAATGTGCCGATGACTTCAAAGTTCTTCCGGTTACGTGTTTCGGGAAGATAAAGCGGCATGAGTACCTCTCTTTGGAGTCAGATAAATTTCATTATAAGGGATGTTGGATGAAATATATAGGTTGATTGTATTTTAATAGATTGTCACATATATTATAGATAATGAGTATCTTTGATAGAGGTGGGATGGATGATGAATTTTAGTGTAGGTGTTGAATACGCATTGCATTGTCTTGTTAATATTATTCCTCTGAATCGACCTATTGGTATAAAAGATCTGGCAGAGTTTCAAGGTGTTTCCGAATCTTACCTATCCAAAATCTTCACCAAATTAGTTAAAGGTGGAATTGTGCAATCCACACCAGGAGTAAAAGGTGGATATGAGTTAACCAAATCTCCTAAAAAAATTACATTTTATGATGTCGTAATTGCAATTGAAGGTTCACAACCGATTTTTCAGTGCAAAAATATCATCGCAAAAGCGGTTACAAATGAAGCAATTGACGTCGAAGAGAATGAGGATATAGTCCCATGTTTAATCAATCGCACCATGTTAGAAGCGGAACAGGAGTTGTATAACTTTTTAAAGGGAAAAACGTTGATGTGGCTAAGAGAAACATTAGACAATGAATTATCATCGGATATTCAAGAGAAAAATAGGGAGTGGTTTCAAAAAAAATTAGCACAAAATTAAATTTGAAAGGGACTTCAGAAATGAACCTTTTGAATAATGTAAGAAATCAGTAGATAAGCGAACAAACTTACCCTTATTTTCAAATAGTAAGGGGTAGGTTTGTTCGCTTAAACTTGACAAAATTAGTGATATATAATTATCTATTTTTAGATTATTAGTTCATCATGCACAAATTTAAAGGAGGTTCACCTGTTGAGTATAGATACATATAATTCTGATTCTATTCAATCACTAGGGATTCTAGGTGGAGTACGTGCTAAGCCAGCATCGATTGGACTAGAAAATCATAACCATACTTTTATTGAAATATTAGCAAACGCGATAGATGAATATCGAGAAGGATTTGGGAGAGAAATTATCATCACCAAATATCTAGATAAGTCTATTATGATCCAAGATTTTGGCCGTTCTGTTCCAATGGATAAAAACAAAGAAGGAGAATACGCTTACAAAAAAGTCTTTGATGAATTGTGGTCAGGTGGAAAGTATAACAACAATGATACAACTGGAAACTACCAATTTTCATTGGGAACCAATGGGGTTGGAGCTACAGGAACTAACTATACAAGTGATTTTTTTGAATGTACTGCTATCAATCCAAATGGTTACAAGTATTACATTCGCTTTGAAAAAGGCTTACAAGTTGGAGACTTGGTCAAAGAAAAACACAAACTTGACTATCGCGGAACGCTTATTCACTGGCTGCCTTCTGCTGAAGTGTTTCGTGGTGAAAATGAAGTGTGTACCGACTTTATTAAAGAAACACTAAAAAATCAATCCATTGTCAATAGTGGGTTAAAGTTTATCTTTCATAATGAGATGGATGGGACAACAGATGTGTTCCTTTATGAAAACGGTGTGAAAGATTATATCGCAGAGTTAAGTGATGGGAAAAACTTTACGGAAATCGTTCAATTTCGAACAGAGACACAAGGAAAAGAGAAGAATGAGGAATCAGAGTTTAAGTTTAAAGCAGAAATTACATTTGTGTTTCATAATGAGGTAAAAAAAATGCAGTATTTCCACAACTCTTCTTTATTAGAGCATGGTGGTACCCCAGAAAATTACATCAAAAACGGATTTACGAAAGCAGTTGATAATCTTCTTAAAGATAAGTATACCAAAGGGGAGAAAAAGATCAGTTTTGATGATGTGAGAGAGAGTCTAATTGTTATAAGCAATTCTTACTCTACTGTTTCGTTATATACGGATCAAACAAAGAAAAAAATGGAGTCTAAGTTTGTCCAAGAGTATATGACCCAATATTTGCGTGAGAAATTAGAAGTATACTTTATTGAAAATCCATTGGAAGGTCAAAAGATTGCTGATCAGATTCTCATCAATAAACGCAGTAGAGAAAAGGCAGAGAAGACACGGTTAGATGTGAAAAAGAAGCTCCAGTCCTCTGTAAACAATATCACCAATCGTATTGATGGTTTTATCAATTGTAAATCAAAAGATAGAAATCAAACGGAATTATATATCGTGGAAGGAAAATCGGCTCTAGGTTCAACTAAGCAGGGAAGGGATGCTGAATTTCAAGCCATTTATGCACTTCGAGGGAAAATTTTAAATTGCTTAAAGGCGGACTATGACAAGATTTTCAAGAACGATATTATTGTGGATATGGTGAAACTTTTAGGCTGTGGAATCGAAGTGAAATCTAAGTATAATAAAGACTTACATACGTTTGACCTCCAAAACCTGCGTTGGTCTAAAATCATTATCACAACAGATGCAGATATCGATGGCTTCCATATTCGTACTTTATTGTTAACTGTAATTTATCGATTGATGCCCACTTTAATCGAATCAGGGAAAATATACATAGCGGAGTCTCCTCTTTATGAGATTACACACAAAGAAAAATCTTATTTTGCCTACAGTGATAAAGAAAAAGATGCCATTGTTAAGAAGTTAAAAGGAAAAGTAATGATCCAACGATCCAAAGGATTGGGAGAGAACACTGCAGAAATGATGTGGGAGACTACGATGAACCCAATAACTCGTAAGCTGATCCAAATTGTAAAAGAAGATGTTGAATCGACAGGGCGTTATTTTGAATTATTTCTTGGTGATGATCTACAAGGAAGGAAACAGTATATCGAGAAAAACTTACATGAATATATCGATGTCGCGTTAGATTAGCGTGAATAGGAGGGTATTATCGTATGATTTTACAAAATATAACGCAAAGTTTGAAAGATAATTACATGCCTTATACCGCACATGTTATTATGCATCGGGCTCTACCAGAAATTGATGGCTTAAAGCCCAGTCAGCGGAGAATTCTTTATACAATGTTCCAAATGGGGTTATTAAAAAGTGGTCGAAAAAAATCTCAAGGGGTAGTGGGGCAAACCATGTTTTTACATCCTCATGGTGATATGGCGATCTATGAGACTTTGGTGAGGTTAACCAAAGACAACGAATCGCTACTCCTGCCCTATATTGATTCCAAAGGTAACTTTGGAAAACAGTATTCTCGTGATATGAAGTATGCATCAGCCCGTTATACGGAAGTAAAGTTGGCAGCCATTGCAGCAGAATTGTTTCGAGATATCGATAAAGATACAGTAGATATGATTGAAAACTATGATGGTACGCTCCAAGAGCCGCGTCTTCTGCCAGTGACTTTTCCATCAATTTTAGTAAATACATCAAGTGGTACAGCAGTAGGGATGGCAAGTAGCATCGCACCATTTAATTTGAATGAAGTGATTGATTATACGATTGCTAGTATTAAAAATTCGGACACAGAAGTGGGTGAATATATTCAGGCTCCTGATTTCCCTACTGGTGGAAACATTATTTATCATGACAAAGAGATGAAGCATATCTATCACACTGGTAAAGGCTCTTTCAAAATTCGTTCTTCTTACCGTATAGATGGGAATTCGATTATATTTGAGGAAATTCCTTATACTACTACCTTTGAAGCGATTATTGAAAAGATAAGTTCGTTAGTAAAAGAAGGAAAAATAAAAGATATTGTAGATATTGATGATATATATGGGATTCATACAAAAGGAATAGAGATTACTGTAAAAAATAGCACTAATAAGGAACTGTTAGTAGAAAAGTTATTTAAGATGACTCCGCTACAAGATACCTTTTCTTGTAATTTTAATTTAATTGTAAATGGTAGACCACAAACGTTGGGAATAAAACAAATCATTCAAGAATGGGTTATTTTTCGAGGCAATGCTATCAAAAGAGGGGCTCAATACGAGAAAACAAAAAAGGAACAAAAAAGACATCTTTTACTGGCTCTAAAGCAAGTGTTACTTGATATCGATGAAGCAGTCGCTATTATTCGTGAAACAAACAAAAATAACCAAGTTGTTGCAAACTTGATGGAAGCGTTTCACATAGATGAACTGCAAGCTGAGTATGTGGCGGAAATTAAGTTGCGACATTTGAATAAGGAATATCTTCTACATCGTATCGAAGAAATAGAAACATTAGAAAAAGAAATCGCGGATTTGCATGATATCATTCATAACAAAACAAAATTGAATAAAAAGATGATCCAACAATTGAAAAATGTAAAAAAAACACATGGGATAGAACGAAAATCAAAGATCATATTTGCTGACGATTTACCTGTTGTGGCACCAGAAGAGATAACTATTGATAACTATAATGTTCGAATCAGTGTTACCAAAGAGGGGTATTTGAAAAAAGTGCCTTTGACCTCACTTCGAGGTGGAAATGCGATGAAAGTAAAAGACGGAGATGAAATTATTCATCAGTACAGCACTACTAATAATTCTGACCTCTTAATTTTCACGGACAAATACAATTGTTACAAATATAAAACGTATGAGATAGAAGGTCATAAATTATCAAGTCTTGGAGAGTATCTGCCAACGTTACTGAATTTACAAGATGAAACCATTCTCTTTGTGACTGTTACCAATGACTACAAGGGAGATCTCCTTATTGGGTATGAAGACGGTAAAGTTGCAAAAATAGCATTGTCTGCTTACTATACCAAACAAAATCGTTCCATGTTGAAAAATGCTTATGCTAATAAGAAAGCTCTCTATTGGGATCACATTTTTGAAGATAAAGAAATTTTGGCAGTATCTACGATCAAAAAAGCACTTGTCTTCCATACTTCTATGATAAACCCCAAAACTAGTAAAACCACTATTGGAGTCCAAGCGATGAAATCAAAGAAAAATAGTGTGGTAATAGGGTACTATGATCTCGGTGGTAGAGAATTTGAAGAAAAATCGTATTATTTGACCAAAGGTGCAGGGATTGGCAAATATTTAAAAGGAAACGATTTTGCTTTTCTTCTCGATCAGGGCTTATTGTTTTAATTTTAACAACACAATGGTACGGTATATCATGTGAAATCTATCATGGTCTGTGATAAGGCCATGGTTTTTTTGATATAATTACACAACATAAAGGTGATGATAAAACGAAAGTAGGAATCCTATGAAGATTTCTTTTGTAGAAAGAATTCCAAATTCCACTGATCTATATAACCTTTATGAATACGAACATTGGAATGATTTTCTTCAATTGTCAAAAGATCAGTTATACACAGCAATGAAAAATAGTTGGTACATACTTAGTGTATATCATGACGATAAGTTGATAGGTACAGGTAGAGTCGTATCTGACGGAATAATCATTGGCTATATCACTGGTTTAATTGTTCATCCTGATTATCGTAACCGGGGAATAGGAAGGGATATAATGCAAAAGCTCATAGCAAAATGTAATCAATCTTATTTGACTATTCAGCTTTTAGCAATTAATGATTGTATTTCCTTTTATCAGCGATTAGGTTTTCAGTCCTTTGCAGATGGGCTGATTTATGTGGAAAGATAGTTTTACACAAAGGAGTAGAAAAATGGCGGACATACGATATGAAATTAAAAGAACTTTAGGTGAATTATCAGAATCACCAAAAGGATGGAAAAAGGAATTAAATCTGATCAGTTGGAACGGAAAAAAAGAAAAATATGATCTTCGGGAATGGGCTCCAGACCATGAAAAAATGGGTAAAGGTGTTACATTAACAACAGAAGAATTGAAGGTTTTACGAGATTTATTAAATAGTTTGGATTTATGATATTTAAAAGGATAGGATGTAACAGATATGCAGTCACATAATACAAATATCATCCATTATGTACGAAAAATTTGTTCGGAGCTTTCAGAAGTCATGGAGCATATAGATGGTTTTGGTTATGTTACTTTCCAAGTTCATGGCAAATCATTTGTAAAAATAACGGATCGAGCAGGTCTTTGTTTTAAGTCCAATCGAGAAATGCAAGAACTACTCATACAAGAAACGAAGTTTTTCATAACTCCGTATATTGGTCGTCATGGTTGGGTTTCCATTCGAAATCCACAAGAAAAAGACTGGATTGGACTGACGGATTTGATTCAGGAAGCATATTTACGTGCAGCTCCAAAGCGTTTAGGGCAAGAGTGGAGAAAATTACATCAGAAAGATGGTTGAAGAAAAATGATCCTCGGCGTGGATCATTTCTTTTTGTTTAAATAGCTATAAATATTTGGCCAAAATAAGTATTGACCTTGCCGTTACGTCAAGGTGTACCGTATAAATTGTCAGGAGGAGATGAGATGGAATATACGGTGCAAAAACTAGCACACTTAGCAGGTATTAGCACAAGAACTTTACGATTTTACGATGAGATTGATCTTTTAAAGCCGGCTAGGATTAACTCATCAGGTTATCGAATTTATGGAGAAAATCAAGTAGATGAGCTTCAACAAATCCTCTTTTACCGAGAGCTTGGATTTTCCTTAGATCAGATTAAAGAGATTGTGCATGCTCCAGAATTTGATAAAAGCCAAGCTTTAATAAGACATCGTATTCAACTCCTAGACAAAAAGAGGCAATTGGAAGCATTGATTTTCAATGTAGAAAAGTCCATTGCTGCTCAGGAAGGGAGAATAAAAATGTCAGCCAAGGAAAAGTTTGAAGGATTTAAGCAAAATATGATAGATGAAAACGAAAAAAAGTATGGCAAAGAAATCCGTAAAAAATATGGTGACGAAGCAGTTAATCAATCCAATGAAAAAGTAAAGAACATGACTCAAGCGGATTATGAGGCGATCACACTTTTGGAGAAAGAAATGATGGCAACATTGGTTGAAGCTTTTCATGGTGGAGATCCTGCTAGTCCAATTGCTCAAAAAGCGGCTGATTTGCATAAACAATGGCTTATGTATTATTGGCATGATTACAGTTTAGAAGCCCATAAGGGGTTAGCTCAGATGTATGTAGATGACGAAAGGTTTGCTGCCTATTACGACAAACATCAACCTGGATTAGCATTATTTTTAAGAAATGCCGTTCAAATATTTACAACCAATTAAAACAAAACCTCAGCTATGGTTTCATACATAGCTGAGGTTTTTACTCGACGCCGGATATATCGGTATTTGGGATTTCATCGTATCCCATCTGTCGAGCCATTGTTACGATTTGTCCTTTATGATGGAATTCATGGGTGACGGCATGGAGGAGGAGTTTGTTTGGTGTTGTAGTAATAACTTCTTCATTATTTCTCCATGGAGCTTCTCTTTCAATGGTAATGTTTCTTTTGTCAGAAGATAATGTTGTATAAAAATCGTATACATATTTGTCAGCTAAAAAAAATCTCTCCCGAACTGCTTGGACATCCATTTGTTGGAGGAATTCTTTTGGAGTAAGTGGTTTTTTTGTTTTTAGGAGTATAAATGATCCTAGCCAAGCTATGTAACAATCTGCAACATGAACAAGTAAATTACGAATGGATGAGAATCCAAATCCTGTCATCTGTCGAGTAAAGTCATTTGGCTCTATTTCCTCACAAAAATCTAATAGAATATTTCTAGTTTGTTTCACCCATTCATAATGGTTTTGATCCATTTTCTACACCTCAAAATAAACTTCGAATTATGGTATTATTATTTCATAAAATATAGAACTCGACAAAGTGTAAAATATACCTAAATGAATATTAATTATTTATTTTACATTTTTTAGTCTAACTAAACAAAGGAGGTAGATAATAGTGAAGAAACCATCTATTTTGGGGATGATCTGGAGACCTCAAGTAGAGCTTGAACGAGTTGAGTTACATCCAGTAGTTTGGCTTCCATTAGCGGTAATTTCTATCGTACATGTTATAGGTATGTTAGGAATAACGAGAGTAAAAACAGAAGAATGGCCACTTAATTCTGTGCAAACACCTCCAACCATTACGTATTCGTATATGTCAATTGATCTTCTACTCTATGATCTCATAACCTTTCTTTTATCCATATGTATCGTTTCACTCCTAGTTTTTGGAATTGCAAAATCGTTTCGCAAATCAGTGACCCTCAAACAGGTATTATCTTTATCTGTCTTTCTACAAGTCATCCCTACATTAGGCTTACTCCTACAAGCAGCTGCTCATATGTTGGAATGGGGAGAAAAGATTTTTAGCTATAGTCTTCAAGATCTGTTACATTTAACTTCCGGTCATTTTTCATTTGTATTTGGCCTTGTTACTATTTTTATCATTTGGAATTGGGTGATAACAGTAATCGGACTTCGGAAAGTTACCGACTTTCCATCCTTTATAGCTATTGTCCTTACCATTGTGTTGTGGTATTTACCTGTATGGATCAGCAGTTTTTTTGTGATTCCTCAAGGATAGATAAAAGCAGACCTGTTTACGTTGGGTCAGCTTTTTAAATAGAGACTGTCGTCTCTTGTGTTAGAGAAAGAACAGATTGAGTAGGGGAAACGTTATAATGCTTGGAAATAGGTATATCTAGTGTAATTTGAAATCTTTCTTCGATATCATTTTCCTCTGTAGAAAGGGTAAATCTGCCACACATCTCATACACCCCTCGTAATTGTAATGATGATGTAAATGAAAGGACAGAAAATAAAATTATATTTATAATATAACATAAGATCGTCGATCTCAGGATGAGGGAGTATGCTGTGTCCGTAATGGAATCCTCTGTTGAGGAGACAGCAAGGTGCTGGACCGTCATGGAGACACTGATCGTAGATGGTCATGCTCTCAAGACCACCTACCAGTTCCCCAAGCTGGATGGACATGTGTTGATTCGCATCTACCCGCGTAGTAAAACATCCCCACAATCTGTGAAGATTCGTAACGCAAAGTTACGCGCGGATGGCGGGAAGGTGTTCGTAGAGTCCACAAAAAAATATCCGTTGCTAGCATCGGAACTGGATGTGTTTTGCCGATCCTGGTATAGTTACTGGATCTGGGAAGGCGAAGGTGATTTTATTGAAGAGTGAGACCACGCTGTGCGCTGGAGTTTCCAGTGTACAGCAGGGCAAATTACTTTAATAAATTTAAGAATAAAAGTTATCTAAAAAGTTAATGATTTAATCTCCTCGTTTGAAGATAGGAGTATGATGGAATGATTCCAAAGTGTCCAGATGTGCCCCTTCTTACACAGAAACAAATAGGTCTTCTCACCAAAATCGTCTTTCTTGATGAAGATCAAGTTTTCCCTACAAATAAAAATTGTGATCTTTTATTAGTTTTTGGCGGAACCCATCCAGGATGTTGGGAAACAGCATTTGAATTATATCAAGCAAAAAAAGTAGAACGAATAATTGTGACAGGTGGGATTAAGCCTGGAGCAATTCGACATTCAACTTGGATATATGGGGATCGTCCAGAAGCTCATGTAATTCGTGAAAAATTACTAGGATTAGGAGTTCCAGACAACATAGTACTGATCGAAGACCGGTCTACTGATACACTTGAAAATATTAGATTTGCAAAGGCATTGTTCGACTTTACCTCTATTCAAACACTAGGATTTGTTTGTAAAAGCTATGGAGCAGGAAGGCAATGGAGAACTTTACAGAAACAGTTGCCAGCAAACCTTTCCTACATTCCTTATCCATTTGATACTTCCCCATGGGAAAATCGACGTATTTCTCGATTCAATTGGATGAATACCCCAGAAGGCCGATCCTATGTTTATGGTGAATATTTGCGTATTTTGCATTATGGTCAGAAAGGTCACCTGTCACCTTTATCCAAAAAAATATCTGGTCTGTGATAAAATAGAAAAAGATAAATCTATCATTATACCAGTGGTAGATTTATTTTGTTGCTGGAGATATCACACAAGGAGGCCTTTGCATGACTGCTAATGTAAATCAAGTTGTTAAACTACATAATGGTGTTAAAATGCCTTTGTTGGGTCTAGGTGTTTGGAAGACTCCTGAAGGTTCAGTGGTAGAACAAGCAGTTGAGTATGCGATCCGTTCTGGTTATCGTAGTATTGATACAGCTAAGATTTATCAAAATGAAGTAGGTGTGGGCAAAGGAATTGTTCAAAGTGATGTAAAAAGGGAAGAACTTTTTATTACTACAAAAGTTTGGAACGGCGATCAAGGTTATGAATCTACTCTTACAGCTTTTGAAGCAAGTCTTGAGCGGTTACAACTCGATTACCTTGATTTATATTTGATTCATTGGCCTGTAACTGGTAAGTACACTGAAACTTGGCGGGCGTTAGAAAAACTATATAAAGAGAAAAAAGTTAGAGCGATTGGAGTTAGTAATTTTCATTCTCATCATCTGGATACATTACTAGAGCATGCAGAAATAGTTCCAATGGTAAATCAGGTTGAATTCCATCCCTATCTAACACAAGAGAAAATAAGAACATACTGCAATGAACACCAAATTCAAGTAGAAGCATGGAGTCCATTGATGCAAGGGCATTTTTTAGAGAATGAAACAATCCTTCAATTGGCTCAAAAATATAAGCGAACTCCAGCGCAGATTATTCTTCGTTGGGACATTGAAAACGCAGTAGTGACCATACCAAAATCCATTACCCCCAGTCGGATCGAGGAAAATGCAAACATCTTTGATTTTCAATTGGAAACTGAAGATATTCTGGTACTAAATCAGTTAAATAAAGATCATCGATTTGGTCCAGACCCAGACAACTTTAACTTTTGATAAAAATACCATGTCAATCGACATGGTATTTTTGGTGCTTGATGGAAATGTCCGATAGGTGGTACGATACAAAAAACATTAATTTTTAAGAGATTTAGGGAGATAGGCAGATGGAAATATATCAAAATCGAAAAAGAAGATTACAGATGTTAGGCATAAATATCTTCCTATTTGTTCTTTTCTTAGCAATTACCCTTTTTCTTTTTTTTATTTTCCTTGGCTCAATTGCAGTAGATTTTGTAAGGGATTCGATTATAAATCGCCATGATTTTGTGTTACTTGCTCCGATTTTCTTATTTGGATTATCAGGGTTACTCTCTTTTTATAGCGTTCGCAAGCATTGGAATTTTCTAAAGTTAAAAGAACCGATTTTGACTGTTACGAATAGAGGATTAGAAATATATCATTCTTTTCATGATAAAATAGTGAAATCTTGGGACGAAATTGGAGAAATTGAATATCGTTTTTATATGAGGCATTATGGGCGACGTCGAAAAAGTTTGTTCATTAAAGATATCGATGATACTCCTTTAGCTAATGTTCCTATAAACATGTTAGATGCCAACATAGAGGAAGTATTAGAAGAAATAGAAAAATATATGAAAATAAATCGAACATAATATAGTACTCCATCTCATTCGAGGTTGTTTGGAAACACCAAATATCTCTGATCTTCAGGGATATTTCTTATTTAAAATTAAAATAATCGACATAGATATTCTCTTTTCAATTGTTGCATTTTTCGTTATGCTGAGTATGATATTTAAATAGAAAGAGGAGAAAAAATGCAACAATTGAAGGGGTATGTTTTCTTTACTTTTATTTTGGCGTTTGCAATGTTAGTTGGAATTACTCTTCCAACTCAAACAAATGCTGCTCCTGTCTCTTATAAAATAGAGATCAGCAAAACCACTGATAAAACACCCAGCAAGTTATATCTATACCGTAATGGAAAAGTCATAAAGGTTTATCCAGTGGCAACTGGGGCAAATACGGCAAAAATTCCAGCTGGCTCCAAAGTAATTCCAGCTTCTGCTACACCAGAAGGAACTTTTCCGATTGTGATGAAAACAGTTAATCCACAATGGAAAAATGTTCCTGGTACGATCAACGGTAAACCAAATCCAAATAATCCTTTGGGTGTTCGCTGGAATGGGTTGAATGTAAATGGAGATGGGGGGAGATATTATGGTATTCATGGTACCAATAACCCTAGCTCAATTGGAAAACATGTTTCCCACGGATGTATTCGGATGCTAAACAAAGATGTAGTAGAGTTGTTTAACATCGTTCCACTCGGAACCCCGGTCTGGATTCATACGGGTCCTAGTATAGGTGTTTGGAAAGGTGATCCGAAAGTAGGAGCAAAAACTTCAGCAAACAGCTATAGCGCATCCTTTCCTGGCAAGCAATATTTTAAAAAAGGTGCAAACAATAAATATGTCTATCAGCTAGGCGTTATGCTGCAAAGAGTAGGGAAAGGGAAACATTATCGTGTTGGCCCATCCAATCAATTTACGGAAGCAGATCGTCTGAATGTACAAGAATATCAATTATCTCAAGGCTTTAAAGGTACAAAACCTGGACAAGATGCGGATGGTTATCCTGGTCCAGAAACGTGGAATCGCCTTGTCAAACAAAGTAAGATTTTAGAAGTAAATACTCCTAATAACTAATTGGAAAAACAACTACCATAAAAAGGTAGTTGTTTTTTTGTGCTTAATAATAACATTTTCTGTTTAGGTTTAAGGAATCGCTTTTTTCAGTTGTTCGTCTTGATCACGGATATAATAAGTGAGCTCTACGCTCATCTGCCAAAAGGAAAATGGTGTAATTAAGTAAATACCTCGGAATTTCTCCATTGCACCATCCAGTAAATCTTTTGTGATATCGATACCTAGTTGTTTTGCTTTTTCTGGCTCTGTTGTTTTTTCCATTAGAGCTAAAACGTGATCTGTAATTTTAATTCCTGGAATTTCATTGTGCAAAAATAAAGCGTTTCGATAACTAGTGATGGGCATTATCCCGATAAAAATGGGAATGGGAATGTGTTTGGTCGCTTCATATAAACGATGGATACTTTGATGGTCATACAGCGGTTGTGTCATCACAAAATCGGCTCCAGCTTCTACCTTTTTTTCTAATCGTTCTACTGCTTTTTCAATTTTCCGTACATGTGGGTTAAAAGCAGTACCTACGATAAAATTGGCAGTTTGATTCAATCGTTTTCCTGAAAAAGAGAGCCCTTGATTTAACTGTTTTACCATACGGATTAATTCAAAAGAAGTAACATCATAGATGGAACTAGCACCAGGTAAATCACCGATTCTGGATGGATCACCTGTAATCACAAGTATTTGATCAATTCCTAACGCATGTAACCCCATCAAATGTGATTGTTGACCAATTAGATTACGATCACGACAAGCGATATGAAGAAGCGGATTCAATCCGAGCTGAGATTTTAGGATTGCTCCAAGAGCTAAATTGCTCATTCGTGTTGTTGCAAGTGCATTATCAGCCATGGTGATAGAATCGACCCCAGCTTCGTGCAATTTTTGCGCTCCGACTAAAAAATCAGTTGTATCTAAATCTTTAGGTGTATCAAACTCGCAGATGATCGTTCGTTTCTGGTTGACCTTGGAAAGAATGGAGTCTTGATTCTGGCGATGAACCAACACGTGTCGAGTAGAATGAATGGAAAGTTCATCAATTGATGGGTTAATGCGTTTGATAGGTTTTACACTCTCCACAATATCTTTCATTTGTGCGATATGTTCAGGCGCTGTCCCACAACAGCCGCCGATGAGATTGACACCTTGGTTGATCAGCAGCTTTGATATCTCAGAAAAGTAAGCAGGATGAGACTTATGTTTAACCTCTCCATCTGTAATCCCTAACCTACCGGCATTTGGGAAGGCAGAGAGCAGAAGGGAATCTGGTACAATTGATTTTTCCAAACTGCGTAAGGTTTCTACAGGCCCAAGTCGGCAATTTAATCCTACTCCATCGACTTTTTCTGCGATTTCTTTAAAAGCTTCTGATAAGGAATAAGCATCTCGTGTCCGTCCAACTTCAATCAAGGAAAATTGAGCGAATAAGGGTAAATCTGTGAGATTACGAATAGCATTTACAGCTAATTTTAACTCGTGTACATCTAAAAAAGTTTCTAACAAAATCCCATCTACACCCCCATATAAAAGGGCGGTGGCTTGCTCTTCAAACAAATCTAGATATTCCTCTGGATCATACTCCATCACTCGTCCAGCTAGTATGGAACCAATAGATCCAAAGACATATGCCTCCTCTCTAGCAGCTGTTTTGGCGATAGAAACGGCTTCTCGGTTGATCTTTGCTACTTTATTTTCCAAACCATAACGTGAAAGACGTTCTCGATTTGCACCATAAGTGTTAGTCTCGATCATCTTGGAACCTGCTTTTACGTATTCACGATGCACACTTTCAATGAGTGTTGGTTCGCTTAAATTTAGTTCTTCTTGACAGGTGTGAACGGATATGCCTTGTTGGAATAAGTAAGTCGCCATTGCTCCATCACCTAATAGAACATGGTCTTTCATGTAAGTTCGAAAAGGTATCTTCAAGTTATATCCCTCCTAATTTGCGTTGAAATAACGAGCTTGTGGGTGGGCAAATACCATTGCAGAGACAGATGCTTCTGGTTCCATCATAAATCCCTCTGTCAGCTCTATTCCGATATCTTCTGGTTTTAAGAGATGAAATAATTTACTTTGATCTTCTAAGTTAGGACAAGCAGGATAACCAAAAGAGACTCGAATTCCTTGATAACGTGCTCCAAACCGTTCTTTCATGGTCATTTCTAGAGGATCTGGGAAGCCCCATGCGTTTCGCATGATTTGATGTATCCGTTCTGCAAAGGCCTCGGCTAACTCTAAAGCTAAAGCTTGGATCATATGAGAATATAAATAGGCTCCACTATTTTTCCAGTTTTCCGCGAGCTCTCGCACCCCTTTTCCAGCTGTGACTGCAAAAAATCCAACGGTATCCATCTCTCCTGAAGTTACTGGACGAAGGAAGTCAGCTAAACATAAATGAGGTTCTACTTGTTGTCTTGGAAAATGGAACTGTTCTACTATTTGCGATGTATTGGTAGGGTCATAAATTAGTACAGTGTTTCCATCGGATTGTGCTGGGTAAAATTGATATAAGCCCTGAGGCGATAAATAAGAATTGGTTATAACTTCATTCCAAAGGTGATCCAATTGTCCTTTTAGTTCAACCGTTTTTGGATCACCACTTTCTAATAAATTTGCTACATTTCCTTTTATTCCTAAGTGTTTTCCTAATAGCATCTGTTCATTGATATAGGTTTTCAAATGGTGAAGGGGATAATCTCGTAAAACGTGACGTGCATAGTCAGGAGCGGCAAATAACTTTGCTTTTCGATCGATCGGTGAACGAGTCACAGGTGTTCGAGTGATGGGAACTGCTGATTCAATGGTTTCTTGTTTTGCTATTATCTGTTCTTTTCTCTGTTGCATTTCTTCAACAATAGCCTTTCTTTTAATGGGAGAGCTTAGTTGATTTGCTAAATCCAAGCCATGCATGGCATCTTTGGCATAAAGAACAAGTCCTTCATAAGCTGGAGTGATTCGGTTTTCGGTAAATTTTCTAGATAAGGCAGCCCCGCCTACTAATAGAGGGATGTTGATTCCAACTGATTGTAGATCTTGGGCGGTGATAACCATCTGTTGTGCTGATTTTACTAAAAGTCCCGATAAACCAATTGCATCTGGTAGTTCTTCACGACAAGCAGCAATTAATTGTTCTGGAGTTACTTTGATTCCAAGATTTACAATGTTATAACCATTATTGGAAAGAATGATTTCTACTAGATTTTTTCCAATATCGTGAACATCTCCTTTTACGGTAGCTAAAATGATTTTCCCTTTAGAAGTAGTTTCTTCCTTATCCATATGAGGTTCTAGATGTGCAACAGAGGCTTTCATGACTTCTGCACTTTGCAGTACTTCCGCTACGATTAATTGGTTATCATTAAAGAGTCGTCCAACTTCATCCATTCCAGTCATAAGTGGTCCATTGATGATATCTAATGGAGAGGTTTTTTGTAGAGCCAAATTGAGATCGGCAATTAACCCATCTTTGAAACCTTCTATAACATAATTGGCCAAGCGTTCTTCTAGGGTTAAGGTTTGAGCAGATTGTTTCTTTTCTATTTTTTTCTCACGATAAAATTCAGTAAATGCAGCTAATACTTCACCATAGTTCGTTTCATTCGTATCAAATAACAATTTTTTTGCTAGTTGTTTTTCTTCGTCAGGAATAGAAGCATATCGTTCAAGGCGCTCGGAGTTTACAATGGCATAATCGAGTCCGGCTTTGGTGCATTCATAAAGGTAAACCGCATTTAAAACTTCACGACCAGCAATAGGTAAACCAAATGAGACATTAGAAACTCCGAGTATAGTGGTGCATGTTGGTAAGCTTTCTTTTATAAGGCGAATTCCTTCTACTGTTTCTAAAGCAGAGCCAATATATTGTTCATCACCAGTACCAACAGGAAAAACGAGTGGATCAAAAATTATATCTTGGGGATTTACTCCATATTTCTCTGTTAACAACTGAAAGGATCGCTGGGCTACTGCCAATTTTCGTTCTCTTGACACAGCCATTCCTTCCTCGTCAATGGTACCAACTACTACAGAAGCTCCAAAACGATGAAGCAATGGGACAACTTCTGCGAAACGTTCTTCTCCATCTTCAAGGTTAATGGAATTAATAATCGCTTTACCTTGGGAGTAGGATAGAGCCATTTCGATAACTTTTGGATCTGTAGAATCTATCATCAGTGGTACTTTCACTTTTTTTGTCACAAATTTCAAAAATCGTTCCATATCTTCTAGCTCATCACGATCAGGATCTGCAAGGCAAATATCGATGATTTGTGCCCCGCCTTTTACTTGTTTGCGAGCAACTTCAGATGCATCCTCGTATTTTTCTTCTGCAATCCATGATTTAAATAAACGTGATCCAATCACATTGGTGCGTTCTCCAACAAGTAGGGGTCGATTGTCTTCCTCAACATAGACAGATTCTATACCTGAAACAGCAGGAAGGTGTGAGGGGGCAGGGGTACGTGGCTGAAAGGCGGCAACAGCTTGTTCAATAGCACGAATGTGCTCAGGTGTCGTGCCACAACAACCACCAACTAGGTTAAGCCACCCAGCCGAAGCAAATTCGCTTAATTTTTTTGCCAGAGCCGATGGAGTTTCCAAGTAATTACCGTCTTCATCTGGTAGACCAGCATTTGGATAACATGAGACAGCACAAGTAGCAAGAGTGGATAATGTGCGGATATGATCTTTCATAAATTCTGGCCCTGTTGCACAGTTTAATCCAATTGCAAGAGGATTTAGATGCTCGATCGACAAATAAAAAGCCTCAATATTTTGACCAGCCAGCATGGTACCCATTGGTTCTATTGTTCCAGAGATAATAATCGGAACACTTCTTTTACTCGCTTTAAAAGCGCGTTCCATTCCGATACAAGCAGCCTTTACATTCAAGGTGTCTTGTGAGGTTTCCAATAAAAGAAGATCAATGTCTTCCATCAAAAGTGCTTCAACTTGTTCGTAGTATGAGTGGGCTAACTCATGAAAAGTAATTCCGCCTGTCACGGTAAGGGTTTTGGTCGTGGGACCGATAGAGCCAGCTACATAACGAGGATGATTTGTTGTACTAAAATGATCCCGCGCTGTACAAGCGATGCGTGCTGCTGCTTGGTTGATTTCTGTTGTTCGGTTTTGTAAATCATACTCCGCTAAAACAACAGAAGTTGCCCCAAATGTATTGGTTTCAATGATATCGGCACCAGCATCTAAATATGATTTATGAATATTAAGAATTACATCCGGACGGGTTAGATTTAAAATTTCATTACACCCTTCATATTCTTCACCATCAAAATCTTTTGCGGTTAACTGAGCACGTTGAAGCATTGTTCCCATCGCTCCATCAATGATAAGTATTTTTTCTTTCAGTCGCTCTTCAATGGGTGTTCTGTTCATTGCTATCATCCTTTGTGTAAGATCAAAAAAACCTTTCATCTGGGTAAGATGAAAGGTGAACGATTGTATCGTCAACTCTCATCTCGCGGAATCCAATAATCCGCAGGAATTGGCACCATATTGATCCATAGATCAATTGGTTGCCGGGTTTCATCGGGCCAGTCCCTCCACCACTCTTGATAAGAGAAAGATTCATTTGTATTTGGTTAATATTGTTACTCCCAATTATTGATTATACTACAAGGTTAGGAGAAAAAGAAGATTGTTTATTTGTTACAGGATATTTTCGAGTACTTGCTTTTGGATTTAAGGATTTTCTTTTGGATGAATATATAATAATCTATGAAAAGTTGCAATTATTTTTGCTTAGGAGTTATATTAACTTACATTTGGTGTCAACCAGTGTAGAACCCCAATTTACAATAATATCGGATAATTTTGTTTTCGTGTTTGACTTCTATTCAGATGTAGGATAACCTAAAAATAACTAGTGCAAATCTTGAATAAAATAATATTTTGATAATTCTCTTATCGAGAGCGGCGGAGGGACTGGCCCGATGAAGCCCGGCAACCAATTGATTTAATCAATAAGGTGCCAATTCCTGCAGGAAGTATATTCCTGATAGATAAGGGAAGAGGAAACGATGGATAAAACTGGCCTCTTCTCTTAGGAGAAGAGGTTTTTTGATGCAAAAAAATAGGACAAGGACTTCAGTAGTTTATACGAATACGTGCCTAGTAAAACGAAACGGGGAGTGATTTGGATGAGAATAGAGACATTGTTATTGCATAATGGAAATGAGTTAGATCCACAGACAGGGGCTTCAAGTGTTCCCATCTATCAAGCTTCTACCTTTCATCAGTTTGATATCGATAATCCGGGGCAATTCGATTATTCCCGAAGTGGAAATCCAACACGCCAAGCATTGGAAGATACCATTGCAAAGCTAGAGAGTGGTTGTCGAGGCTTCGCTTTTGCTTCCGGAATGGCAGCAATATCTACTGTGTTTCTGTTATTGTCCAAAGGAGACCATATCATTGTTTCGCAGGATGTTTATGGTGGTACGTATCGTATTTTAACGCAAGTGCTAAGTCGATTTGGGATTGACAGTACTTTTGTCGATACAACCAGAACAGAAGCTATCACTCAAGCACTTCGTCCAAATACGAAAGCAATCTATATCGAAACTCCTTCCAATCCAACCCTAAAAGTAACAGATCTAGGCGAGATAGTAAAAGTAGCAAAAGAAAATAAATTATTATCTATTGTCGATAATACATTTTTAACACCTTATTATCAGCGTCCATTAGCATTTGGATTCGATATCGTTGTGCATAGCGCAACGAAGTTTTTGGGCGGACATAGTGATGTGGTGGCAGGACTTGTAGCGGTAAGAGATGAACAATTAGCAAATCAAATCAAGACTCTTCAAAATGCGTTTGGAGCAGTACTAGGAGTGCAAGATTCATGGCTAATTCTACGGGGATTGAAAACCCTGCAAGCGAGGTTGGACATATCTTCCAAAAATGCAGAAAAGTTAGCAGTGTGGTTACAAGAGCATAAAGAGGTGGAGAAAGTATATTATACCGGTTTAGAGGAACATGAAGGTCATCGTATACAATGTAAACAAGCTAGTGGTCATGGCGCAGTATTATCTTTTGATGTAGGAAGTGGAACAAAAGTAAGGAAACTACTTCAAAAGATTCGACTGCCTATCGTTGCCGTTAGTTTAGGTTCTGTAGAAAGTATTCTATCTTATCCTGCATTGATGTCCCATGCGGCAATGCCACAAGAAGTTAGATTAAAACATGGGATAACAGATGGATTGCTCCGTTTTTCCGTAGGCTTGGAAAACGTAGAAGACCTTATGGACGATCTGTCCCAAGCGTTGGATTCGAGAATTTCTTTTGCTGCTGTGAGATAAAAAGAAAAGTGTTGACATGAAAGACCATTATATACAATGGTCTTTTTCGCTATAAGTAAATTTTAACGTTTAAACCTGCTGTTTTTTATTAAGATATATTAATATAATTACACTATACAGCATTTCTATGAAGCGAGGGAGAGATGACGAGAGTAGCTAGCCTAGAAGAGCATAAGATAATACGACAGACTGCCATTCGGTTTCTGTTGGATCAGCGACTAGGGAAGCTTAGGCCTAACAGTAACGCTTATTTTCCGGATGATCTCAGAAACAATTGCGAGATTCCCTTTAAAAGCGCGTACCGTTATATGTCTGAGGTACTAAGGGTATCGATTGAGTTTCCGAACTCAGTAGAGATGCTTGACATGTGTGAAGAAGCAGTAGCTATTGCAGAGAAGCGTCGCATTTGGGCTCTAACAACCAAAGAAGAAATAGCTAGAGAAGGATGGGAGCTCAACCTACTTTCCTCACCAGACAAGATGTTTTATCTTTTTGGTGAAAGTATTGTCGTCTTCTTGACAGGTCGATGCGGTGCAGGAAAAAGTACCCTGATCAAGGCAGTTCGTTCTGCTATGGCAGAGCACCAACTATTGAGGGCGAGTAGAGCAGGTCTTGTCTATGAACCTCTAGCTGAGATTTATGAAATTGACCCTGATGAGTTTCTCCAAGGGGGAGAATGGATTGGAGAAGTCCCTATCGAGTTGATCGATCCAACGATGAGACAAGCCCTTGATAAACTTAGAAGGGTTCTAAATAATCGTGGTTGGGTCATCATTACAGATGCTGGTGACAACAGAGGTCAACGTGAAGCGATGATTCGGCTAATTGGTCAGCTTCGTTCTACTTGTCATATCCATTATGCACTAGTCGATTGTCCTCCTTTGGAAGCTCTTGCACGTAACCAGACTCGGAAGCGGAAAGTCTCCCTTGAAAATTGGCTGGAATGCTCCAACAAGGTGGAAGAAACCTTCCAGTCGATGTCTCGATACGTTAGGAGCTTGAACGAAGATGAATCTACCGAAGGAATTCCTCCTTCTGGTACTTGGGAGATTGTAGATGTTAGCTCTTCTTTGTATCGAGGACTAGAGAGCGAGCTATATCGCTGTTCCTATGTCTCTCCATTTGGGATTCGCTGCTCTCATCAATGTACTCCACGTGAGATAGAGTGTTGTAAGAGAGTGACTTTGCCACGGATGGACTATTTTCATCAACAGTCTCATCTTGGCTTTCTCTGCTCTGACCATTCTCCGAAGCGTAGATGGGAATGGAAGTAAATATCCCTGTGTCTGAGGAGATCAGTGGCGGCAACATTACTTTCTGTTGTCGCCACAGCTGTTTTAGGACAAATATCCAAACATGAATAAAGAAACAGCTTTTTTGCAGAAAATTAGATTATACATGATATATTTTATTCTTGCTCATCCGAGCATGAGAGGAGCAATCTAAATGAAAAGTGAAGAATCAGTAAGTGGACTCTATCTAAAGTTAATACAAGCATGGAACGATCGCGATGCGAAGCAGATGTCATCTGTCTTTGAACCAGCAGGTGAGATGATTGGTTTTGATGGAAGCTGCATCTCTGGACGTCAACTTATATTGGTACACTTAGATGAGATTTTTGCTCATCATCCAACCCCGCCTTTTACTTGTATCATCAAAAATATTCGTTTTTTGCAATCCGAAATTGCAATTTTACGGGCGATTGCAGGGATGGTTCCAGAAGGAGAGTCAACGTTAAATCCTGCATTAAATGCAGTACAGACATTAGTAGCGAAACAGACAAAAGGACAGTGGGAAGTAGCCCTGTTTCAAAATACACCTGCTCAATTTCATGGAAGACCAGAGTTAGTAGAACAGATGACAGCAGAATTGGAGAACCAGAGAATAGAAAAGAGTGCCTATTGAGAGACACTCTTTTATTATTTTTATTTTTCTTATTCCGTGACTACTCTGCTAACAATTTCTTTTACTTCAGCTCTACTAATTTTTTCTCTTCCATGAGCCAGACCATCCAATGTACCATGAGCAAGAGCTAGGGGAATTTCACAAAAGTGGAGGATCGATCCTGGATTTAAGCTTTCGATGTATGTATCTCCTAATTCGAGATTACGTTTTGCATAATCGAACATTTCTTTTTCCCCCCAACCATCTGGGAAAAAATTGACTCCACGATCTTTGTCTTCTGAACGATTTCTTAGTATGTTCACCGATTGTAAGCCTCTTCCAAAAGCAATGGCTAAATCTCTATCCGTTTTCGTTTCATCATGCCATTCCCATATGTCTGAGAGCATGACACCAACTAACCCAGCAACATAGTATGTATAGTCATCTAAATCTTTTTCGGTTTTGATCTGCCAATCTTTCATTACCCATTCTGCCATCCCTTGAGCCATGATGGATGTCGCTTCTTTAATGCGTGTTTGGAGTGCTGGAGGACATATTTTCAGCCAATCTGCCAATCGAAGGGTTACTTCAGGAAGTCTCGATTCATAAGGCTTATAGAGGTCGTTCAAAGCGCACATATCCATGTCTCCAGCATGTAATAATTTACTAATTTTCACTAGAAGATCATGTTTTGTAGCAGATGGAAGGTCAGGATGGTCTTCGATTTCGTCAATAGCTCTCATACATAAATAAGCAGATGCTACAGCTTCTTTTAATCCGTCTGTTAAATAACTAATGGGAATAGAAAATGTTCGACTTGTTTTTTCTAAAACTTCAAATGCTTCCTTATATAAAGCGCTTGCGCTTGGTTTAATCATAATGCCATGGTCACCCTTTGTATCTGTATTTTCAAACATCTTTTATATACAAGTTATTTAGAAAGAAGCATAACTTCTTTCATTATACTTTATTCACCGAGACACGAAAGGAGATTCCCATAAATAATATAAAACGATCTGGTGGAAATTTCTTCTTGCTAGTATTGACCATCTTCAGGTTAATAAAACAAAAAATGTTATTTTGAAACCTTTCTAATTTTATTTATAAATGTTATTATACAAAATGGATGAAGGAAAGAAAGGAAGTATAAATGATGTCTTCTCCCGTCTCAGTAACTACAACTGAATCTAACAATATTGCACTGACTACCTATAAAATATTGTTTATCATTAGTATTTGTCATCTTTTAAATGACACCCTCCAAGCAGTGGTTCCAGCAATGTTTCCTATTTTAGAAAAGGAGATGGGCCTTACTTTTACCCAATTAGGGGTGATTGCAGCAGTTTTAAATATCGTTTCCTCCTTATTTCAACCTGTGATTGGTTGGTTTTCTGATAAGAAACCAAGACCCTATGCATTACCGCTCGGACTAGCGTGTTCTTTGTTAGGAATGTTGATGCTGGCACTTATCCCCCAATATGGCTGGATTATTTTTAGTGTGGCACTTGTAGGCATGGGATCTGCTGTATTCCATCCTGAAGGTTCCCGAGTAGCACATTTAGCAGCTGGTTCCAAAAAAGGTCTGGCTCAATCCATATATCAAGTGGGAGGAAACTCAGGCCAAGCTTTAGCCCCTTTGATTACAGCTCTTATTTTAGTTCCATTTGGGCAGTTTGGTGCTATCTGGTTTACTTTTGCAGCTGCATTGGCTGTCTTATTATTAGCATATATTGCAAGATGGTATCGAAAAGAACTTCAAGTACGTGTGATGACAAAGAAAAAAGTGACAATAGGATCAACTAATTTAAGTAAAACGGTATGGATTGCCCTTATATTGACGATGTTTATTTTATTGGCTCGTTCGTTGTACATTGTTTGTATGACCAATTATTACAGTTTTTATATTATAAAAACGTATCACTTTTCCATTACTACTGCACAAGCATATCTATTTGCGTTTCTCATCAGTGGTGCAGTAGGAACATTTTTTGGTGGACCACTTGGAGATCGTTTTGGGAAGAAAAATGTAATTTTGTATTCTCTTTTAGGAAGTACGCCTTTTACTGTTTTACTTCCTTATGCTGGACCTATCAGTAGTTTTATTTTATTGCTTTTAATAGGATTTATTATGATGACCAGTTTTTCTGTATCTGTTGTCTATGCACAAGAATTAGTTCCAAGTAAGATTGGAACCATGTCAGGATTAACAGTTGGTTTTATTTTTGGATTAGGTGCAATCGGTTCAGTTTTATTTGGAAATCTAGCAGACTTGATCGGTATAACGAAAACCATAACGATCGTTGGATTTTTGCCTATATTAGGTGTTCTAGGATTCTTTCTACCTTCTGAAAAAAAATTAGCGGAAGTACACAAACATTAAAAAGGATGCACATAGCATCCTTTTTAACATGGAACGGTTAAAAAATCAGATTATTATATTTATTCCCTTTTTATAACCTATGAGAAGATGATTCTTGTATAATTTCTATTAGTATATAAATGTTCTTATGGGTCAAGGGGGTGAAAAGATGACAAGAGAAGAAATATGTCGATTAACACTTGAAGAAATAGAAAAAATTAAAGGATTTAACTATGATGAATTCAATAATGAAGAATCAAATAAATATCCTTTACCACAATGGTATAACCGAATTAGAAATAAAACATTGGCTGAATTAACGGTTTCTGACTTGTCCAGAGGGTTAAGACAAGATATTTTTTTGGACTACATAGGCTGGGAAATACTTTATCGATTGGATAACGATATCTTGTTAGGTTATTTTCGAAATGGAGAGTTATTAACCGGGATTGGTTTGTTACAAAAACATTGGGAACAAGATCTAGCATTAAAAGAAGAAGTGAAGAAGTTACTTTCTAAAACTTTTCAAAAAAAGCTCCTTTTAAAGGCTTTAAAATCTAACAAAATAACTTCAAATGATTACAAATACATATTGGATTCGTTGTATCCTTTGATTCAAGAATTGGAACTAGGGAATAAGATCATGGAAGAGCCTAGGAAAAAAGGATTGCGGATGAGATTATGGAGGTGATAGTTTACAGATTTTTGCTGACTGAAAGCCCACGATTTGAATCGTGGGCTGAAAGGTGGCATTGCTCGAAACTCCAAAAAAGTGTTGAAAGAGCAACAAATATTTTGCATCTTAGAACGCATGAGCGATAGTCATCCCAGTACCTGAGCCATGTGGAGTCTCAATAGGTTTTCAAGTCTTAGTTATTTTTTAAATTGGTCAAGCTCTATCCCTTCTTCAAGCCACATCTTAAATTGTTGTAGCTCATCAGGATGCATATGTTTAAAATTTGCTTCTGTAGGAAATTTTTCAATCTGAAGATCTTGGATGTATCGTTGAAAGGACCCGAATATATCTATTCGCAAATTGGCGTATTTTTTTGCATGTCGGAATGAGTGCGGAGTTATGCCCAATAAATCATGTACGACCAAAACTTGACCATCCGTATAACGTCCAGCACCAATGCCAATAGTAGGAATCCTTAGTTTTTTCGTTATTTCGGTTGAAACTTCTTCAGGAACTAATTCCAAAACTAATGTTTTAGCACCTGCTTGTTGCACTCGTATGGAGTCTAATATCAATTGTTTAGCTTCGGAAAATATTTTTCCTTGAATTGCTGCTTTTGGCTGAAATTGTGCATTATATCCAAGATGAGCCCATACTTCTACTCCATTTGAAGTTAGATGGCGAATAATTTCTTCGTGAGCTCCTTCTAATTTAATGCCATCAGCCCCTGCTGATTGCAATTTTTTTGCATTCTTAAGTGCTATTTCTGGGTTTTGGTAGGTTTGATAAGGTAGGTCAGCAACAACATATGCTTTGGAAATACCACGACGGACTGCTTTCACATGATGAAGAATATCCTCAATCGTAACTTCTTTTTCACTGTGATATCCTAACACGTTGGTACCTACACTGTCCCCAATCAATACAGCATCAATATCTGCTTGATCGAGCAAAACTGCTGTGGGATAGTCGTAACAAGTTAGCATTGAAATCTTTCTTTTTGATTTTTGTGCTTGTAAATATTTTAAATCCTTCACCATAATTCATTCCTCCATCTCAGTCCTTAAAAGGATCCAAGTGTTGTGGTGTACTTACATTATGAGAAACAAAAAATAAGTGAGATTCCATTTTGGATATCCCCTTATAGTTAATTATAGCGTATTTTATTAAGAGTGTTTGATTCTATTAATGGGAGGTATATATATGACGATAAAAACAATAAAAACCAATAAAGAGACAACGATTTCCTTTACAGATAAAGGACAGGGAAAGCCAGTAGTTTTGATTCATGGTTTTGTAGGGGATCTGCATTACTGGGATCATGTGATAGAGCCACTCTCACAACATTATCGAGTAATCGTAATAGATTTACCCGGACATGGGAGTTCTTCTTTATCTGATGAAACTTTTACTACAGAAGATTATGCCGACGAGGTTGCAAGCCTTGTTCAGCAACTGAACCTTACGAAAATATCGTTAATTGGACACTCATTAGGTGGGTATATTACTGTGGCTTTTGCCAAAAAGTATGCTTCTTTGTTAGATCGTTTTGCACTTGTTCATTCTACTGCTCTTCCAGATACGGAAGAAGCAAAAGCAGGTAGACTTGCTGGAATGGAAAAAATCAAATCAGATGGTTTGCGAATATTTGTCGATGGTCTTGTTCCTAAATTATTTGCTCCTAATCATCTTATGGAACACGAACAAATTACGAAAAAGATTGGTTATCAAACTTCAACAGAAGGTGCAATAGTAGCTTTGGAAGCAATGCGCAACAGACCGGATTTATCAGCTGTGTTAGCAACCGCAACTGTTCCTGTTCTTATTGTGGCTGGAAGTGATGATAAAGTGGTTCCAGCTGAACGAGCATTTGCAATAAAAGGAGATCATATTAAACAAGTAGTTATTCCATCAGTAGGTCATATGAGTATGTATGAGGCTCCTGAGGAATTAATCCGTGAGTTACAAGAATTTCTAGGATAATTTCGTTTAAAAATTGCCCCCTTGTATATATCAAGGGGGCATACGACTTTATTTAGGGGATTCGAATAACTCAAGGGATTCCTTATCAGGTCCATAAAAAAAGATATATTTTGCTCCATTAGGTAGAATCGTAATTTCTTCATCGGCAAAAGGTACTTTAAGTTGTTTTAAACGCTCTATTTCTTTCTCTATGTTGTCAACTGCAAATGCTAGATGATTTACGACTCCTTCTTTTGGGAGATCACTTCTAAAGCCATGTATAAGCTCTACTTCTGTTTCCAAAGAACCTGGAAAAGAAAAGAATGCCAGTGTGATGCTTGGATCAGTATGCACCAATGTGCCTCGAAGTTCCATTCCGATCACATCACGATAAAATGCAATAGAGTGTTCTAGATCTCGAACCATAATCCCTACATGTTCTATTTTTTGAATAGCCATTATATCTGCCCCTATTCTTGTACAGTAGTTTTACTGATATATCCTGTTTTTCGGTCTTTTAATTGCAGTTGATAGAAATCGTCCTTCAGACTTTTGTAAGTTAAAATAGTCCCATATTTTACTTTCTGTAGAACTGTAGATGAGGTATTTGGTTCTGTGCGGATGTTTGCCAAGTCAACATCTACAATAATAGTAGACTTCTCTGCTGGACTAAGGAAGTTTTTTTGAATAAAAGCGTATTTGTTATTCCCTAGTTTTACCTGCATCCAATCTCCGGATATTCCTGTTTTTTCAAGTGTAGTAGATTTGTTTTTTGCCGTAGTGATAAACGAACCAATATTAGGACCTGTCCATAACTTCACTTTGGTTCGAGGTATGGTCACCGTTCCTGTTTCTTTTTGTAACCCCACCGATGCATCGCCTCGCCAATGATTATCACTTTTTCCGCTATGTATCCATACAGCAGTGCCTTCGTTCACAATTTGATAGAGTTCTTTGACATCCTCATTATGCATACGAACACATCCACTCGATGCATGTTTACCGATGGAATCTGGATCGTTAGTTCCATGAATACCATAGGTGCGTCCGCGATCTCCATTTACTTCTAGGCCATGCCATCTTGGTCCTAAGGGATTTTTTGGATCACCGCCTGGAGTATCCTTCCATTTAGGATCAACTATTTTCACTACCAAAGGAAAAGTTCCCTCTGGGGTTAAATCATTTGATCGTCCTGTTGCAATGGGATACGTTTTTTTTACTTTTCCATCAGCGTACAAATAAAGTTTGTTCGTCTCTTTGTTTATTTCAATTTGATAGTAGATAGGTTCTTCTTGAGTTGCATAGGAGTCGTTCGAAAACAAAGTTAGCCAAGTTGTCAATAATAAAGATAAAGAAAGTAAAAATTTAATAGTAACACCCCTTTCCATTTATTCACTATATAGTTAATTATGTGAATTATCCATACGGAAAAGGGAAAAGTACTGTTATTGCCAATTTTTCATTCGCTCTTTTAGTGAGCCAGTAAAAATTTCTAATACAATACCATCTGGATCTTGGAATTGAAAGGATAGTCCACCTCCGCGATTTATAGGTTCTCTTATAATAGGGATTCCTTTATTTTTAATATGATCTACTAATCGATGAAAATCAGGTTCCTCTACGGTAAATGCGACATGATCCATTCCCCAGCCTTCATTAGGGGATTTTTGATCTCTCTTTTCCAATAGACATATCCAAGCCGTTCCCCATTCAAGGTAAGCATCGGTACGAGCTAGATGGATCAATGTCATTCCGAGTACATCGCAATAAAAAGGAAGACTTTTTTGAAGATCGCTAATACGTAAGGTAAGGTGATTAAAGCCTTTCATCTCATGCCTTCCTTTCTGAGTGAATTGATATAGACTAGCAACAACGCCGGATACTACCATTCCCATATTTTTCATCTATTGCTTTTTGGTAAAATTTCTTTTCAGGAAGAGGTGTTCCATCAGGATGGTGTTTTTGAAAATGAACCAGATAGCGTTTATAATTCGGTACACCCGCTATTTCATTTAGGTAATTTGCAATTACTTTCAGCCATTTCATGGTTACACCTCATTTTTTATATACTTTGATTCGTGGAGCTGAAGGGACTCTCGCTTGATTAGTACGATGTACCATACACGTAGAGAATCAAACAGAATAATCAAGATAAAGAGAATAAAGATGCCTGTTAACACTGCATCAATTCTGTTGTTGAAAACAATTTGTTTCATTTGATCCATATTTTTGGCAAGGCCTAGAAGTTTACCGCTGTACACGGCAGTCTGATATTTGTCGGCTGCTGCCAAAAAGCCAATTGCTGGGCTTGGATCAAATATTTTTTGCCAACCTGCAGTCATGGTGATGATAGTTAACCAAATGAGAGGCACAGTAGTAATCCAAGCATAAATGGCTTTTCCCATTTTGATCAATATCGTTGTTCCTACAGCTAAAGCGATAACCGCTAACATTTGGTTGGCAATTCCAAACAAAGGCCATAGCGTGTTAATTCCCCCAAGTGGGTCTACTACCCCTTGATAGAGAAAATAGCCCCACATTCCAACTATAATTGCACTTGTTAAAATATTGGCAGGGTACCAATCTGTTTTCCCTAGTTTTGGAGATATTCTGCCAAGTAAACCTTGCAATACAAATCGACCCACCCTTGTTCCAGCATCGATTGTTGTTAAAATAAAGACTGCTTCAAATAGGATGGCAAAGTGATACCATAAAGACATCCACGTTTTTCCACCTATGACAGATGAAAATATAGTAGCCATTCCAATTGCAAGAGTTGGTGCTCCACCTGTCCGTGATAAAATGGATTTCTCACCAATTTGATTTGCTAGATTCGATAGATCATGAGGAGTTATGGAAAAGCCTAACTCAGACACAACTTTCGCTGCACTGTTCACATCTGTACCAATTATGGCAGCAGGACTGTTGATGGCAAAGTATGTTCCGGGCGTAATAATGCAGGCAGCGATCAGCGCCATGATGGCAACGAAGGATTCTGTAATCATACCACCATAACCGATCAATCGTGCTTGCGACTCACGCATGATCATTTTTGGGGTTGTTCCAGAAGATACGAGTGCATGGAAACCAGAAATAGATCCGCAGGCGATAGTAATAAAAACAAAAGGAAATAGATTTCCTGAAAATACTGGGCCTGTCCCATTGATGAATTTGGTTAGAGCAGGCATTTGCAGTTCCGGCATTACCAGTAAAATCCCGATTGCTAATCCTAAAATAGTACCGATCTTAAGAAAAGTACTCAAATAATCGCGAGGAGCAAGGAGTAGCCATACAGGAATGACGGAAGCAATAAATCCATATAAAATCAACATCCAAGCGATGGATGTTCCTTCAAAAGTGAACAAGGGACCTAATGCTGGATGATTTGCAATGAATGAACCGCTCCAAAGGCAGATACAGAGAAGAAAAAATCCGATTAGAGATGACTCGAGTATTTTTCCGGGACGAAGATAACGCATATAGATTCCCATGAATAAAGCAATTGGAATAGTCGATACAATCGTAAACATTCCCCAAGGACTTTCTGCGAGCGCCTTGACTACAACTAATCCTAAAACTGCAAGTAAAATGGTCATAATTCCAATAATTGCAATAAGAGAAGTAAATCCCGCAACAGGACCTATTTCTTCACGAGCGATATCACCAAGCGATTTTCCGTTTCTCCGTATGGAGCCAAATAAGATAATAAAATCTTGGACTGCTCCACCAATCACTACTCCAATAATAATCCAGAGTGTTCCGGGTAAATACCCCATTTGTGAGGCAAGGATTGGACCAACTAAAGGACCTGCACCGGCAATTGCAGCAAAATGGTGACCAAATAAAACCCATTTATTAGTAGGCACAAAGTCTTTTCCATCATTATAGACTTCAGCAGGTGTTTTCCGTTGATCATCAAGATGTAGTACTCTTTTGGCTATATACAGACTATAAAATCGATAAGCGATTGCATATGTACATACAGCAGCAGTTAAAAGCCAGATGGAATTGACGGTTTCTCCTCGATTTAAGGCAAGGACTGCAAAACATCCTGCACCGAGTATAGAAATGAAAGTCCAAATAAGATAAGATTTCCAGTGTTTTTTCATCATTTCATTCCTTTCTTATTACCATTATTCAAAAAATTATTTATGAAATCCTATTCTAATACAAATTATTCATTTTTGGATACATATACAAATGAGGAAAAGCTTTTTGCACTTATCATGAGATGTAATATCAATCCATTACATTCATAGTAATGTCTATGATGAGTACATTATTGGGAGGAAAAACAGAAAGAAAAAATGATTTAGAAGGGAAAGAATAAGAAGAAAGAGCATTAAAAGCCGCCAATCCTCTTATTAATATTGATTTCCTCTGTACTAAAAAGTTAGGAAACTCTTTTTTGTTTCAGCTCTAGCCCAAACAGCAGTTTATTTGTTACACTTACAGGTAACGATTTTTTATATGTATAGATGAGGAGAGTATAGGATGAGGTATTTAACAGCGGGAGAGTCACATGGACCCCAATTGACAATTATTATTGAAGGCTTACCAAGTCAATTACCATTTTCCAAAGAAAAATTGGACAATGAATTACATAGAAGGCAGTTAGGACACGGTCGTGGCCGAAGGATGCAAATTGAGACAGATCAAGCTCAAATCCTAGCTGGTGTTCGTTTTGGCAAAACAACTGGAGCTCCAGTTACCCTAGTAATTGAAAACAAAGACTGGACTCATTGGCAAAAAATCATGAATCCACTAGCTGATCCTGAGGAGGCCGGTAAACGTCGGATTTCCCGTCCACGTCCAGGTCATGCAGACTTAAATGGAGCAATCAAATACAATCATCATGATATGCGTGATGTTTTGGAACGTTCGAGTGCAAGAGAGACAGCATCACGGGTAGCAGTTGGTGCAGTAGCGAAGCAGATTTTAGAGCTATGTGGAATTCGTATTGGTGGTCATGTGGTTCGGATTGGAGAAGTTGAAGCAGAGAGAATAGATCTCAGTTTAGATGAATTAATAACCCGTTCAGAGCAATCTTCGGTTCGCTGTGTTGATCCAAATGCAGAGCAGCCAATGAAAGATTTGATTGATCGAGCAAAGAAAGAAGGAGATTCTTTAGGTGGTATTGTTGAGGTAATTGTCGAAGGCGTTCCTATTGGACTTGGAAGCTATGTGCATTGGGATCGCAAGTTAGACTCGCGAATTGCTGGAGCGATAGTCAGCATCAATGCTTTTAAAGGTGTAGAGTTCGGAATCGGTTTTGAAGCAGCCAAACGTCCCGGTTCTCAGGTACATGACGAAATTACTTGGTCCGAAAAACAAGGGTTCGGTCGAGCAACTAATCGTTTAGGTGGCTTTGAAGGTGGGATGACAACAGGACAACCGCTTGTTATTCGCGGAGTGATGAAACCAATTCCCACATTGTACAAACCATTGATGAGTGTGGATATAGACACCAAAGAACCTTTTGCTGCAAGCATAGAACGTTCCGATAGTTGTGCGGTGCCAGCTGCAAGCGTAGTAGCTGAAAATGTAGTAGCGTGGGAAGTAGCACAAGCATTGCTGGAGAAGTTTCCAGCTGATACGATTGGCGAATTGATTGAACAAGTTACTCAATACAGAGAAAAAACGAAGAGGTTTTAAGTAATGAGAGAGCTACAAGTTCAAACGAAAACTCGAACTTATTCGGTTTATGTCGGAGTTGAGTTATTAACAAAATTACCATCGTTACTTATTCAACATAAGATCGAAACAACTCAAAAGCTGTTTCTCGTAACAGATAGCTATGTCTTTGCCTTATATGCCAAGCCATTATTAGAATCGCTTCGTTCGACTGGATATGATGTTACACTCGCGGTCATTCCAGCTGGAGAGAGCAGTAAATCTTTGGAGACCCTTGATCAGCTTTATGAAGAAGGGATTAAAGCTGGTTTAGATCGATCGAGTGTAGTACTAGCACTCGGGGGAGGGGTAGTAGGAGACCTAGCTGGTTTTTTTGCTGCTAGTTTCATGAGAGGCATCTCATTTATTCAACTGCCAACAACTTTATTAGCTCATGATAGCAGTATTGGTGGGAAAGTTGGTATCAATCATAGATTGGGCAAAAATTATATGGGTGCTTTCCACCAGCCGTTGTTTGTTTTATTTGATGTCAGTCTTTTATCTTCTTTGCCTGTTAGAGAACTTACTTCTGGATTTGCTGAGGTAGTGAAACATGCATTGATTTGGGACAAAGCATTTGTTTCTTGGTTAGTGGAAAATAATCAGGCATTAATAGCGAGAACTCTTCCTATCTTGGAAGAAGCAATCTACCGTGGTTGTAAAGTGAAAATTAATGTGGTTTCCGAGGATGAAACGGAAAAAGGAAAGCGTGCTATTTTAAATTATGGTCATACTATCGGCCATGCCCTAGAGTCTATTTCGAATTACACCCATTATACCCATGGAGAAGCGATATCGATTGGTATGGTGGGGGCAGCTATGCTAAGTGTAGAGATGTTGGATGCTCCTGCTCAATTAATCCAAGATACGGAGTCTTTGCTGCAAAGTTTTTCTTTGCCGATTCGAATAGAAGAGTCTTGGTCAGATGAAACTTTGCTGCAAATAATGAAGCGAGATAAGAAGGCCAAACAGGGGAACTACACCTTTGTATTGAGTAGAGGACTGGGACACGTGGAAGTAGTAAATGAGATTCCAGAAGCAAAGATCAGAAAAGTAATAAAAAAGCTTAAAGAGGTGAGTACTTAAGTGGTTCGAGGGATTCGTGGGGCTACGACAGTTTCAACAAACACAAAAGAGGAAATATTAGCAGCGACAAAAGAGCTATCTTTAGCTCTTATCGAACGTAATGATTTACAAGCAGATGATGTTGCCAGTATTTTGATAACAAGTACGCCTGACTTAAATGCTGCTTTTCCTGCTGCCGCCATACGTGCTCTGAAAGGTTGGGAATTGGTACCTTTGATGGGGGCTAGTGAAGTAGATGTCCCAAATGGATTAGCCCTTTGCATTCGTATGATGCTCCTCGTAAATACCGATAAATCAGCAAATAAGATTCGACATGTTTATTTGAATGAAGCGGTAAAGTTACGACCAGATTTGGAATCATAAAGTTATCATTGACAGGGAAGATTGTCCTCATATAGAGTATGAATTAGTAGTTATTTTAGCGAGATTGAGAATGAGTAGATGAGTAGAGTAGAGATAAGGATATAGTTAGCGGAGTAGAGCTGAGTTTACAGATGACAAACCACAGCCAAAGCATCCGGTGCTTTGGTTTTTTATATTTATTATCCCTCTATATCCTTCTCTCTCCTACCTCATTAGGAGGGAAAAAGTCAATTGATCTATCCAACCAAAATAGAAGTAGAGGCTTTAGCCAAACAATATTCCCATATTCCCATTTGTAAAAAAATCCAAATAGATACTGTAACACCAATTCAGTTATTCCATGCGTTAGATAAAGATGAGTACTCTTTTTTATTGGAAAGTGTAGAAGGAAATCAAAAATTTTCTCGTTATTCCTTTATGGGATCTCAGCCTTATCGTATATTAACTGGTAAGGAAGGTATGCTTACCGTCACTGCTGCCGATAAAATTAAAGTTTTCCCAGCAGATGATTCATTGCCTTTTCTACAAGATTTAATGGATGAAAGTACTTCTCCTAAATATGATGGTTTTCCACCTTTTCTTGGGGGAGCTGTAGGATACTTTAGTTATGAATTGGTTCAAGCATTCGAACCAAACGCTTTACTTGTCAATTCGGCAGGTAAGACGAAAGCATATGATACACATCTTGCTTTTTACGATCGTCTGATCGTATTTGATCACCTAGAACAAGTCTTATACTTGGTTATGCATGTGAAAGCAAAAAATGGGAAAGTGATGGATTACGATAAAGTAGTTGATCAATTGGATAAATGGAAGGATCGTCTGCAAAAGACACATCCCCTCATTGAGCCATTGCCCAATTTAGTTCGTGAAGAAGTGGATTTCAGCCATATTACCTCTAATTTTACACGTGATACTTTTTGCAGGGCAGTGGAAAATGCGAAGGATTATATCCGTGCAGGTGATATTTTTCAAGTGGTTCCTTCTCAAAAGTATACCGTTGAGGGCACTGCGGATCCCATGATGGTTTATCGCATTTTACGATATTTAAATCCTTCTCCTTATATGTATTATTTACAAATGGGTGAAGAGCAGATTGTTGGTACATCTCCGGAAATTCTGGTTCGGGTTCAAGATCGCTTAGTTGAGACAAGGCCGATAGCAGGTTCTAGGCCGAGAAGTCAAGACGCTGTAGAGGATGAGGAGTTAGCAAAGGAATTGCTTGCAGATCCAAAAGAAAATGCCGAGCATCTCATGTTGGTGGATTTAGGAAGAAACGATGTTGGTCGTGTATCTACCTATGGGACTGTTCAAGTAACAGCATTTAAACACGTTGAGCGATATTCCCATGTCATGCATTTGGTCTCGCAAGTAACGGGAGAATTATCAAAAGAACATACACCATTGGATGCATTTCGAGCATGTTTTCCAGCAGGAACTGTGTCTGGTTCACCGAAAATTAGAGCGATGGAAATCATAGCAGAATTAGAGCCTGAAGCACGTGGGATTTATGCGGGAGCAGTAGGTTATTTTGATTTTGCTGGGAACATAGATACATGTATTGCTATTCGAACGATCTATTTTCGAGATAATAAGGCATTTGTGCAAGCAGGCGCAGGGATTGTCTATGATTCTGATCCGAATAAGGAATATGAAGAAACACGTCATAAAGCAAGTGCGATGTTACTTGCGATCCAATTAGCCAAATCACCTCAGAAAAAGAATTAGGGGAAGGGGAGGAGTAAACAGATGTTTTTAACTTTACTCAATCAATTACTAGAGGGGAAAGACCTGACGCAAAAAGACACCTTTTATTTAATGGAACAGATGATGAGTGGTTCACTCAATGATGTACAGATTGCGTCCCTACTCACGGCACTGCGTATTAAGGGAGAAACAGTGGAAGAATTGATTGGATTAGTAGAGGGGATGAGAGCACATGCAACTCCTCTGCCTCATGTAGTAGTGGACAGTGTGGATACGTGTGGAACAGGTGGAGATGGAGGGAAAACATTTAATATCTCTACTGCTACGACTTTTGTTGCCGCAGCAGCGGGGGTATCCGTTGCCAAACATGGAAATCGGGCTATATCTAGCAAAAGCGGGAGTGTGGATGTATTAGAGGAACTTGGTATAACCCTGGATTTAACTCCAGATGAATCTAGCAAACAGCTGCATGATACAGGAGTTTGTTTTTTGTTCGCCCCTCAGTATCATCCTGCGATGAAATATGTCAATCCAACACGTAAAGCTTTAGGATTTCGTACTTGTTTTAATTTACTAGGTCCATTGGCTAGCCCTGCAGGTGTAAAACGTCAATTGATAGGGGTATTCTCACCTAAGTACACAGAGAAGATGGCAAAAGTATTACAGGCTCTAGGTAGCAATCATGCACTTATTGTTTCTGGACTAGATGGATTGGATGAAATCTCCCTCACTTCACCAACACAAGTAAGCGAACTAAAGGCTGGACAGGTCAATACTTACACTATCTCTCCTCAAGATTTTGGATTATCCCCTTGCACGATCGAAGATTTAGAAGGTGGATCACCAAAAGAAAATGCAGCTATTATTCGAGATATTTTACAAGGGAAGAAAAGTGCAAAACGTTCTATTGTGGAAATAAATGCCGCAGCTGTTCTCTATGTTGCTGGAAAAACAGACAGCTTGCAAAAGGGAGTTCAACTAGCTTCAGAGGTTATTGATACTGGTTTGGCACTGCAAAAATTAGAACAAGTAGCGAAAAGTTCCCAAGAGGTGAAAGCAAATGTTTCTTGAAAAGATGAAGGCTATTAAGGAAAAAGAAATTGCCCTTTTAGAACAAAAGTACAACAATGTTTCTTACTGGGATTCTGCTACTTCTATGCCAAAAGGTCGTACATTTCGTGCTGCTGTTGAATCATCACCGTTTGCTGTGATAGCGGAAGTAAAGCCGGCTTCCCCATCAAAAGGTGTTATTGCAAGTAATGTAAATCCGGTCGAACAAGGTTTAAATTATGAAAAAGGCGGGGCAAATGTCATATCGGTTTTGACGGAGACAGAATACTTTCATGGAAGTCCTGAGTCTCTCATAAAGGTCAAAAAAGCAGTGTCTATCCCAGTTTTGCGAAAAGATTTCATTTTACATCCTCTACAAGTATTAGAAAGCAAATTTCTAGGTGCTGATGTAATTTTGCTTATTGTTGCATTTCTGGATCAGGAAAGATGTACACAACTTTCCAACTTAGCTCACCAATTGGGGATGGAAGTTTTGGTTGAGGTTCATGAAGAATCCGAGGTGGAAGTAGCTTTACAGGTAAATGCTGATGTTATTGGAATAAACAATCGTAACCTCCACACTTTAGCAGTAGATTTAGAAACTACAGCCAAGTTAAGGCCCATGATAACCTCTCCTGTTCCTGTAATTGGTGAAAGTGGGATACTCACTTTAGAAGATGCGAAAGTAATGGCAGATGCAAGCATCAATGGTGTGTTAGTGGGTGAATTTCTCATGCGTCATCCGGAACCAGCGAAAGCAGTCGCCGAATTAAAGAGGGTAGGTGAACAACAATTAACCAAATCGCAATGAAATTTTGTGGATTTAAAGCGATAGAAGAAGTGAAGTTCGCTTCTACTTTACCTATACAAGCAATTGGTTTTATTCTTGTTCCGAACCGTAAGCGGACAGTTTCATTGGAGCAATTGGCATCCCTATTACCTATTATTCCTGATTCTATTTGGCGGGTTGGCGTTTTTCAAAATCCTAGCCTGGAGGAAATAGGTAATGCTGTATCTCTAGGTTTATCCATGGTACAACTACATGGACATGAATCGCCAGCGTTTTGCAAACAAATAAAGGAAAGTTGGCAGATCTCCATTATCAAAGTATTTTCGGAAACTCAGTTACGAGAGATACCATCTTATAAAGATGTAATAGATATCGTTTTATTGGACCATGCTGCTGGTGGGATGGGTGAGCCAATCGATTGGAGCTATATCCCTCAGGCAAAACAGGTAACAGAATCTCTTCATCTTCCTTTGTGGATCGCAGGTGGCTTGAATGAGTCCAATATTGATAGCCTGTGCAGTAATTATGAATTAGATGGAGTGGACCTCTCTTCGGGAATAGAAAGTAATGGAAGAAAAGATAATCAGAAGATGATCAGTTTAGTAGAGAGGATGAAAAAGCATGACAAAGTCGAATGGTAGATTTGGTTCTTTTGGTGGTAGATTTGTACCAGAAACGTTGATGAATGCTGTACTGGAACTGGAAAAAGGATTTGAAGCAATTTTAGATGACCCCACTTTTGAGCTAGAGATGCGTGATCTTTTAGTGAATTATTCAGGAAGACCTACACCGCTTACGTTTGCAAAGAGATTGACTGAGTATGCTGGAGGAGCAGAGATTTATCTAAAAAGAGAAGATTTAAATCATACTGGAGCACACAAAATTAACAATACGATTGGTCAAGCTCTATTAGCAAAACGAATGGGCAAAAGAAAATTGATTGCAGAGACTGGCGCAGGTCAGCATGGTGTCGCTTCTGCCACGATTGCAGCTTTACTTGGTATGGAGTGCAAAGTTTATATGGGGGAAGAAGATGTACGTCGACAAGCACCAAATGTCTTTCGAATGGAATTACTAGGAGCAGAGGTTATTCCTGTTACATCTGGCTCTCGAACACTAAAAGATGCAACAAACGAAGCGATGCGTGCATGGGTTGCTGCTGTGGAAGACTCCTTTTATCTTATTGGATCTGCTGTTGGACCACATCCCTATCCGCAAATGGTTAAATATTTTCAACGTGTCATCGGGGATGAAGCACGTGCGCAAATGTTAGAACGAACAGGTAGTCTGCCAACAGATGTAGTCGCTTGTGTCGGCGGTGGAAGCAATGCAATAGGGATGTTTACTGCATTTATCGATGATCAAGCTGTAAAAATTCATGGGGTAGAAGCAGCAGGAAAAGGGTTGGATACGAAAGAACACGCTGCGAGTCTTAGTTTAGGAAGACCTGGGGTATTGCATGGATCTTATAGTTATATTCTTCATGATGAGCATGGTCAGATTATTCCTGCGCACTCGATTTCAGCAGGTCTGGATTACCCAGGTGTGGGACCCGAACATGCTCATCTAAAAGAAATTGGACGAGTGCGGTATACCGCAGTTACGGACGAAGAAGCGATGGTAGCAGTGAAGCAACTATGTGAATTAGAAGGAATTATTCCAGCTATTGAATCAGCACATGCCCTTTCAGAAGCCATCCGTTTAGCTTCAAACGGTAGCGCAGCAGAGAAAATACTGGTATGCCTTTCTGGTCGTGGAGATAAAGATATGGACACAATCCGAGAATATTTTCAGGGGGTATCCGAGTGACTACATTAGCAAAGTCTTTTCAGTCTAATAAAACGAATTTAATTCCTTATTTAGTCGCAGGATATCCATCAAAGCAAGCGACTATTGATCTTATTCATCTTCTCTCCGAAGAAGGTGTTACAGCTATTGAGTTAGGTGTTCCATTTTCTGACCCTGTAGCAGATGGGCCTGTCATCCAACAAGCTGCCGAAAAAGCTTTGGCTAATGGTGTCACTTTAACAGATGTTTTTTCGATTGCCCAAACTGTACGTGAGCAAGGAAATCATATTCCGCTAGTCTTATTTTCTTATTACAACCCGTTGCTTTCTTATGGATTGGATCAAGTAGCTCGCGATGCAGCTAAAGCAGGTTTTGCAGGATTTATTGTCCCGGATTTGCCTTATGAAGAAAGTGGTGAACTTCGTAATCAATTGGAACAACTGAATATTGATCTAGTACCATTAGTAGCACCTACTTCTGAAGAAAGGGTAGCAAAGATTGCTGCTACAGCAAAAGGATTTGTATATTGCGTATCCTCATTAGGTACAACAGGAGTTAGACAGTCGTTTGCTTCAAATCTAGATTCATTTCTACAGCAAGTTCGATCGAACAGCCCTGTACCAACAGCGGTTGGATTTGGTGTTTCCAAGGCATCTCAAGTACAAGAATTACAGAAAAAAGCAGATGGCGTCATCGTTGGCAGTGCACTAGTAAAACAAGTGATGGAGTTGGAGCAAGGGCTTTGCAAGGAAGAAGAGAAACAAAAATCACTTGATCAGATCCGCATATTTATCAAGGGGCTATTGAGCTATTGAAACTCCACAAGGCTAAAGCCAGTGGGATTCTTGAGTCGTTAGCGTCCGAAATCCGTTTCCGTTTTGAATAACGCTTAAGTTAAGGGGTGTGCCATCACCCCCGTCCCATGCAGTTAGAAGTGTACGAACATGGGCGAACGCCTTTTACCAGCGTTCTAGTTCTTTCCTACCTCTAAAGGTTTTATTCGGTGGAAGGCGTATCCATTTGCCACCCTTTTTTTTTGGGGTTTTTCGAGCAATATCGTCTAAATTGTGGGCTTTCAGCCGATAATTGTTGTAAGATAGAAAGTAAAAATGTTGGGGGATTATTATGATATCAGCCAAAAAATCTATCCAAGGCTTACCAATTTATCAACCAGGTAAATCGTTGGAAGCAGTGAAACGGGAGCTTGGATTAGGACAAGTTATCAAATTAGCATCGAATGAGAATCCATTTGGTTGTTCACCTAAAGTATGGGAATCTCTCACTCAAATAAAAGATCAATTTCATTTATACCCAGAGGACGATGCTCCTTTATTACGTCAAAAATTAGCAGAGTCATTAGAAGTTGATGAGCGCAGATTAATATTTGGAAATGGCTCGGATGAAGTCATCCAAATGATAGCACGTGCATACTTAGAACCAGGTACAGAATCTGTGATGGCTACTCCTACTTTTCCCCGATATGAAACGGCGACGAAAATCGAAGGAGCAGTTCCTGTAGAGGTTCCATTGCGAGAAGGGAAACATGATTTAGATGCAATGTTAGAAGCAGTTAATGAAAATACAAAATTGGTTTGGGTTTGCAATCCTAATAATCCTTCTGGAACATTTGTTGATCATGAGACATTGAGCAACTTCCTTGATCAGTTACCGGAACATGTCCTTGTGGTTTTGGATGAGGCTTATGTAGAGTATGTAACAGACGATACATTTCCAGATGCTCTTTCTCTGATAGATTACAATCCAAGAATTATTGTTCTACGTACTTTTTCTAAGATTTATGGATTAGCTTCTTTTCGTGCTGGATATGGAATTGCTCATCCAGAAATAGTGCAGCAATTATCTCGAGTTCGTGAACCATTTAATTTAAATCGTCTAGCACAAGCGGCTACATTAGCTGCTGTTTCGGATGAAACTTTTGTACTTTATTGTCGAAATCAAAATCGAATGGGTATGAAGCAAATAATGGAACGTTTGGACGAGTGGGGGATTGCGTACTATCCATCTCAAGCCAACTTTCTGTTGATTGATACTGGATTCGATGGAGATGAAGCCTTTTCTTACTTGCTGAAGCAAGGAGTTATTGTTCGTTCAGGAAGGGCACTAGGTTTTCCGACTTATTTACGAGTTACAATAGGAAAAAAGGAAGAAAATGAAGCATTTCTCTCTGGATTAAGTAATTTTTTACAGGAAAAAAAGAGTAGGGTGTCACAATGAGAAAGCAAGTAGCTGTCTTAGGCGTCGGATTAATTGGAGGATCTCTCGCCTTGTCTTTTAAAGAAAGAACCAATCATCATGTAATCGGTTTTGATTCACATATTGATATTGTACAACAAGCTTTAAACTTGGGAGTTATCGATGAAGGAGTTACCACACTTTCTCATGCAGTTATAAATGCAGATTATATTTTCATTGCTGTGCCTGTAGGTCAGATCGGAATTTATATCAATCAGCTTGCAAACTTGAAATTAAAACCTGGGGTAATTATTAGCGATGTAGGCAGTACAAAAGCAGAGATCACAACATATGGCAAAATTCTTAAGGAACAGGGTTGCACCTTTATCGGTGGACATCCAATGGCGGGGTCGCACCGATCCGGAGTACAAGCCGCACATTCTCTTTTGTTTGAAAATGCTTATTATGTGTTGACTCCAGAACCAGATACATCACTTACAGATGTAGAGCGATTGAGTCATCTGCTCGAGCGTGCAACTCATGCGCAATTAGTGATAATGGACGCTGAATATCATGATAAAGTCGTTGGAGCTATCAGCCATTTGCCTCATGTCATCGCAACTGGACTTGTTGCTCAAGTAGGAAATTATAATGATGAAAATGGTTGGTTTCATCGCTTAGCAGCAGGTGGATTTCGCGATTTAACACGGATTGCCGCGAGTCATCCCATCATGTGGAGAGATATTCTTCTAAGCAATCGAAAAGAGATGTCTATGCTGTTAAAGGATTGGATTAAACAAATGACTGATTTTCAACATGCGATCGAAAAAGAGGATGCAAAGTGGATTGAAAAAATTTTTGCTCGCTCTCGTGACCTCCGTCAAAGGCTTCCGGAAAAGAAACGTGGTTTACTTGCTCCGATCTATGAATGTTATATTAATATTCCCGATGAACCAGGATTGATTGGAAAAATAGCTACATTACTCGGAGCACATCAAATAAATTTGAGTAATATTAGTATCATGGAAAATAGAGAAGAAGTGCACGGTATTCTTCGGTTGACTTTTCGCCGTTTGGCTGACTATGAACGAGCACTTCCGGTTTTAGATGAAGCAGGGTATGCCACGTATACGGAAAATGAAAAGGAGGCTCAGCATGTCAACCTTAACAAGTAATCGAATCAAACCGTTTCGAAAGGTGATTACCGTTCCTGGTGATAAGTCTATTTCACATCGGGCTATCATGTTCGGTTCATTAGCAAAAGGTATTACTACAGTCGAAGGTTTTCTTCCTGGAGCAGACTGCCTCTCAACCATTGCTTGTTTTAAAAAGCTAGGAGTACAGGTAGAGAAAATTTCTGCTACTAGTGTAAGAGTCATAGGAAAATCAATCGATGGTTTACAAGCACCAATATCTACACTCGATGTTGGTAACTCTGGTACAACGATCCGTCTCATGATGGGGATATTAGCTGGTACCTCTTTTACGAGCACACTTGAAGGGGATGCCTCGATTGGAAAACGACCAATGGATCGAGTTGCCAAACCATTGCGTATGATGGGGGCAAAAATTAGTGGAAAAGATAATGGAAAGTTTACGCCTCTGACGATTGAAGGTACATCACTCCAAGGAATTACATATGAAAGCCCTGTTTCTAGTGCTCAAGTAAAATCAGCAATTATGTTAGCTGGTTTATCAGCATCTGGAAAAACAACAGTGTTGGAACCTGCGACTTCCCGCGATCATACCGAGAGAATGTTAGGTGCTTTTGGGGTGAAAGTAGATCGCTTCGATAATGGTGCAAGTATCGAAGGTGGGCAAGGGCTTACAGCTACAAGGGTTATCGTACCAGGAGATATATCTTCAGCTGCCTTTTTCCTTGCAGCTGCTTTAATGGTACCAGGAAGCACGATAACGATTGAGAAAGTTGGATTAAATCCGACACGTACTGGTATTATCGATGTGTTTAAAGCAATGGGTGCAAAGGTAACAGTGGAGGAACAACAAGAATCCTCTGGTGAACCAATCGGTTCCATCACCATAACTTGTGAGGAATTAAAAGGTATTGAAATTGGCGGGGATCTTATTCCTCGGTTAATTGATGAAATACCAATTATTGCAGTAGTAGCAACTCAAGCAAAAGGAAAAACAATTATTCGAGACGCAGCAGAATTAAAGGTGAAAGAGACTAACCGAATTTCTACTACTGCAAATGAATTGCGGAAACTAGGGGCTCAAGTGGAGGAGACCGAGGATGGTTTGATCATTGAAGGAAAAACTCCACTTCATGGAGCTATTTGCAGTAGTCATGGAGATCATCGTATTGGAATGGCAATGGCAATTTCTGGGCTTGCAGCCGAGGAACCAGTAGTAGTGGATGGTGCTGAGGCGATTCAAGTATCTTTCCCAGGTTTTTATGAGTTATTGAAACAACTATAATGATACAAGAAAAACCCCCTATAATTCGGGGGTTTTATTTACGTGGCTGCTAACAGCTTGCGAATACAAGTAGGAAGTAGGTCCGTTAATATTTCTACTGTATAGGTTACATCAAGACGTTCTGTTCGTTGGTGAGCATCTTTTCCGACTGAACCTAAATTAATGACAGGAACGTTGAATTGTTCTAATTCTTTAAGTGGGACGGAATATCCCTTTTCCCATAATGGCATATTGATAACAAAGGGTTGTATAGAAGTAATTGGATATTGTAAACCAACATAACTTAAGTCCGAGATACCACCAAAATAATTAATTTTCTGCAAGGAGATATCATGTTTTTCTCTTGCGTAGGTTATCATCTCAGATGTAACTTGTTTTATTAAGCTATTATCACGTGAGCAAATGGCAGGGTAATAGGGAGGTGCAAAGAAAAGTACGATCATTGGTGCTAGTTCTTTGCACAAAATAGCTAATTGGTCTACTAATTCAATTGTTAAATCCCTCTCATCGTTTTCTTGGACTTTTTGGTTCATTACGCGTTTTTCGATTTGTTGGACTTGCTCTAGTCCATGATTGTTGATCGCATATTGCAGCAAATCTTGATAAGTAAGAGTTCGTATTTCAACCGATTGTGGCGTATATGGTTCATATTGCACATAACTTTTTGCTTGTCTTTCATAGTTTCTTTTAATGTCTGTTGCCACTTTTTGTGCGCTCTCTAATAAAGAATGGACAATTTCATCCATTTTTTTCTCTAAGACAAAAAGATTAAATAAAGTAACAGCCCGGTGAGGGATTTTAACGGAATAGTCTTTTTTTAGCCCTTTCTGAATGAGATTAGTTGGAGGTGGAGATGCTTCTCCTTCTACTACTTCACAGAAGTCGGTATTTAATTCTAATTCACAGGTGAGCTGAGATGCCATGAAATTGGCATTCAATCCTAAAAATGGTTCTCCCACGTGTGTTTCATCTCCATAACACAAAAATCCTGGGAGTACTTTCCCTATTGTTCCTGTATAAATATATTTATTTTGGTCTCCTGGGAAACGGGTGAACATCGATTCAGAATTCAATACTGCTTTATAATCTAATTGATAGGTTTGAGCTAGTTCCAAAAGAGAGGGGACGGCAGCTCTCATGCCAACTGAGTTTACTTCTTCATCTGGAACTGTTAACAAAATAAGATTTCCATCGAATTCACCTTCGATAGCTTGTTCCATCATTGACATATGAATGGCTAATCCACACTTCATATCCATTGTGCCTCGACCAAAAAGCAATTCACTAGCATTCATTTCGTTTTGAATATCTTCCGGTAATGACTCTTTCTCTTCATAAAACATTTGGGTGAGATGTTTCGCGTCGAAAGCGCTTTCTTTCCAAAGGCCATAATCATCAACGTCTACTACATCAAAATGACTGACGAGAATAACGGTTTTTTGGATATTTGGTTTTGGTTTAACCATTGCGACAAGAAACTCCCGCCCATCACCTGTTGGATATAACTGTAGATGATCGGGATGTTGCTGGAAATAAGATAAGGAGTTCAATTGTTGGTGTACATATTTCGGAAATACGATCTCTGCTTCGGTTCCAGTCACACTGGGAATTGCAACTAAATCACATAGAAGATCGATTAACTGCTCTTTGGTCTGCCATCTACTCATTTTCTCTCTCCTTTTCCGAATATCGGAAACAATTTCCGTTATATGACTAAAAAAATTATTTTTGTTTCCCTAGCCGCACAGATATCTCGCTTGCTGTTTTTTGAACTTGTGAAATAAGGTAAGATAGTCTTTCTTCTGTGATGGTATAACTCAAAATTCCAATACTTAGTGCACCAATAATTTGATTATGATATCCGATGATCGGCGCTGCAACAGATGCGGTTCCTTCTGTTTTTTCCCCATAGCTCAGTGCATATCCTGATTCATGGATCTTGTTCAGCTGATCAATAAATGTTGTACGAGTAAGAGAGTCTTTGATCAATTGATTCAAAATTCCAACTACTCTATCTTTTGGCATGTTGGCTAAAATGGTTTTGTTTGCTGCACCGACGTTTAGTGGGATGCGTTCTCCTAAGTTATCAATGATTCTTACCTTTAGAGGACTATCTACTCGTTCAATAATAATAGAGTCGGTTTGATTGGGGATATTCAAGTAGATACTTTCCTCTACTTCGAGTGCTAATTGCTCCATATAAGGCCGAGCAACTACACGAAAATCTAGATTTTCCAACATTCCTAGACCTATTTCCATCCATTTGTTCCCGATTTTATATTGTTTTGTTTCAGGAAGTTGAGTGACTAATTCATAACGAATCAAACTGCTGACCAGGCGATGAGTAGTGCTTAGTGGAAGTTCAGCATGGTCAGCTATTTCAGAAATTTGCCAAGAAGGCTTATGTGGATTAGAAATCAGGAGTTGAATGATTTTCATCGCTCGATCAATGGATTGAACCATTATGTTACCCCTTTGAATAAAATTGTATTGCTCCTATTCTTTGTAACACATACTCATATTCAAAATCAATATAAGTATTTATCGTGAAAATATTTAATAAATTATAAAAAAATAATAAATCTACAAAGAAGATGATAAATTTACGAGGGTTTTTGAATTGACTACCTCTTTTTTGTATAATATTATTAACGAAATGAATATAAATTTTTTGTTAGAAAAATAAGACAGCAATAATTTCAAAAGAATCTAGTTACTTTAACTAGGTTCTTGATCACTGGAGAGAGGAAGTGTTTTTTTATCCACCTATCAGAATGGTTTTCCGCATATCAGAAAGTGGCTTCAGAGAAAATAATTGTACAAACTGTTTATAAAAAAGGAGATAAAAGCATGCATCGTATTCGAGAAAAAATGAAACTGAAGCACTGGTCTTTGGTTTTTGGAATTATGGTGGCTATTATGTTGACGCTTACAGCCTGCGGGTCTTCTGATACACAAGAAATTGTTGTCACTTCTTTCGGGGGTAAGTATGATGAAGTTTTTACCAAATATGTGGTAAAACCATTTGAAGAGAAAAATCCCGGCGTAAAGGTGAAATTGGCTCCTTATACAGGAATTGCTAAGCTTTCGCAGGGAGGAGGTTCTTCCATTGATGTTGTACAGCTAGATGATTTCGATATCATTGATGCTGCGAATAAAGGTCTCCTATCTCCTTTAGAGAAAAAAGATTTTACGTATTGGGACAAGCTTTATCCACAAGCATTTTTAAATAGTAAAGAAAACAAGGTATTTGGATTGACGAACGTATTTGGAGCATGGGGGATTGCCTACAACCCAGAAAAAACAAAAAAGCCTACCTCGTGGAATGATTTATGGAGATCAGATGTGAAAGGCAAAGTGGCCATGATGAGCCAATGGATTCCTGATATCCTAATGACACAAAAAGCAACAAATGCAACGATGGAGAATATGGAACCTGTATGGAGTGCATATCGTACTATTACCCCATCAATTGCCCAATATTACAACTCTTTTTCTGCTCCGGAAGCCTTATTTAAGTCCAATCAAGTAGTGATGGCTTCATGGTTTGATGGTCGGGCATTAGCTTTGAAAAAAGCAGGTACTCCTATTGATTTTGTTCTTCCAAAAGAAGGCGGCATCCTGATTCGAAGTGGGATGAGTGTATTAAAAAGTAGTTCGAAGCAAGAATTGGCTAAAAAACTGATTGACTTTGCAATGAGTCCAGAAGCTCAGCAGGGATTTGCAAAAGAGCTTTACTATGGTCCGACGAATTCTACTGTTAAATTAGACAATTCTTTGGCCAAAGATGTTGTTTATGGGAAAGATAAAATTAGTGCTTTAACTACTCCTGATTGGAACAAAATTTTTACAAAACGAGAGGAATGGTTGCTAAAATGGCAGGAAGTTACATCTCGTTAAGTACTTCTATTTCATTAGATTCCATTACAAAAATATATCAACAAAATACGGTTATTGATCATATCAATCTGGAGTTAAAAGAAGGGGAATTTCTGTCCTTATTAGGTCCCAGTGGATCAGGAAAGACAACTCTTTTGAGGATGGTAGCGGGATTAATTACTCCAGATAAAGGTAAGGTAATACTTCGGGGGAAAGACATTAGTTTCACTCCCCCTAATAAGCGAAATATGGGAATGGTATTTCAACAGTATGCACTCTTCCCGCATATGACAGTTGAAGAGAATGTTGCTTATGGGTTAAAAGCGCGGAAATTACCAAAGAAGCAAATCAAAGAGAAAGTACTGAAATATTTGGAACTCGTTGATTTGCAACATCTGTCTTTACGAAAACCTCGAGAGTTATCTGGAGGTCAGCAACAAAGAGTGAGTCTTGCGCGTGCTCTATCGGTAGAGCCAGTAGTGTTATTGTTTGATGAACCTCTTTCAAACCTAGATGTTCGCTTAAAGGAACAAATGTTAAAGGAAATTCGCAATCTACATCGTGAACTAGGCTTTACGGCTATTTATGTGACCCATGATCAAAATGAAGCACTATATTTGTCAGATAAAATCGCAGTACTTAATAAAGGGAAGATCGAACAATTCTCCTCTCCAGAAGAGATATTAAAAAATCCAGCTACTGCATTTGTTGCTGATTTTTTTGGATACACAAACCGACTGGATCACGCGATTTTGGTTAATGAGGAAACTGCTCAAATTGGAGATGTAAAGATTCCTATTGGACATTTAGGGGGAAATGTTAAGCCTAATGATCAAGGATTTTTGTTATTGCGTTTGAATTCTATTCGAATTTTAGAGTTCCAAGGTGAATCATCAACTGATCAGTTGTGGACGGAAGCAGAAATTCGCGATTGTCGTTACTTAGGTGATGAAACGGAACTTAGATTGTTTATATTAGGCTCTATCCAACAAGAATTGACTGTGAAACTGACACAAATGTTAACTCCACTGCCTTTAGAAGGAGACCGCGTACACGTACAATTTTTAAGAGATTCAATCTGTTTCTATAAAGGAGACAGTTTATCATGAATCGAATGCTAAGATTCTATTCCATCCTAGGTTGGATTGCTGTTTTGTATATGTGTCTAATGTTTATTTATCCTGTTCTAAAAGTGGTAATGACAAGTGTATGGATAAATGGACAATTTTCTTTAGCGAATTACAAGGAGATTTTTGCTACATCACTTTATACACAAGTGTTAATAAAGACACTCTGGATCTCCATGATTAGTACTGTCATTACACTTATAGTTGGATATGCTTTAGCAAACTTTATATCCAAACGACCTGCAAATCAACAAGGATTTTGGCTGATGATCGTTATTGCATCGATGTTTATGAGTTTAACTGTTCGATTATTTGGTTGGATGATTGTTCTTGGGGAACAAGGTCCTGTAGTAAAACTATTTCATTTTTTCTTTGGAGATATATTTGACCTGAAACTAATGTTTACTCCAACTGCTGTAATAATTGGGATTGTACATTTTGTCTTACCTTTTGTGGTGCTGAATATATATACAGCACTAAAAAAAATAGATCCAACACTTTCTGAGGCTTCTATTATGTTAGGCGCATCAGCTTTTCGCACCTTTTGGAAAGTGATCTTTCCACTTTCTTTACCAGGAGTATACGCTGGTGCATCTTTATCTTTTTCACTAGCAGCAAGCACTTTTCTTGTGCCAACAGTACTGGGAGGGCCGAAAGACAGTCTTATGTCCAATATTGCTTACAATTCGACAATAACAGTTGGAAACATGGGATTAGGATCGGCTATTTCTTTTGTACTGCTGATCATCATTGTGATCGTTTTAATGGGGATGAGTGCATTGGAGAGGAGGGGACAACATGTTAACTAAGATGAATAAGGCTTTTACTTTTATTTATATAAGTCTTATCCTTATTTTTATTTTAGCTCCTCTATTGATGATTCTCTTCGTTTCTTTTAATCCGACCAATATGTTTTTATTTCCTCCAGATAATTTTCGTTTGGATAACTACACACAGCTTTTCCAAGATGATCGTATACTTTCTTCTATTGGACTGAGTGTCTTAATCGGTATAGTAGCCACTTTAATTGCTAGCCTAATCGGCTTATGTGCGGCAGTTGGAATTGTACGAGGAAGACTACCAGGGAAGCATATATTCGAAACTTTATTTCTAGGCCCTTTGATTGTGCCATTGGTTACAACAGGTATTGGATTTTTACTGATATTCGTCCCATTAGGGATAGCGGGAACTCCTTTGGCCATCATATTAGCACACTCTGTTGTTATTTCTCCTTATATGATACGAATTTTAATCGCTTCAATGCGCCAATTTGATCCGATTCAAGAAGAAGCAGCAATCGTACATGGTGCTACACCTTGGTATACTTTTTTAACAGTTGTTCTGCCGCAGTTAACACCTGCCCTTTTCTCAGGAGCAATCTTATCTTTTTTAGTTTCGTTAGATGAGTATACAGTAACGGTATTTTTATCACAAGCTGACACCATCACTCTTCCTCTGCGAATATATCAATTTGTATCTGTAGATATTAATCCAGTTGTAACTGCACTTGCAAGTGTTATGGTAGTGCTTGCCTTTGTACTTATTACTATCTTAGAAAAGAGGCTCAATATCCATAAGTATCTATAATAGGAGGGTCAAGAATATGTTGCAGAAAAACTTTGGGATTTTAGGTTTTCCATGGGATGGAGGTGCTTCTTTAGGGAGACCAGGAGCCCGATACGCACCAAAAGCAATTCGAGAATCGGCAAAGTGGCTACATAATCGAATAACCGATAACCAAATTTATGATGTGGAAAGCAGAAAATTAATTGATTTAAAAGACTTGCAGATGATTGATTATGGGGATATTGACATTGTTGCATATAGTACCGAATCGACCTTTGCAAATGCAGAAAAAAAAGTGGAACAAATATTAAGAGATGGTGCTTTTCCTTTTATATTAGGTGGAGACCATTCTATTTCTTATCCTGGAATAAAAGCTTTGCATGATTATTCGAATGGTAATGTAGGTATTATTCAGTTTGATGCTCATCTTGATTTGGTAGATGATTCTCCAATCCAAGGAAAATACTCGCAAAGCAGCCAAATGCGTCGGGCACTTGAACTGCCAAATATATCTCCTGAAAATATCGTTCAAATTGGAGTTAGAAGTTACAATTACCCTTGGTATGCTAAATATTTAGCAGATCAAGGAATTGTACAAATAACGGCAAGAGAAGTTCATCATATGTCATCTCAGGAGGTTATAGCTAAGGCTTTATATGCTTGTAGAGGTGTAGACGCCATTTATCTAACCTTTGACATTGATGTATTAGACCCTGCATTCGCTCCAGGTTCAGGAGCAAATGAACCTGGAGGTCTAACACCAGTGCAGTGCTTCGAAATATTAGATGGTCTGTACAAACATATACATGCGATGGATATCGCTGAAGTAAATCCGTTATATGATCATCAAGATATAACGGTTAGTATTGCTGCTAAATTACTCTTTGATTGCTTTACCAAAAGATAATAGGGTGTTCAATTACATTAGGCTGTGTTCATATCACATACTAATTATGACCTTACTGATCTTCGCCCTATTTAGGGCAGAGATCGCCAATTTTAAAAATAATATCTTGATTTTTCCCAATATACCCATTATAATTTTCCCTACAGTATGGTTTCTCTCTATTCCTTTCCATAATACATATAAATGTAACCGTTTTCGGAAGAAGCGGTTCTTTTTTTGTCTAGTTTTCCGCTTTTTCGGCCAAACTGGTGCTGTGAAGCTTTGGTCGGAAGGGAGTATCAATATGCGTATCGCAGAATGGTTAACGTATACCAGTATGGAACAACTTAGGCAAATTAGCAGAACTTATCATGGTGAAGAGTTAATTACACATTCTAAGTATGATCTGATTCGCTCTTTATTACCTAAGTTAGGAAGAAAAGGAAGCTATCAAGAACAATTAAGTATACTATCGGACATAGAGTATCGTTTTTTGCAGTTACTTGTATTTGACACCTCCCCCTCCTTTACGATGGAAGAATTGCTCGCCAAAGGAAGGGCTGCGCTTTGTCAGGGAGAAGGAGAACCACGTTCACTTGTGGTACAGGCAGTCAAAAGAGGTTGGTTATTTCAAGGTTACTCCCATCATACACAATATCTTTATTATGTTCCTAGCGATACAAGAAAGCAAATGATTGATTGTTTCCTCAGTCCCTTTTATGAAGAAGTAATGATTCGACCTCCATTGTACTATCGAGATGAAGAACAACAAATGATACATGACTTAAAAATGTTTTTAGAATTTCTAGGAAAGCACATTGTTCGTACAACAGATGGGGGAGGGATTTACAGGAATCAATTGCGGCAGATGATGGATACTTTTTCTGTATCAGAAGAGATTTTAAATGGCAGGGGTCCTCGATTCGGATTCGGAAGAAGTTATCACCTATATCCAGATCGTTTTTCTCTGTTGTATGATTTCGCTTTTTATGAAAAATATTTAGTTGAGGCTCCCAGCGGATATTTGTGTTTAGCAGAACAAAATTTCGGGAATATATCCAATACCGATGAGGCAGATTTGATTTTATCCCTTTACCGGTTTTGGATTCGATTGTATAAACGTCCCATTCCTAACTTGCCAATTATATTGAAATGGATAGGGTCACTTGCACACTTAGGTTGGTTTCCTGTAGAGACAATCAAGAAGGTAGTTCACCCTTGGATTCGCCCCTTTTATTATGAAACAGAAGAATCGCTGTTTACTCGACTTCTCAAGATGCTCGCTCATTTAGGCGTACTGAAAATCGGAGAGGAAAGTACAGGCGAACGGTTTTTAACACTCACTCCTACAGGTATAAAGATCTTTTCAGATGTATCCGCTTTCCAAGAAAAAGTCATCGATGTAGCTTTTATTCAAGGTAGGGATTGAATCGTTAATTGTCGAATAAATAACTACTGGTGACTATCATTTGGGAGGGTGGGTATTGAGCATCATAAGCGTTTCAGAGAAAAAGGAGTTTATTCATTGGTTTTTAGGGCATCATGAACTCCGAAAAAGGGAAGTTGCATGGTTGCTAAGTTATTTATCGTCTAAGGATGAATTACTTGAGAGAGTTCATTTTGTAGAACATGTTTCTCAACTGCCAAAATCAATCGTTATTTCAACGAGATGTTCAGACATGCCACCTTTTCAGTTTTCTCGAAAAAAGCGTGTTGGTACAGATGTAGAATCTGTATTTTATGATCTACAGCTTTTCCCGGATGAAGAGATATACATTGGGTTGTATTTTCAGGATAGGACGACATGTCCTAAATTTGCCGCCGTATTGGAGGGTAATCCCATGGAAAGACAAGACTTGGTGCAAGACCAATTGCTTAGTCTGTTTGCGGAGATGCTTCTCGACCAAGCGGTACGCCGGTTCCAAAAAAACCAATTGTACGCTAGAATAGATGAATCACTAAAAAATCAAGATAAAAATGCGTTTCTAGAATTAAGCACAGAATTAAATAAACTGCTTGATGAGAGCAAGTAAGCAAACGACAAGTAGCTCAGCATAGCTGAGCTTTGCTTGTTTTTTCGGAGGATACTGCATGAGACTACTAGAACAAAATGAGGCAAACTGGACATCTATCGCTCCTTTTTTGGATACGGTTTGTCTGCCTGTATATCAGTATCAAATGATACAAAAAAAGTTACATTTGGAAGAAGCGAATTTGATCGAGTATATAACAGAGGAATTAGAAAAAAAATTAATAGGAAGAATGCTGTTATTACCAGCTTATAGTTTGATAGGTCAAGATGAAAAGCTATTGCAATCTGTTATTACAAGTTTTGATAAAGAATTGGTACATAGTGGATTTCATTATAGGTTCTTGGTAATACTAGAAGAAACTTGGGGCAAAAATAAATTGGATACATCTTTTCATCTGCTATCAGTTCAAAAAGATGTCGACAAAGAAGTGGAACTGGGACGATTGTATGAAGAAATTTTACATATCTGGCAATCTGTTTAAAGAAAGAAAAAATATCATTTTTCATTTTTGAAAACATCCTGTCGGATTCCTTGATTTTGTTTTATCGTTTCGCTATCATGGATATGTCCTAGTAAAGTATTTACGTGTCCTAATAAAGTAAGGTTCCAGTCCGTTGGACGGTGATGTTGTTATAGAGGGAGGTCAGATATGTTGTGAGCAAGAAAATTTCCCGTCGGCAGTTTTTAACGTATACATTAGGCAGTACGGCGGGTTTCCTAGGTGCGGGAATGCTGTTTCCTATGGTGCGTTTTGCTGTTGACCCTGCTCTAAAAAAGGGACAAGGTGGTAATTTTATAGATGTGAATTTACCACTATCAGAAGTAACAGATAAACCAAAATCAGTTCAGTTTAAAGTACACAAAAAAGATGGCTGGTATTCTTTTGACGAGGTATTGACAGCATGGGTTTTACGGGATAAAGGTAAAATTATTGCTCTTTCTCCTATTTGTAAGCACCTTGGATGTACGGTGTCTTGGGAAGCAAATCCACAGTATCCTAATACTTTTTTCTGTCCTTGTCACTTTGGTCGTTATACCAAAGATGGTACAAACGTTCCTGGAACGCCACCACCGAAGCCACTTGACCGCTATGAAACGAAAGAAGCTAATGGAAAACTTTTGATTGGACCATTAATGCAGACATAATTGTTCTTCTGATTGGAGGTGACATGCTTATGATACGCGCCATTTACGACTGGGTGGATGAGAGATTAGATATTACGCCTCTCTGGCGTGATGTTGCAGATCACGAGGTTCCTGAACACGTGAACCCAGCCCATCACTTTTCGGCGTTTATTTATTGTTTTGGCGGACTGACTTTTTTTGTTGTCGTCATTCAGATTTTATCTGGAATGTTTCTAGCAATGTATTATGTTCCTGATATTATTAATGCACATGCGAGTGTTAAGTTTTTACAAAATGAAGTAGCTATGGGCGCAATTGTTAGAGGTATGCACCACTGGGGAGCGAGTGTGGCCATAGTGATGTTATTCCTACATACACTTCGAGTTTTCTTTACAGGTTCATACAAACACCCACGTGAATTTAACTGGGTAGTAGGCATGTTGATTTTCTTTGTGATGTTAGGGCTTGGTTTTACAGGTTATCTTTTACCATGGGATAACAAAGCATATTTTGCAACTAAAGTAGGGGTGCAGATTGCTGCATCAGTTCCATATCTTGGACCCTACATTGCTACATTTTTGCAAGGTGGAGACATTGTAGGTGCTCAGACAATTGCTCGTTTCTTCGCTCTACATGTATTTTTCTTCCCTGCAGCACTTCTTGCGCTACTTGGAGCACACTTTATACTTATTCGTCGTCAAGGAATTTCCGGACCACTATAAACTTCGCGGGAGGAGGGAATCCACTTGGCACATAATCAAGATGGAAACCATAAAGAACAAGTCCACTATGTCGGAGACTCTCGCGTACGTGCTAACCGGAAGAAGATGTATCCCCCGGACTATACGGAGTTTCCTCATAAATCGGAGGCATTTTTCCCCGACTTTCTTCTGAAAGAGTGGATGGTAGCAGCTGTATTTTTAGTAGGTTTTATGACATTAGTAATGGCTGAAGATCCGCCACTTGGTGATATTGCCGATCCAACTAATACTGGATTTTTACCAGTACCAGACTGGTATTTCTTGTTTATGTATCAGTTATTAAAATATAAATGGGCGTCAGGTCCATTTGTAGTAATTGGCACACTCGTACTACCAGGAATTTTGTTTACATCGCTCATTCTCGCACCTTGGTTAGATCGAAGTAAAGAGCGTCGTCCATCGAAACGACCAGTCACCATTGGTTTGATGATTGTTTGCATCGTTTCTGTTTGCGCTCTCACTTGGGCAGCAGAAGCAGAGCATGAAACACAATTAGAATCTGCTGTAGGTAGTCCTACTAAAAATAAGCAGGTTGTAGATGCAGATTCGGAAGGACATAAACTTTACCAAGAAAATGCATGTATCCGCTGCCATGGTGACCAACTCCAAGGTAAAAACGGACCTCCTCTATTAGGAGTAGGTAATCGTAGAACTGCGGAACAGATTAACGAGTATATCAACGATGGTAAAGGTGGCGTAATGCCAGCTGGAATGTTCCAAGGCTCACCTGAACAACAGCAGATATTAGTAAATTGGTTGATGAAACAAAAACAGAAGTAACAAAATATGTTTGACAAAAACCCCGGATTTTCCGGGGTTTCTTTCTAATAGGAGAGAGAATAAAATGTATGCATTACAGGTATTTCTCAGTTGGAGGCAGCAGCGTTGGTTTTTATGGACGCTTTTTGTTATTAATTTTTTAGGTACAATCTATGGATATTATTGGTATGGAAACCAAATGCAGCAGACAGATTGGAAACTACTTATTTTTGTTCCAGATAGTCCTACAGCTAGCTTATTTTTTACTGTGGTTATATTCTTATATATTTTAAATAAGAAAAGCAAACTACTTGAGGCATTTGCAGCAATAACGTTATTCAAATACGGTATCTGGGCAGTAGTAATGATTTTATGGGGAGCAGCTTTAGACTCAAACGGTTTTATTTCCTCTCTCACTTGGGAACATTATATGTTGATGTTTTCTCACCTTGGTATGGCTGTACAAGCATTACTCTATGCTCCCATTTTTCGTTTTGGGTATCGTCAGTTAGTGATTGCATCTATTTGGACATTATTAAATGATGCTTTAGACTATGGCTTAGATATACATCCTTGGCTTACTCCTGAATTAGAGGTCTATGATCATTTAGTCGGATGGTTTACATTATTACTGAGTTTCACCACTATTTTTCTGTTTTCGATTTTTATAGAAAAAAGAAAAGCAAATATGACTTCTAATTTCGAGACATAGAAGCATAAATTTGTATCAATAAGGCCGAAAAAGGTGATCTTATTGGTACGTTTTTTTTGTATGGTAATGATGAGTTTGTTTCTTTATCCAAATTTCGTACAGGCTAAGCAAATGTGGAGTGAATCCGACATGCAGTTGTGGGTGTCCTCTGCTACACAAATTGCCAAAGAAGTAGATGCTGGTCGATATGTAGAAGCAAGGCAAAAATTAGAGGAGTTAGCAAAACATTTTTCTCATTCGAATTTTGCAGAAAAAGAGTTGAGTGTCCAAGCTATTCAAGCTTTATCAACTTCTATCATCGATTTAGAAGGAAGATTAAATCGAATAACACCAAATCCAAGTGAGTTAAACTTTTATGCAAAGCGATTATTAATGACGTTTGATGCAATAGGTCATCCTTATCAACCAATGTGGAAATCTTATTATCCTATATTGAAAAGACAAGTTGATAAAATGATTTCGGATATTAAACAAGGGAAAGACATAAGAGAAGAACGAAATATTTTGCATAATCATTATGTGATTTTACGACCTGCATTAGTTGTAACAAAAACGCCTATTACCGTACAGAAAGTGGATTCTTTGTTTCTTTTTTTAGAACGTGATTTAAATAAAGATCATCAATTGGCAGCATTAAATCAACTCCGTATGCTCTGGTATCCTTTGTTTTATGGTTCTGAACAAGATGTATTAGCAGTTACAAATCCAGATGGTAAAGTACCTGTTTCTACTTTCTTATCGATTATTAGTGTTATTATTATTGGGATTTTGACTTTTGTTTCTTGGCGAAAAAAAATGCAGTCTACTGTTGCTTGATATTAAAAAAGATAGGCTAATTCAGCCTATCTTTTTAGATCGATGTCCGCTCAAAGGAAAAACCTTCACCATGAACTTCTCGGGCATCATTTACAACAATAAACGCTTGTGGATCGATTTTATGTACAATTGATTTTAGCTTCGGCATTTCCCTAAGGGATACAACTACATATAGTACTTCTTTTTCATGTCCGGTGTAACCGCCAGTTCCTTTTAACATTGTCACACCACGATCCATTTTTTCTGTAATTTGATCTGCTACTGTTTGAGGAGAATGGGATATAATAAAGGCAGCTTTTGCTGTTTTCCCGCCTTCGACCACATAATCTATGACCCTGGAGCCCACAAAAACGGCTACTAAGGTGTACATTGCTTTATCGAGTCCAATTAAGTATATAGATATGAGGATAACCGTACAGTCGAACATCAAGAATGTACGACCTAAGTTCCAGCCAAAATATCGATCCATCAAACGAGCAATTATATCAACACCACCTGAAGTACCTCCAACACGGAACATCATACCAGCACCTATACCTACTAAGACACCTGTGAATAGAGCGGCAAGCAGGAGATCATCGGTAGGTTTTTGCCAAGTTTTGGTTAATTCCAAGCATACCGATACGGATGATATGCCTATGACAGTATACCAAAATGTTCTTTTGCCAAAAACTTTGTATCCAACGATAAGCAAAGGAATGTTCAAAAGGAATACTACTATACCAGGAGACCATTTAAAAAAATAGTAAAGCATCAAAGCAATTCCTGTAAAGCCACCTTCTGCTAGCTTATTTGCAAGAGCAAAACTATTGATTCCAAGAGAATAGATGAAACCTCCAACAAAAATGGTTAATATATTACGTAGATGAATGAGAAATTTTTGCAACGTTTTCGCCCCTTCCTTATGCTGTTACCTATTTACTTTACTATAGATTCCCCAAAATTCCACGCAATATGGTTGCCGAGATGGAATTAGTGGTCTAACATGGATGGGTAAGGAGGAGAATGTATGGCTCAGAAAACAATAAATGAAATGCAAAAAGATGTTGACCTATATATAAGCCAGTTCAAAGAAGGGTATTTTCATCCATTGTCCATGTTAGCCAGAATGACGGAAGAAGTTGGAGAACTCGCTCGAGAGGTAAATCATCGATATGGTGAAAAACCAAAAAAAGCGAGTGAAGATGAAAATACGATTGAACAAGAGTTAGGAGATCTACTTTTTATTATTTCCTGTTTTGCCAACTCACTAGAAATTAATTTAGAGACTTCTTTTGAACAGGTTATGCAAAAATACAATACTCGAGATAAAGATCGATGGACGAGAAAATAGAAGGAGATATACATCATGACGATTCGCATCATCGTGGCAGGCGCTTCAGGGAAAATGGGTCAAGAGGTTGTTAAACTGATTGAACAAACCGAACATTTTCAGTTAGTTGGGGCTGTTTCACGTACATACGCTGAACAAGAAATAACCTCAGATGCAAAGTATTATGCGACTTTAAAAGAAGGAATCGAAGCTACTAAAGTAGATGTGGTAGTTGATTTTACTAGCCCAGAAACGATTATGAAACATTTACAAATTTGTTGTGCTTATCAGGTAAGACCTGTAGTAGGAACTACAGGTCTTACGGGGGATGAACTTAATGCATTAACGGTAGAGTTCAAACAAAATAAGTTGGGTGGAATAATCGCGCCAAACTTCGCCATAGGTGCTATTCTCATGATGAAATTTGCTGCTCAAGCAGCAAAATATCTGCCTCATGTAGAGATCATCGAATCTCATCATGATCGTAAATTGGATGCACCATCCGGGACAGCACTTAAAACGGCTGAATTGATTACGGAGAGTCGAAAGCAATTAAAACAAGGTCATCCAAGCGAAACGGAGATGTGGCAAGGAGCGAGGGGAGCAGAGTATCATGGATTTCGCATCCATAGTGTTCGTTTACCGGGATTGGTTGCACACCAAGAAGTATTATTTGGAGGAACAGGGCAGTTATTGACAATTCGTCATGATTCTTTGAATCGTGAGTCTTTTATGCCCGGGGTACAATTAGCTGTAGAGAGAGTATTAAAATTAAATGAACTGATATATGGTTTAGAAAATATTTTAGAAGTATAGGGGTAGTATTATGAATAAAATTGATATATTAGCATTTGGAGCACATCCTGATGATGTGGAATTGGGCGCAGGTGGAATTCTAGCAAAACATGCAAGGGCAGGATTTAAAACTGCAATCTGCGATCTTACTTATGCAGATCTGTCTTCCAATGGTACAGTGGAGAATCGCCAAATGGAAGCAGAAAAAGCGGCGCATGCACTTGGCTTGACAGCAAGGTATTGTTTAGGTTTCCCTGATAGAGGTCTCACTGGGTCAAAAGAACAGATTTTAAAGATAACTCAGATTATACGCCAGCTTCAACCTAAAATAATCTTTTCACCTTATTTTAAAGATCGCCATCCTGATCATGTAGCATGTAATCAATTAGTAAAAGAAGCTATCTTTGATGCGGCTATTAAAAAAATTATTACTCCTGGGGATGAAGAAATACATCGTGTGACAAAAGTGTATCACTATTTCATCAATGACCTCGGTGATGCGGATGTCATTGTAGACATTGGTTCTGTGTACCAACAAAAAATTGCAGCTTTTCAAGCATATAAAAGCCAATTTGGACAACAGGGAAACAATGCTAAAACACCTTTAAATACACCAAACTTTTTTGGAATGATCGAAGGACGAGATCGGTTATGGGGACAACAAATCGGCGTGATGTATGGTGAAGCCTTGGTCAGTGCACGCCCTATTTCATTAAGTTACCTTTTATAAGGGGAATCCGTCATGAAAATTGGTTTTACTTGCTATCCCACCCACGGTGGCTCTGGTGTTATTGCGACAGAACTTGGAAAATTATTAGCAGAACGTGGCCATGATATTCATTTTATTACGTACGATATGCCTTTTCGATTAGGAGGCTTTCAACAAAATATTTTTTACCATGAGGTGGAGGTAAGCCGATATTCGTTATTTAAATATCCCCCATATGATTTAACTTTGGCTAGTCGAATGGCTCAAGTAGCCAAATTATATGAGTTGGATCTGTTGCATGTGCATTATGCTGTTCCGCATTCGGTGTCTGCTTTCTTAGCTAAACAAATGGTTGGAGAAAAATTAAAGATAGTCACTACTTTGCACGGAACGGATATTACGGTACTGGGGGAAGATCCAACACTACACAACATTATCTGTTTTGGCATGAAACAAAGTGATGCTGTCACAGCTGTCTCCGAAAGTTTAAAACAACAAACAAGAGACCTATTTTCTGCTGAACAAAAGATAGAACGAATTTATAACTTTGTGGATCAACGAATATATCATCCTCGAAACGTTCAATACTTGCGAGATAATTATGTTTGCCCTGATGAAAAATTAATCATTCATATTTCTAATTTCCGGGCTGTAAAGCGACCTCAAGATGTCATACGTGTGTTTGATCAAATCCAAAAAGCAATGCCGGCAAGATTATTACTTGTTGGGCAAGGTCCTGAATGGTCGGCTATTCATCAGTTAGTGCAATCACTCGATTTAACAGATAAAGTGAATTTTCTTGGAAGACAAGATGATGTTTCACAGTTTATGTCTATAGCAGATTTACTTCTATTACCATCTGCAAAAGAAAGCTTTGGATTGGTTGCGTTGGAAGCAATGGCTTGTGGCGTGCCTACTGTAGGAGCACGTATTGGTGGAATTCCGGAAGTAGTAGTGCATGGAGAAACAGGATTTCTTTCTGAACTAGGAGATGTAGATGATATGGCAAAACAAGCTATTCATCTTTTACAGGATGAGTCCAAACATAAGCTATTTGTGCAAAATGGTCTTCATCGAGTAGACCAAGAGTTTCGTGCAGATCGGATCGTAGATCAATATGAAGCACTATACAAGCGTGTGTTAGGAGTAGAATAAATGAGTGAGCAGTTTATAGCTGCCCAAAAAGTATTAGAAGCCTTAGAAAAAGCTGGGTATGAAGCATATTTGGTGGGAGGATGTGTGCGTGATACTTTGCTTAATAGAGAACCAGCAGACTATGATGTCACAACTAATGCCCTTCCAAGGGAAGTACAAAAAATATTCCCACGGACTATTCCTACAGGGTTACAACACGGTACAGTAAGTGTGATACAAAATAAAACAGTTGTAGAGGTTACCACTTTTCGAGTAGATGGAATATACGAAGATCACCGCAGGCCAGAGGATGTGAAGTTCGTTTCTAATCTGAAGGATGACTTGATGCGAAGGGATTTTACCATCAATGCGCTGGCGATGGATCGAGATGGAAATGTGATCGATTATGTTAATGGTCGTAAAGATTTGAAAACGGGATTAATTCGAACAGTTGGAAAAGCAACAGAGAGGTTTGAGGAAGATGCGCTTCGAATGATGAGGGCATGTCGTTTTGCAGCACAACTTTCTTTTCAAATTGAAGAATCAACAAAAGTAGCCATAAAAACTGGCAGACGTTTTGCAAATCACTTAGCAGTAGAAAGAATTGTAGCAGAGTTTACGAAAATCTGGAAAACAAATCACCCATCTAAAAGTTTAATCCCTTTATTGGAAACAGGTTTGTTGGGCGAATTGCCACCATTTTGTGACACATCGATATTGCCAGATATTCAGCAGATAGAATGGAAAAATCTCGATAGATTTGAATCCAATTTGGAAAAATGGGTTTACTTTTTTTATCTTGTTTTTCGCGAGAATAAAGATTGCAGACAGGTTTGCAAAACAAACATAATCGATATTTTGCCGAAATTCAAATTCTCCAATTCAGAGAAAAAAGCAATATTCAACACAATTAACCTGATTGCATCATGGAACCCGTATATAAAAGTGGAAGAAGGAAAACTTCTATTATTAAAGCATTACTTTAAAAGGGTACAATTAGCAGAAAAATTATGGCAAATTATTTCAAAGAGAAAATCATCTCTGCCGTTGGAAAAATGGTGGATGGAAATGCCTGTCCATCAATTTTCCGAATTAGCTATTAACGGAAATGATTTATTACGAGTTACAGAACGAACTCCTGGTCCTTGGATAAGAGAGACTTTACAGTATTTATTTCATCAAGTAGCATTTGGTTATATTCAAAATCAGAAACAGGTTTTAGAAAAGGAAGGCGGAAAATATGGGGCAGGAATTACGTCATAAAATCTTATCCGTCCTGCTGAAAGATAGTACTACATTCTTGTCTGGAGAAGAGATTAGTAAACGAGTTGGAGTTAGCAGGGCTGCGATCTGGAAGCACATTGAAGAATTAAGAAATGAAGGATATCAGATAGATGCTAAACCAAGAAAAGGCTATCAGTTAATCTATCGACCAGATCGGGTAGCAGCAGAAGAGATTCAAAATGAATTACAAACTTTGGCTTTCGGACAACAAATAAGATATGAACCAGTAGCAAAATCAACGCAAATCTTAGCTCATCAGTGGGCTAGAGCTGGGGCACTGGAAGGTTCACTCGTCATTGCTGATGAGCAGAAAGAAGGTAAAGGAAGACTTGGCCGTGTTTGGTATTCTCCACCAAAGACAGGTGTTTGGATGAGTCTTGTTCTCCGTCCATCTATTCCGATTCAACAGGCTTCTCATCTTACTCTATTGGCATCTGTTGGTGTAAGTAGGGCAATTATGAATCAAACCAATCTACCGATCCAAATTAAATGGCCAAATGATCTCCTTTTACATGGGAAAAAGGTTTGTGGCATTTTAACAGAGTTGCGTGGGGATCAAGATAAAATTGATTATGTCGTTCTGGGAATGGGAATAAATGTAAATCAACAAGCAGAACATTTTCCATCCGAGTTAAGAGAAGTAGCGACTTCTTTGGCTGTTGAAGGAAATCATATTTTTTCGAGGGCAAGTCTCATTGCAGAAGTGATGAAAGAGTTAGAGTATTATTATCATCTTTATTTAGAAAAAGGATTTGAACCGATCCGTAATAAGTGGGAGTCTTTATCAAACTTAATCGGGAAAAAAATAACAGCTAGAACCCCTCAAAAAGAAGTAGTGGGAGTAGCAGAAAGTTTGAGTTCGGATGGGTCCCTCCTAGTGAGATCTGGAGAAGAATTAATTAAGATATATTCTGCTGATATTGATAAGTAGATAAAAATGAACGAGTACACAACGAAAGTGTGCTCTTTTTCAATATAATGGGAATATATGATTTGAATTGAATATAAAATTAGTTCTTTGATAATATAAAAGATAGAGTCCGCTGATCGAAAGATGAGGTACTCTGATGAAGCAGCATAAACAGCGACTTCACATTTGTGGCGAAGACAGTAATGGAGAGAAGATCTGCCTTATGGAAATCTTCTCTCCTGAGCACGAATACAGGATCACATCTTTAAAACCGATGCAGAAGGGTTCTTACCAGAATCCGGCGGAAGCGTTGCGATACTTCCTTGGATTCACTGAGGTCTACTCACGATGTGCTATTTCTGGTGAGGAAGGGTGTTTTTTCCACAGGAAACGATTTCACATCTACGGTAAAGATCGCGAAGAAAACCAGTACTGTGTGAGAGAGGTTTTCACTTCCATCTCTGGTTATCGAGTGAGCTCTCGTAGGACGGCACCTCCGCACTATCCAGATCAAATCTTTGCCAAGCAGGCCAATGCATGGCTTAGTTTCACTGGATTGGCGTATCATGTCGACTTGAGGCGTGAGATCGATGATGTGAATGGGGAAGTGTGTCCTGTCTGTTCCTGATCGCCACACGACCACGAGGATTTCTCTCCTCGTGGTCGCAAGATTACAATGATAGAAGATATAGATCTATTTTTAGAAGTGTTATCATCTTTCTAAAGGAGATGGTATTACTTTTATTTATAAAAATGATAATTTCAACCAATTAAATAATAATTTCCTATTGTTTTTTTATGCTATTTTGGCTACTCTAAGCATAGAGCAGGTGATTGCATCCAATAATGGAGCGATACACAAAACATGCATTACTGGTTTAATCTGTTTTTACTACACAGGTTCCGTATGTATCGGCTACTTGCACCAGCCAGCTCTCGCCTTAAAGGGAAGAGCTTTTTTTATTTCCCATAGGTTCGCATATTGCCTTAGGAGGGTTTTTCGGATGGGTGTAACAAGAAGAACGTTAGATAAGAAGAAGTTACAAGGTGAAAAAATAGCTATGGTAACTGCTTATGATTTTCCAACTGCAAAGATTGCGGAAGAAGCAGGGGCGGAGATACTTTTAGTTGGAGATTCTCTTGGAATGGTAGTGCTTGGTTATGATTCTACTATTCCAGTAACATTAGAAGACATGTTGCATCATACCAAAGCAGTTACACGAGCAGCAAAACAATCGATGGTAATTACAGATCTTCCTTTTCTTACTGGTCATCTTTCTAATGATGATGTATTAAAAGCGGCTGGTAAACTGATGCAAGAAGGTTTCGCTTATGGTGTGAAACTGGAGGGAGGACAGCCTGTTATAGGTAAGATTGAAGTGTTAACGGAAGCAGGTGTACCTGTAATGGGACATCTTGGGCTTACTCCTCAATCGGTAAATCAACTAGGTGGATATGTCATACAAGGAAGAGAAGAGCCTGCAATTAAACAGTTGAGATTAGATGCAAAAGCAGTAGAAGCGGCAGGAGCTTTTGCTTTGGTATTGGAGTGTGTTCCTGAGGAAATTGCAGAAGAGATTAGTCATATGTTGTCTATTCCAGTTATCGGAATTGGGGCAGGGAGATATACAGATGGTCAAGTGTTAGTGGTACATGATCTCTTAGGCATTGGAGGAGATTGGGCACCGTCATTTGTAAAACGGTTTGCTTCTGTGGGTAAGTCTATGCAAACAGGGTTGAATCAGTATGTAAAAGAAGTAAAGGGCCAAACATTTCCTAGTGAAGAACACGTTATCCATTTAAATGAAGAAGTAAAATTAGCTTTATACGGGGGAAGAGTGGATGGAACTAGTTGAAACAGTAGAAGAATTAAATGATGCCTTACGAATGCACCGAAATAGTATCATTGGCTTTGTTCCAACAATGGGATATCTGCATGAGGGGCATTTGAGTTTAGTTAAAAAAGCAAAAAAAGAATGTGACTTTATTGTGATGTCCATATTTGTAAATCCGCTGCAATTCGGTCCAAACGAAGATTTAGATAGATATCCAAGAGATTTAGAGCGCGATTTTGAGTTAGCTCGTCAAGCTGGTGTAAATGTTTTGTATCATCCTAATGTCAAAGAGATGTATCCAAGTGAACCGCTGATCACGACAAAAGTTTCGGATAAAATTTCCAATGTATTGTGTGGTAAATATCGTGAGAGCCATTTTGATGGAGTGACAACTGTTGTAGCTAAATTGTTTAATCAAATAAACCCAGATCGTGCTTATTTTGGTCAAAAAGATGCACAACAACTGGCGATTATTACACAAATGGTCAAAGATTTGTCATTTCAGGTAACAGTTGTACCTTGCGAGACAGTGAGAGAAGAAGATGGTTTGGCATTAAGCTCGCGAAACGTTTATTTGTCTGAAGAGGAAAGAGAGCAAGCTTCTATTCTTTCTCAAACACTAATTGAAGTTCGTGATGGATTAATATCAAGAAAATGGAATACACCAGATGAAATAAATCAATATGTAAGAGGTAGAATATCTACGAAATCATTAGCAAAACTACAATACATAGAGACATTGGAACATCCGAATTTACAAATACCAACTAGTTTGTATGACAAACAAATTATAGTAGCCCTTTCCATTTATTTTGGCAAAACTAGACTCATTGACAATATTTTATTCTCAGCAGAAGGTGAAAGTCATGTTTCGAACGATGATGAAATCCAAATTGCATCGAGCCACCGTAACAGAAGCTAATCTTCACTATGTAGGCAGTGTGACCATAGATGAAGACTTAATGGATGCAGTGGACTTGCTGCCTAATGAAAAAGTTCAAATTGTAAATAACAATAATGGTTCTCGATTTGAAACTTATGTGATTAAAGGGAAAAGAGGCAGTGGCGTTATTTGTCTCAATGGTGCAGCTGCTAGACTCGTTCACCCTGGAGATAATGTCATTATTATCGGTTATGCTATGTTGAGTGAAGAAGAAGCGAGAAAACACCATCCAAAAGTTGCAATTCTTAATGAGAATAATCAAATTGAACAAATTCTAGGCCAAGAAATTGCAGGAACCAGTTGCTGAGCTAAATACAATCAAGGTTTCCATTTTGAATGAAATCTTGATTGTATTTTTTGTGGAATTCTTGAGATATTTACACAACCAGAGGGCAATCTGAGATCGTTAAATGTTAGTGTAAATGGTCAGCGCAGTTATTACATATATTGTGTTATTTGTTTATGTTATACTATATCAACGATGAAACTTTTTATTTTAGTGAAATTTAGTGCTTGACAATTAATCTCAATTGTTATATCTTAAATTTAAGATAAATAAACAAAGTCGTAAGGAAAGGGAGTGACTCTGATGGATACAACCAAAAACAACGCATTAAACCTATACATTGCTTTATCTCGTGCTCAACAGTGGGTAAATGCTCATGCTGACCGGGATATTAAAAGGTTAGGATTAAACCGCACTGAATTTGGAGTTTTGGAATTATTGTATCATAAAGGTCCACAACCCTTGCAAAGAATTGGTACGAAAGTGTTAATGAGCAGTGGAAATATCACCTATGTAGTCGATAAGTTAGAAAAGAAAAATTTAGTTTGTCGAAAGTCTTCATCTAGTGACCGTCGTCTTATTTATGCAGAAATCACTGATAACGGAACAAAATTTATCGAAGAAGTTTTCCCTCATCATACAGAAGTGATTAAAAATGCAGTAAAAGGACTCACAGAGGAAGAACAAAAGACTGTAAGTCAGTTATTAAAAAAGTTAGGTTTATATGCACAGGAGCATTATTAGTACTAGGATATTTTTATTGTCTAATATCTTTAATTTAAGATTTTTAAACATGAAATATTTGAGATTTCTTTTGGATATCCTAAAAATAAAAAGAGAGAAGTGTTTAACATGAGACAACCAACAGCAGGAATTCACCATATCACCGCATTCGTACAAGACGCACAAGGAACAGTAGATTTTTATTCGGGGGTTTTGGGATTAAGATTAGTGAAGAAAACTATTAATTTTGATGCTCCTGAGGTATATCATTTGTATTTCGGTAGTGAAAACGGCAAGCCTGGAACAATTATTACCTTCTTTCCATGGGCTGGGTCACGAAAAGGACAGATTGGCGGGGGACAGGTTGGTATTACAACTTATGTAGTTCCTCCAAATTCTTTGGATTTTTGGAAACAGCGATTGGAGAGTTTTAACGTAAAAGTGACGGAAGTAGAGCGATTTCAAGAAAAATATCTTCAATTTCAAGATAAAGAAGGGTTGCTCCTTGAGATAGTAGAACGTGAAAGTGGTGAAAATAGCAACTGGTCATTTGGGAATGTAACAACAGATAAAGCAATTAAAGGGTTTGGAGGAGCCGTTCTCTATAGCAAAGCTCCCGAAAAAACAGCTGAAACTTTGGAAAGTGTACTGGGATTAGAACGAATTGGCGAAGAAGGCTCATTCGTCCGTTATCAAGCTACAGGAGATATTGGCAATATTATCGATATTGATCGATCAGTGACCTATGCTGGGATAGGTGGTGCTGGTACTGTTCACCACATTGCTTGGAGAGCTCAAACGGATGAAGAGCACACATTATGGAGAACACATGTAGAAAATAGTGGATATCATCCAACGAAAATCATTGATAGACAATACTTTCATGCGATTTATTTCCGTGAGCATGGAGAAATTTTGTTTGAGATCGCAACAGATCCTCCTGGATTTGCAAACGATGAAACGACAGAACACTTGGGTGAAAAATTGATGCTTCCAGCTTGGTTTGAAAAATATCGTCATGAAATCGAAAGCAACTTGCCAGATATTGAAGTTAGAACAGTAGAGGAGGATGTTCAGTGAAACATATTTATCGTGAAGGCTCAAATAAGCAGGCTCCTGTACTTCTCTTTTTACATGGTACAGGGGGAACAGAGAGGGACTTGCTTCCTCTCGCTGAGATCATCTCGCCAACTTCTTCCGTACTAAGTGTGCGAGGTAATGTGCTCGAAAATGGTATGCCTCGTTTTTTTAAACGAATAGCTGAAGGAATATTCGATGAAGAAGACTTGAAGTTTCGAACAAAAGAACTAAAGGAGTTTATTGACACTTCAGCAGAGCAATACTCTTTTGATCGAAGCAATGTGGTTGCTTTAGGATACTCTAATGGGGCAAATATCGCTGCTAGTATACTTTTTCAATATCAAAACGCTTTAAAAGCAGCAATTTTACACCATCCTATGGTTCCCCTTCGAGGACTCAAGCTGCCTGATTTATCAGGTACCAACATTTTCATTGGTGCAGGAATGAATGATCCCATCTGTGCTCCACAAGAGACAGAGGAATTAGAAAAATTATTACTAGAAGCTAAAGCTTCTGTCAGTGTTCATTGGGAGACATTTGGACACCAGTTAACTCAATCAGAAGTACTTGCTGCTGCAAAATGGTATAAAGAGCATTTTGCAAAGTAATGTTAACGGAGGGTACATGGTACTCTCTGTTTTTTATTTTCATTTTTAGTGATTATATTTTTATTCTGTTTACTTTTTGTAATATAGAACTAAATATAAGACAAGTTTGATTTAGACGACTAATTTATGCATGGAGGCGTGGAATGGATATAGCTATTGTTACAGGTGTCAGTCATTTTAAAGGAATTGGGGCATCTATTTGTCGAAGGCTCGCTGAAAATGGTGTTGATATCTTTTTTACCTATTGGCAAGCAGATGAAAATTGGCCCAATATGTTCACTGATGAGATTAGAAACAAAGGTGTTCGATGTAAATCATTCGAAATCAATCTGGGAGATAAACAGGCAGCTGATACTATTATGGATCAAGTCATCCTTCACTTAGGAACACCTACTATATTAGTTAATAATGCTGCTTACTCAAGTTTAGATGGTTATCAAAAGCTAAATGCAGATACATTAGATCGGCATTATGAAGTAAATATTCGTGCGGTTTGTTTACTTAGTGTTCAGTTTGCGAAACAATTAGAAAAATCAACTATCAGGGAGGGCAGAATCATTAACCTTACCTCCGGACAAGCACAAGGACCGATGTTAAATGAATTGGCTTATGTAGCTTCTAAAGGTGCTATCACGGCTTTTACTTTAACTTTATCGGCAGAGTTAGCTCATCTTGGTATTACGGTTAATGCAGTCAACCCTGGTCCTACAGATACGGGTTGGATGACAGATGAAATAAAGGGGGAACTCACTACAAAATTTCCTATGGGCAGGCTGGGACAGCCAGAAGATGCAGCACGTCTAATAGCGTTTCTAGCAAGTGAAGAAGCTGGCTGGATAACAGGACAGGTTATTCATTCAGAGGGTGGGTTTTTACGTAGATAATAAGAAGTATAGCCTCTGCAAAGAGGCTAATAACAATAATTATTTACCCAATATTTGGAGTTGCCAATTGTTTGCCTGCATAAATTGGCCAATCGGATATTCAAATTCGCATTGCTCTACAAGTGTGAAATGTAGTTTACGACATATAGCATTCGATGCTGGATTGTTTATGGAGGGAAAAGCGTGAATAAAGCTATGTTTATTCTCTTGTTTTGCTTTTTCGATAGCCTTGACTACTGTAAGTGTTGCTAAACCTTTTCCTTGAAAATCGGGAAGTATGGCCCAACCTATTTCATAAATCATCTGACCCTTCCATGAATGTTCCCAGTAGCCAACTGAACCAATTGTTTCTTTTTCGAAAATGATGCGATAGAAGGTTCCAGTATCATCCATATTCAAATACCGATTATGTCGAGAGATAACCTGATCTTCTGTTTCTGGTCCTCCCAAGTGTTTTGTCATTTTAGGTGTGTTTTGGAGATAGAGCAGGGAAAGACACTCTTCGGTCCAAGTTTCTAGCTGAAGTTTATCCATGTCATTACTCCTAATCCTGTTGATAGTGTTTGGTTAATTTTTGAGCGAGTACGACTAATGATTTTTTTAAAGAAACAGGTTCTATTACTTTTATAGAAGTTCCATAGGTGAATAAAAAATCAGGAATATACGTTTCCAAACTTTCTCGTTCTACTAAAAATTGAATTTCTGTTTCAGTTTGATGGACGAAATAATATTGCAGTTGCCAATGATGGCGCAGGTACGCAATGGCTTCTTTTTTTCCATGAATTGTCAATGGTACAAAATTTCCTTGATTTTGTTTAGGGGCAAGCCAACTTAAAAAAAAATCCGCTGCCACAAAGTTTGCTGGACGGTTAAAAGTGGATGGTTCTATTTCTAAGTTTGCTATCCTATCTAATCGAAAGGTTCTATTTTCGCCACGTAAGTGACAATAACCAACCAAATACCATTTTCGGTTCCAATGGATGATACCATAAGGGTCTATTTGTCTATTTTCAAGAGAATTAGATCCTGTCTTTTGATAATGGAGTGTTAGCTTGTTGGAAGACGCAATTGCTTCTTCTATCGTACGCAATAATTGATCATCTATCTTCATGATAGCTGAAGTTACGACATCAAATCCACGAGTATAATTAGATAATTCTTTTTGTTGGTCTTCGCTCATTTGATATTTAATTTTTTGAAGTGCGTTTTCTAGTGAGCCTTCATACGGATAGCCAGCTTGTTTGGCGAATAGGGAAGCGTAATATAGGGCTTTTCGCTCGTCTGTATCAAAAAACAAAGGAGTTTCTATAAACTTGTTAAATAATCGATACCCACCTTCATGCCCAGATTCTGCAATGATGGGGACTCCGCTAGCACATAAAGAATCAATATAACGATAAATAGTACGTACACTTGTTTCTAGGCGTTCAGCGAGCTCAGATGCAGTCATTCGATGTCTGGAAATCAATAACCACAGAATTGCTAGCATGTTATCTGCTTTTGCCATCATATTCCCTCGTTCTATGTGTCTACTTTCCGTAAGTATACATAACATTCATACTCCCTACAACAAACAAGCAGCATACATTTCTTCATAAAGGAGATACTTTCTTATAATCAGTAGTTTGTACGGGAGGGTAAGTAATGATTTATGAAAGTTGGCTTCAAGAAATGGAAGATCAGATTGACGAAATAAAGAAAAAATATCCTCATTCTTCTTCTGACGACAAATGTAAATGGCGGAAACGTTTTTCTGAGTTAAAACAGGCTTCTCATTTGTTATTGGAAACATGGGCAAAAATAGAAGATAAAATGGCAGCGATTACAGCTGAACATCCTGAATTATCTGGTGAAGAAGAGATAGAGTTAGAAGAGGAATTTTGGTTAGATGAGTCTGTTGTTCGGCAATTCCGACAGGGGCAAGGCTATTATGGTTTAACGATGTTTCAAGAAGCAGAAGGCTTTTTTTCAGAAGTGGTAGAGGAAGAACCTGATTTTCTGCTAGGTCGTGTATATTTAGGATTAAGTCAATTTCATCGAAAAGAATGGGAAATGGCATTACAGCATTTTCAATTGGTTTCAGCTACAGCTACGCAGGCAGCTTTCTCGGCATTTTCTCATCATATGATCGGATGTATTCGTGTAAAACAAGGGAATGAAACGGCTGCGATCCGCTCCTTTCAACAAGCAATTGAACAGGATAAAGAAAATGTCGATGCATGGTTTAATTTAGGTGCTGCATATTTTCGTTTGAAACTATATTCGGATGCAATCCCTGCTTTTTATCATTGTTTAGCGTTAAATGAGCATGATTGGGAATCGATGTATTATTTATCTAGTTGTTATCGCCATTATGGAGAATGGAAGAGCGTGACTTATTGGAGATTAGCCTCTTTAGAGAAAACGAACCATCCTTTAGTAATGTTATCTTTAGCTCATGATTATGAAGAAATGGATCAAGCTGATCAAGCTATCATCTGGTATCGAAAATTATTGGCTCATTCAGAGCATAAACGTGCAGCATATCACGGATTGAGTTGGAATTATTGGACCATGAAAAAGAAGACAGAAGCGGAGTTATGGGTAAAAAAAGGTTTAACTCTATATCCGAATGATCCTGATTTACTCTTTACTTTTATGTGGATCAAACTTGCCGAAGGTAATACAGAGCGAGCTGAAAAAGCTTACGAGATGTTACCGGATGAAGTGAAAACAGAACCCATTTGGCAAGCGATGAAAATGCGTATTTCCACTAAATCAGGTAGGCATGAAGAAGTGCAGGAGATGGCACAATCGTTAATTGATCAGGAGAAACCGATGGTTCAGGCGATGGGATATTATCATCAAGGAAGATCGATGCTAGAAATTGGCCAAATTCCTCAAGCGATGGAGCATTTTCAGTTGGCGAGACAAAGGGCAGCAAAGTGGCAAGAACCATTATTTTACGAAGGGGTTTGTCATTTGCTAGAGGGCAGGCCAGAGCAAACATTAGCATGCTGGGAACAGCTCAATATAACATAAGGAATGATCAAAAATGCATACGATGTGGAAAGGTTCTATCAGTTTTGGTCTTGTCAATATTCCTGTGAAAATGTACGCTGCTACGGAAGAGAAGCCTGTGCGATTTCGATCGCTGCATAAAGAATGTCAAACTCCTATCAAAATGGAGCGCACTTGTCCAAAATGTAAAAAAGAAGTCCCTTGGTCTGAAGTGGTCAAAGGCTATGAATACCAAGAAGATCGATTTGTGGTAATGGAAAAAGAGGAGTTAGAAAAATTATTACCTGATCAAGGGAAAACGATAGAAATATTAGATTTTGTCGACCTCAAAGAAATAGATCCGATTTATTATCAAAAAACATATTACCTAGGTGCGCAAGATGCAAAAAGTAAAGCGTATGCTCTGCTGAGAAAAGCATTACAAGATTCACAGAAGATAGCTATTGCCCAAATAACGATCCGCTCCAAACAAACATTAGCTGTTGTTCGGGTCTATGGGGATTGTTTGGTCATGGAAACTATTTTTTATCCAGATGAAGTCCGTGATGTTGGGTTAGTCCCTGATGTTCCACAAGATTTACAGCTCAATGAAAAAGAAGTTTTGATGGCGAATCAGTTAATTGAACAATTGACTACTGAGTTCGATCCGAGTAAGTACCAAGATGAATATCGCCTTGCATTAGAAGAAGTTATTGAGAAGAAAATCCAAGGGGAGGAGATAGTAGAAGTCAAAGAAGTACGGGATGAAAAAGTGGTGGATCTGATGGAAGCATTAAAAGCTAGCTTAGAAGCAGCAAAAAAGAAGCCATCTGATGAGGGACAGCGAGCGAGTTCCTAATAAAAAGCAGGCGCCGCATACCGATGAGATCGATACGCGGCGGCCCTCTGACAGCATCGGGGGAGGTGGCTCACACGAGGGCGGTCCACCAAATCACGATGGCTACTGCCAGAACGGACATTCCGATCCAGCCGATCCGGATGCTGATCCTGATCCACTTGTTCTTGGTCGGGAAGACATGCGTCGTGAGGTAGAGGCACTCATTCAGCAGGTTGTCGTACTTGTTTTCGAGGTGCGAAGTCGTGTTCTTCGCGAGCATCTGCTTGCTGAGGTCTTCCTTGGAGATCTTGTTGGACATCCCCTTCGTTCGCGGGTCAACCGCGATCTGGGTGGCTACAACAGCCACCATCATGATCAAGGCAGATGCAAGCAGCAATCCCTTCATCAGGTTCGAAAGGCTGTCGGGAGAGCTGCCGACCAGAGTCGCAACAGCGATAGCGACGGTACCGCCTACGGTACCCAGGAAGTTTGCCTTCGAATCTGCTGCGCGGATGTTTTCCAGTTCCTTCTGGACGGCCTTCTGCACGTTCTCGATCGACTCCTGCATCTGCTGGAGGTTCAGGCTGGAGAAGTCGACGTTCCGATCAGTCATGATTGTCTCCGAGAGAGTCCGTCACCCATGCTGTCAAAGGGTGATTACAAATACCATATTCATTATAATGAATTCAGAACCAAATATCAAAATAAATTATTAATTTACAATATTTCCTTATTTTTGGTTCGTTGGATTTTTTATTTTCAAGTGGATTGAGACGTTTTGCTTGGATACATATAATGAAACCAGACCAATCAATATAAATTGGTCTGGTTTCTTATTCTCCTTGATCATCTACGATGACTTTTCCTTTTTTGGAATTCCAATAACGCAAATAAGTGTGATCCCCAGTCGGACTTCGTTTTATTTCTTTTCCTTTTTGGTCATACCAAACTTCGATTGCTTCGTAATCCTCAACAATGTAATCTCCTTGTTTTGTAGTCTTCACCTTCTCGGATAGGATTTCACTTCTAGTTGTAGGTGTGTTTACTTCTGCTATCGAAGGTACATCACTTTCTATGTGGACTGCATTTCTTTCCCATAAGAAAAGGATTAAAACAAGATTTACAAAAACAAAAGTACCAATAAGAGAAACTTTTATATGTTTCATACCATTCCTCCTTTTATGAATGATAAGATGGCAGATTTTGTGCTCTGTTCGAATCATGTGGATATCGTCTACACTAAATATGATTATGTGCAGAGGAGGTTAGACATGTCCGGTTATCAATTACTTCGTCAATTGGAAGAAGAACAAATTCCCCAGTTACATGAACTATATACTCGTCAATGGTGGACAAGCGAGCGGACTCTAGCAGATATAAAAAAGATGCTTGCTTCTAGTGATTTGCTATTTGCATATTGGGATAAGCAAGTGGATAAATTAGCAGCATTTGCAAGAGTGCTGACCGATCATGTCTACCGTGCTATCATTTTTGATGTGATAGTGGATGAAGATTTGCGAGGCTCTGGAGTAGGAAAGAAATTAATGAATAATATTATAGATGAAACTTCTCATATTGAGCGGGTAGAACTGTATTGTAAAGAGGACAAAGTAGCTTTTTATGAGAAGTTAGGATTTGCGACTTTACCAACCACTTTGTTAATGCGCAAAGGATGAAAAAAACACCTTTTCATAAAGGTGTTTTTTTGTATGTACTATTTTGCCCTGACAACGCTTTCGAAATTTCCTTTGTGACTACCATCGCAAAATGGTTTATTGTCAGACAAACCGCATCGACAAAGGGAAATAGCTGGTTTCGTTTCAAATTCATTCCCTTGTGCATCTACTAATTCAAAATCTCCTTGTATTAACAAAGATCCATTGTCACGAACGGTGATTTTTGCTTTACTCATCTTTTACCTCCTATATCTGTTCCTTTATTATGCATGATGGTGGATAAAATTAGCAATAGATGCATTCACTGTTTTCGCTGCTTTTGTAGGAAGTTGATGGGTAACATTTTCTATCATTTCGAGTGTATGATCTGACAGTTTTTCTTGGAGCGATTGCTTGTCTGCTTGAAAATTTTTATCTTTTCCACCGTATAAAAGAAGAGAAGGCTGTTCAATATTTGAAAGTTTTCCACTGTAATCAAAGGAAAGGCTATAGTGGTAGTATTCTTGTATTCGATTAGGATTTCCTTTTATCGCTTCATAATATAACCTTTGATAGGTAGGTATACAGTCAGAATTACTATTGCATATGGCTTTAGCTAATATTGAAAGGGTTGCCTTATTAGAAAGAATTGCAGCCAATTGAATAATGCTTTTTAGATAAAAGCCTGATGGCTTTACCATTGCACTGATCAAGATTCCACCACAAAACCGGTTACTATGTGTATGCATTGCTTCCAGTGCGATAGAACCACCTGTAGAATAACCTGCTATATATGCTTGTTCGATTTGCAAAGTATCCAATAATCCCACCATATCTTCGATAATTAGGGGGTATGTAAGATTTTTACTACCAGAAGAACTTTTGCCATGTCCACGAATATCAAAGGTGATAATTTTGAACTGTTCCCCTAGTTCTAGCTGCTGATAGTAAAAATTAGAACTGGATAACAAAGGAGGATGAATGAAAATAATCGGTACTCCATTTCCAATTACTTCGTAATATAAATTGGTATTGTTTACTTCAAGTGTAGGCATTTTGAAAACTCCTAGTTGGATATTATGCAATATTATTTTATCGTTTTTCTTCTCGACTTATCCCTTTGTTAGGTCATGAAGTGTTAATAGGAAAAGATTTTATCCGAACTTTGGATGATGCTCTTGTTCAATTAGTTGATAATCTTACAGGCTTCGAAACAGATTACTGGAGGAATTGTGGAAATTACTTAAAAAGTAGGGCTGGTTTACTACCTATAAAATAGGGTATAAATGTGGAGTGGAAATTTTTTATTTTTCGTCTAGGAGGATAATCATCTTATGTATAAAGCAATCGTTTTGGGTACCGGACCAGCAGGACTTACAGCAGCAATTTATCTAGCACGTGCTAATTTAGAACCATTGGTAATTGAAGGTCCTGAGCCAGGTGGCCAACTTACAACCACTACAGAGGTAGAAAATTTTCCTGGTTTCCCAGAAGGTATTATGGGTCCAGAACTTATGGAAAATATGAGAAAACAAGCAGAACGCTTTGGAGCAACTTTTCGTCGAGGCTGGGTCAAAAAAGTAGAATTATCGGAGAGGCCTTTTACCTTATTTCTAGGTGAAGAAAAAATCCAAACAGAGTCCTTGATTCTCTCTACTGGCGCAACAGCGAAATTGCTTGGTATTCCAGGAGAGCGTGAAAACATTGGGCTTGGTGTAAGTACTTGTGCAACTTGTGATGGATTTTTCTTCCGTGGGAAAAAGATTATTGTCGTAGGTGGCGGTGATTCGGCAATGGAAGAAGCGAACTTCTTAACTCGTTTTGCATCAGAAGTTCATATTGTCCATCGCCGGGAAGAATTGCGTGCATCCAAAATTATGCAAGATCGTGCTCGGGCAAATGAGAAAATAACTTGGGGCATAAATAAAACTCCTCTTGAAGTTGTTCGTAACAAAAACGGGGTAACAGGACTAAAAGTAAAAAACAATGAAACTGGCCAAGAAGAGCTAATAGAGACCGAAGGTATTTTTGTAGCTATCGGACATAAGCCTAACACGGAGTTTTTGGATGGACAAATCAAATTAGATGAATTGGGATATATAGACGTGAAAGCTGGTACCACTGAAACCAATATTCCAGGGGTATTTGCATGTGGTGATGTGCAAGATCATGTCTACCGCCAAGCAATTACCGCTGCTGGAACAGGGTGTATGGCAGCTTTAGATTGCGAAAGGTTTTTAGAAGGTAGTGCGGTTCATGACTGGAGCAAATCCCTTTAAGTGAAAAAGAAAGCCTACTCTCTTGTGTGAGAAGTAGGCTTTCTTTTATATATGTAGAAACTTATGTTCTGTGTTTTCGTCAACTATTAAAAAAAGATGAACAAAAGAGATTGAGTTACATATTAAACGGTAAATCTGATTTTGCACACAAAAAGAGATTTTTCTCGTTCAATTTTCGTCTTTCCACAAGATATGGTATGAGTTATACTCTAATAGCAACTATATATAGATCGGACGTGAACGAGATGATTGAGGCTAGAGACCAAGTTACATATGAAGAGCAAGTTCGGGCAGCATGTGCAGATTTTCCTCATTTGTCGATGGAGGAGTTAATCGAGGAAGCGAGACTCCAATTATTGAATAAAAAATCAAATGATGAGATGCTTGCTGTTTTGACACAAGTAGCAGTGGAAAAAACAAGTGTAGATGAACCAGATTGGCAGTTTGTAGCAGCTCGTCTTTTTCATTATCAATTGTACAAACAGGCTGCAGCAAACCGAAATTATATGGAAACAAGCTCTTATGGCGATTTTTATTCTTTGTTACATACCTTAACAAATAGTGGGTTATATGGCACTTATTTATTGGATACTTATACAAAAGCAGAAATCGAAGAATTAGGGCGCTCGATTTTCCCAGAGAAAGATAAATTATTTAACTATATTGGTATTAAGGTGTTAGCTGATCGGTACTTGGTTCGGACATTTGGCAGTCAAGTAATGGAGTTACCACAAGAGAGATTTATGGTCATTGCCATGCATTTGGCTTTGAAAGAAGCAGATCGGGTGCGCTGGGCAAAAGCATTTTATGAAGTTCTTTCCAATTTAGAGCTAACAGTAGCAACTCCAACATTAGCTAATGCTGGAAAGCCTCTACATCAACTATCTTCTTGTTTTATTGATACAGTGGACGATTCTCTATGGTCCATCTACCAAACAAACTCATCTACTGCCCAAGTATCCAAGTACGGTGGTGGAGTTGGAATTTATCTCGGTAAAGTGCGTTCCAAAGGTTCTAAAATTCGTGGACACAAAGGTGCATCAGGTGGAGTGGTGCCATGGATTCGAAACTACAACAATACTGCGGTAGCAGTAGATCAATTAGGTGTTCGACGTGGTGCATTTGCCATTTATTTAGATGTTTGGCATGCGGATATTTTTGATTTTCTAAATTTAAAAACGAACAATGGAGATGACCGTTTAAAAGCACATGATATCTTTCCAGGTGTCTGTATTCCAGATTTATTTATGGAAAAGGTGAGAACAAGAGAGAATTGGTACTTATTAGATCCACATGAAGTTCGGGAAGTAATGGGCTTTTCCATAGAAGATTATTTCGGGAAAGAGTGGGAAGATCGTTATTTGGCATGTGTGGAGCATCCAGGGATTGAAAAGATTGAAATTCCTGCAATTGATATCATGAAGCGTGTGATGGTTAGTGCCTTTGAAACAGGAACTCCTTTTCTCTTTTTCCGTGATACGGTTAATAAAGCAAATCCAAATAAGCATCAAGGTATGATCTATTCATCTAATTTATGTACAGAAATTTGCCAAAACATGGCACCTACTGAATTAGTAAGTGAAGAGTTAGAAGATGGAGTAATTATTACAAAGCAGAAACCTGGTGACTTTGTAGTATGTAATCTTTCCTCCATAAACTTGGGTAAGGTTCGTACATATGAAGATATTGCCCGAGTAGTTCCTGTTCAAATGAGAATGTTGGATAATGTCATTGATTTGAATATGTATCCTGTTAAACAAGCAGAACGTACTAATAAAAAATATCGGGCTGTTGGACTCGGAACAAGTGGATACCATCAATATCTTGCTCAACATCAGATCGTATGGGAATCGGAAGAACATCTAGAAGAAGCGGACAAATTATTTGAAGAGCTGGCATATCAAGCCATTCGTTCTTCTATGGAGATAGCAAAAGAAAAAGGAAGTTATCCTGTATTCGAGGGTAGTGAGTGGGAAACAGGAGAGTACTTTGAACGTCGTAACTATACAAGTAAACGTTGGCAAGAATTAGAAAATGAAATTAAAGAAAATGGCATGCGAAATGCTTGGGTTTTTGCAGTGGCACCTACTGGCTCCACTTCACTTATCGCAGGTTCGACCGCTGGGATTGATCCGGTATATGCTAAGTATTTTGTAGAAGAAAAACGTGGTGCTTCTATTCCCCAGACAGCACCGAATCTATCTCCAAGCACCACTTGGTATTACAAAGAAGCACATAAAATCAATCAGTGGTACAGCATACAAGCAGCTGGAAAGAGACAAAAGCATATTGACCAATCTCAATCATTTAACCTATATATCACTCCAGAAACTAATGCAAAAGAATTTTTAGAGTTGTATATCACTGCATGGGAAGCAGGATTAAAAACAGTCTACTATGTTCGAAACCAATCTGTTGAAATTGAAGAATGTGTAAGTTGTTCGTCATAAGAGAGGGAGCATAAAAATGGAAAAACTAAATCGAAAAAAAATATTTAATGAATCAGGCCAACGTGGCACACAGCGCTTGATCAATGGTAATACAACGAATCTTAGGGAATGGAATCGCATCAAATATGATTGGGCACATAAGTTATATCGTACCATGCTAAACAACTTTTGGATTCCAGAAGAAATCCCTTTAGCAAGTGATGCTAAAGAATTTCAACAATTAACAGGAGCAGAAAGACACGCTTTTGATAAGACGATTTCATTTCTTAATTTTTTGGATTCCATTCAAGGAGAAAACTTGCCGAACATCAATGAGTATGTAACTGCACCAGAAGTTTCGTCTTTATTGAATATTCAAGCTTTTCAAGAGGAGATACATGCCCAATCATACAGTTATATTTTGGATAGTGTCTGTTCTCCTGAAACCCGTGAAAATATTTACGATGAGTGGCGCAATGATGAACACTTATTAGAACGTAACCGATTTATTGCCGATTTGTACGAGCAATTCGTTCACCAGAAAGATGATAAACAATTTATTCGTACCTGTATGGCTAACTTCCTTTTAGAGTCTTTGTATTTTTATAGTGGATTTTCCTTCTTCTATGCACTAGCACGTCAGGGTAGAATGACTGCAACTGCAACAATCATCAAATATATCCAAAGGGATGAGCTAACCCATGTTGTTCTTTTTCAAAACATGATTAAAGAGTTGCAAAATGAAAATCCAGATTTATTTGATGACAACTTTAAAGAAGAACTAAGGGAAATGACTCGAACAGCAGTGGAACACGAGATTAAATGGGGTCAATATATTACAGCAAATCAAATAGCTGGTTTAAACAATGAGACAATTGAGAAATATATTAAATTCCTGTCTAACGAAAGATTAGGTCGGTTAGGTCTTCCAATCTTATATCCAGAAATCACTGCACATCCGATGCGCTGGGTAGAGAGTTTCTCTAACTTAAATGCAACCAAAACAGATTTCTTTGAACAAAAAGTGACCAATTATACAAAAGCGAGTTCTTTAGATTTTAATGATCTGTAAGAGCTAAAAAAGAAACGGATACCGCTTTATCCGTTTCTTTTTTTGTAGGCCAGTAGTATAATTGTATTGTTTTCATAAATATTTATTTCTAACTGTATTTCAAGTCTCTGGAGGGAAGTTTATTGCAACCCTTAAGCAATTTTGCATCTACTCTATATGATAAGTATGGGGTTCAAACGATAACTGCGATAGTGAATGATTGTTACAATCGAATATTGAGTGACTCGGAACTCGCGTCTTATTTTGTAGGCGTAGATATGAATGTTTTACGGAAACACCAAGTATTGTTTATGTCTTACATACTAGGTTCAAAAAGATCATATAATGGTGCGAATTTAAAATCTGCCCATACTAACTTAGGTGTAACCGAAGATCATTTTAATCGATTTATTCAGCATTTAGATGATTCTTGCAGATATTTTAACCTTGATCTTGAGGATCGTGCAGCTTTTGTTGCTCGTATGCGAACTCTGAAATATTTTATTGTACATCAATAAAAAATGCAATTCTCCGAAAAGGAGAATTGCATTTTTTTACTGTCAAAACGTATATGCATAATAAAACCAAACAGCTGCAACCGCAATAGCAAGTTGATACAGGAATTCAATCCAATCAGAAAATGTTTTTAACCCATTTTGAACATCAAGAACAGCATGATAAACAGCATGAATAAAGATGACAATTAGAGAAAGTTGTAATAAGAGCAATGGCATTGTCATTCACCTCCTAAGGCAATTTATTCAATTTACAGATGAATTATGAGTAATGGGAAACAAAATACTCCCATTATAAAATATGAAATATTCTACAAAAGTGATCGGGCATAAGAAAAAGAGAAATCATATAAAGAATAAGAAAGATAAAATTCGTTTTAAAATGTGTTTGATGGAACAAAAAAAGTTGCTCATTATGATAAAATGGCTATTAAGGTTTTGAGGAGTATGAGATTTCACAGGGAAGGACAGGTGTTATCAATGGCTGATAGAATGGACGATAAAAAGTTCTTTGACTTATTAGACTATGAAGGTAAAGATGAAGAACAAATGATACGAAAACTAGAAAAGTTGCTCAATAGTGATCGGCCGGAACTAAATCCATATCGGCCTGAATTTGAACAGAGACTAGCAGAACTCAAAGAAAAAAAGAAAGCCCAAAAGAGTGAATAAAGGATTTTAGTTGAATGCAAAGTGAGGGAAATAAATCCCTTGCTTTTTTATGTATCAAAAGCAAAAAATTCAAATGTTAATAAGGGGTAATACCAGTGAACGTGTCATTACCCGCAAAGTAGATTCCATTTATTTTAATTTTTAGAAATATGTGTTCTTTTGTTTTTTTTCCTTTTGTAGGAGGATGATGATCTGTTTTCTTCGTTCCATTATTCATTCATTTGAAGAAAGGTTTTTTGCATCTGCCTATTCCAAACTGAGTATACCGAGTATCAATTGCATGAATCATTTGATTCATTTATGGACAGTAACAACTGAAGACGGGGATCAGATCCAAGCCCACACCTGTGTATTCGGTGAGGGCTATGGACGCTTACTCTTCGTTAGAAGTAAGTGGAGCAGACATTGCCCCGATCCGTTGCAGATGTATTTTTATATCTATAGCAAAATCTACGTGATTTTGGTAAATATTTTTCCATCTAGACTCTAGTTCTTCCCATTTTTTTGGATTGTATATTTCCAAGCGATTTCCTAATTGGAGTACATCGGCCTGAAGTCTTTGACTTTTCTTTAAAGCTTTAAATAGCTCATTCGATAATTTTTTTTTGATTTGGTTTTCTATTCTTGAGAAATCTGGTTCTTTTAAATCCTGCAAATCAATATCTCCTGATACAATTTCAGCCTCGGCAGCCAAGTTGAAGTGGTAATGAATTCGATTTTTTTGCAAAATTGGACGAACTGAACTTTTAAATTTTCTTAATCCAATATTAATAAACTTATTCTCTTCCCCTACTGAAACCACTAAAACGGGTGCCGTAATTTTCTCTCTAAGCCTATTGCTAACCCATGCAAGCAGTTTCACCTGTGTTTCATTGATTGTTCCCACCATTTTGTTAGAAGAAAACAGGGCGCCCCCTTGTATTCCTGTCCATTTACTTAACTGTTTTTCTTCACTTACTAAAGGTGTTTTACTCAAAGAGAGATAAGTAGTAGTGGCTCCTTGGTTTTGAATAGTACCGATTAGAAAATCCCTTATCGTCGATGTGAAAGTCATATTCAGTCTCGCTACATTACTAAGTACTTCTGAAGGGGTGTTTTCATACACAGGGGCCATACTGATCACATCCTTAGCTTTTCCTGAGGCCACAAAAATAGGAGTTTTGATAAAAAAGGAAGGGTCTCGGGCAACCCAATCAAACAAAGGAGATACTCCATTGTTTTCTGCATATTTTTTTCCAATCACAATAACTTTCGTATGACCCCAAGTAAGGGATCTGCTAAGATCTATTTGAATTTTATCGATTGCTTCTGGGATAGTTTTAGCCGATTTAGTAACAGATGAATAGGATTTTCCCTGATTGCTTGTTGATTGAATTGTGGAACCTAGTCTATTCGGGAGAAGCGAACTTATGGTGATTTCCACTTGGTTAGGTGATTCGGATTGATCGATAAAAATTCCTGTGACAAATGTACGATTATTGAGTTCTTGACCCCATCCACAACCTGACAAAAAAAATGTAAATAAAACTAAAACTATTACAATGGTCATTTTTCTTACTCTCATTTTATGGTCGCTGCCTCTGTTTATTATCTGTATAAAATTGATTTCCGTGTCTCATTTTCTTCCATGAAGATCGTATTAATGTATCCTTCATTCCTTGCCAATCAAAGGGGCCAAAAGGTTTCATATAGGGAATCTCAAAAGAGCTAAGGTTAACTAAATGACCCAAGAGTAGAAGTATACCAAGTACGATTCCAAATAACCCCAAGAATCCTCCTAATAGTAAAATGGGAAAACGGAGCAAGCGAAAGACTAGGCCTAATTCATAATGAGGAATAATGTAAGATGCAACCCCCGTGATGGAAACAATGATTACGACTGGAGAAGAAACGATTCCGGACTGCACAGCGGTTTGGCCAATTACGATTGCCCCAAGAATTGATATCGTTTGACCAATTGGTTTCGGGACACGACTGCCAGCTTCACGTAAGCCCTCAAAAGTAATTTCCATGATCAATGTTTCCAATAATGTAGGGAATGGAATCGCTTCCCTCGCAGATGCGATTGTAGTAAGCAGATCTGGAGGTATCATTTCAGGGTGAAATGTAACAATGGCTACATAAACAGAAGGCGTCAAAAACGAAACAGTGACAAACAGGAAACGTATCCATCTAATCCATGTGGCTATAATATAGTGTTGATGATAATCTTCAGCAGCTTGCAGCAAGGAGGCAAAAGTAACTGGAACAATCATCGAAATGGGAACACCATCTACAAGCATAGAAATTCTTCCTTCCAGCAATGCAGCTACAATGGTGTCGGGACGTTCGGAATATTGAATCTCTGGGAAAGGGGAATAAGAAGTGTTTTTTAAAAATTCTGCTAAGTAACCTACCCCTAATACACCTTGGATTTGAATCTGATTTAATTTATTTTCTACTTGTTCTAAGAGATCCTGTTGGCATAAGCCTTCTATGTAGAGAATACAAATGGATGTTTTGGTAAATTCGCCTATAATATGATTTTTTACTTTAAAATTAGGATGCTTCAATCGAGATCGAAGCAATGATAGATTGGAATCTAAATCTTCGATCAAGGCGTCCTGTGGCCCTTCTACTACCAACTCAGTTTTTGACTCAGTAATAGCCCTTTTTTTATAATCTTTTATTGGAAAGAGAAAAACAAAATCGAGTTTTTCAAAGAATAGTGCTACATTACCTTCTAAAATAGCAGCGATTACTTTATCTGGATCATCCATAATTTCTAACTGAAGAGGAAAAATAGATCCATTTCTAATTTGGGTAATTAGTGAGTACATGTCTTGATTGGTCTGTACTTGATTTACAAGAGGCGTCAAGATAGACTCTTTCAAGACTTTCCCATCAATGATCGTATCAAAATAAACAAGTGTACAATGTAATTCATCTGTTATTTGAATTCTATGGTAATTAATGTCAGAACAAAAGTTTAATTTTATGCGTATATACTCAAGTAAAGGGGTATTTGGAGGATGATCATTTGGTTTTTCTGATCCATCATTCTTAATGGATGGATGATTGTTTTTAAATGACCATTTCAAAATAACACAGCTCCTTTACAATAGTATTTAATGGGTAGCTTATGGATATAGAGGTCACAATATACGTAAGCGCCAAACTCTCCCCACCTCTGAAAACCAAACCACCATGAGAAAATCTTTCTAGCAGCAAAATGGAGGGAGTTTTTTCAATATTACGGTAGAAATAGCACATTTGATATTCGAAAGATTAAAAATCCTACTATTCAAGATTAAGAATACCAGCATGGGGAGAAACTAGGATTCAGTAATGTAAGAGAATACATACTGTTTCGGGATCATCGTACCTGTCAAACGCTGCGATGGTAAATTGGGAGATAAGATACAGTAGGGAAGGATTCCTATCTATTTCATCATCTGTTGTACATAAGTGCGGTATGAAAAAAAGAAATATACACCAACCAGAATGGATTTCTTGATTCTATTCTACCTTTTTTCCAACTTTGAATTTCTCATTTGTCTTCAAACGGAGAGAGTGCTTTTTGAACAGATCTAATAGATTTATGTGGGAAAGTTTCTTTTGTTAAGTAGGGTGTATACCTTTTTGGGGGAAAATAAATATTATTAGTAAAATATACGGAGATTCCATGAAAATAAAATTCTCTTCAGGACAATTAGGTAGACTATTTTTTACGTATATCCATTCTTCTTCATTATTCATCCTGCCGGACTTGTTTCGAATGGCTGGATATGAAGGTTGGATTTCCATCTTTTTTGCATTTATTGGAAGTGTTTTTTTATCCTACGTTGTATTTTGTTTGGCGAAACTACATCCTAATCAAGAATGGATCGATTACGGGAAGAATCTACTCGGTAGGCAGTTACATGGATTTTTTATTTTGATGGTAGTTCTATATTGTCTTACATTTAGCGCAGTCCTTATGCAACAGGGCATTGACTTTTTTACTTCAATTTATTTCCCGACTATCCCCAACTACATTTTCGAGATCGCATTGATGATTTGTGTAGCAATTATTGTATCTCCTGGGTTAAAATCAGTCATTTACGTACTCGATATTCTTTTCCTTATTATTGGTGTAACTAATATTGTTAGTATCGTGTTCATTTTGAAAATACCTGAACTTGACTATTCGATGCTTAGAATGGTTCTCCATTTTGATTGGAATAAGATCGACCTCTCTTCCTTATTTATGTTGAGTTGGACAGGAGACGTGATTCTGTTTTTATTTTTGGCACCGGAGTTTAAAACCAAAAAATCGCCGATCATAGCTTTAGCGATAGCCGTTTCCTCAGGTTTTTTTGTTATTACTATGATATGGTTGTTTACTTTTCTATCGTTTGGAATTCATTTGGGGAAACGTCTACAATTTTCATTTATAGAATGGCTTCGACTTCTTACTACAGGAGGTTTTTTGAGAAATATCGATCAATTTCCCATGACGGTTTTGTTATTTACCATATTCATTAAATTATGCCTATTACTTTATATTGCCACAAAACTCTTAGCAAATGCTTTTCACATACGAGAAAGAGGAAGCAAATATCTCCTATTTATCTTGGTTATATTCAGTGACATACTTGCCATTATTTTTTCGAATAAAGCTATGTTTTTTCATGCCTTTGTTATCTCTGTTTATTTTCAAGGATTCTTATTATTTATCAAACTGATTCCTTTGATTTACTTAATTGGATTCTGGTGCAAGAAATTTAAGAAAACAAAACATTCATGACCGTAACCGGTCACAGACTATGTTCGCTGGTATTACCCCAATAAGTCTATTTCATAGCGTATTCTTTATTTTTACAATAAATTGTAAAAAGGTCTTTTGTAAAATGAAATTTCAGAATATAATAAAAGATGGAGAGCAAATCGCTTTCCATGCGAGGAAAGGCGCAACCTTGTACACTCCACTACCTCTGTCACAGGGAGCCGGTATACCGGTTCTACTCAGTGCAGGTTCTCCGACTCCAATAGGAGTTGTCTTGCAGAACCCAGGGATCATTACGCTCGCCGAATTCGGCAGGTGCTCTGGCTGTAACAACAGTGCCAGGGTGTGTAGCGTTAGAGGATGTGGAAAGTGTCTCATGTGTCACCCTACGGATCACACAATGAAGTGATCATGGTAAGGTGACTCCCGCCCCTTGAACTTCAGTCCAAGGGGCGGATCGGAAAACCAAAGAGTCCTATCAGGGCTCTTTTTTTGTGGTATAAAGACAATGAATTTGTTGTTTGCTTTTTTCTTTGGGAAAATTGTTTCCAATAAAAAGACGTGATGAAGTAATAATAAACTACAAAAATGTATGTTATAATTAATTTAGCAAACCGAAATATTTGTATACAGAAAGGGTTTTTGTCATATGGAAGCAGCAGAAAAAACAGTGGTAGTGGTGGAAGAGCCACCACATTCACTCAAATCTATTTTTAAGCAACCAAAACCAGCATGGGCAGTAGCTTTTGCTTGTATGGTTGCTTTTATGGGTCTAGGTTTGGTAGATCCCATTTTACCAGCAATTGGGAAGCAGCTTCATGCTACTCCGAGTCAAGTATCCTTATTATTTACTAGCTACATGCTAGTTACCGGTGTGATGATGCTCATTACTGGTTGGCTGTCCAGTCGTATTGGGCCAAAGGCTACTCTACTTGTAGGGCTTTTTATAATTGTTTTATTTTCTCTGCTTGGTGGTCTGTCGGAGACGGTTGGACAGATTGTCGGTTACCGTGCTGGATGGGGATTCGGTAATGCTTTGTTTATCTCTACTGCATTAGCAGTAATTGTCAGTGTGGCAACTGGTGGGACTGAAAGTGCCATTATTTTATATGAGGCAGCACTCGGTTTAGGTATGTCAGTAGGACCATTACTAGGAGGACTTTTAGGAGGTATTAGTTGGAGAGGTCCATTTATAGGTGTATCAGCTTTGATGGTTATCGGTTTTGTGGCAGTGTTTATTTTATTGGACAAAGTACCAAAGCCTGCAAAGAAAAGCTCTATTCTCGATCCTATCCGTGCATTGGGACATGGAGGATTATTATCGATCGGACTTACAGCGTTGTTTTATAATTTTGGTTTCTTTACTCTACTCGCTTTCTCACCTTTCGTTCTTGGTCTAGATGCACACGGAATTGGGTTTGTCTTTTTCTTTTGGGGTGTTTTCTTAGCGATATCGTCTGTAGTGATTGCTCCAAAACTTCAAGAACGTTTTGGTACGAAAAAAGTTATGTACATGGTCTTATTGCTATTTTCGATACTTCTTTTAGTAATGGGGTTATCAATAAAATATGTTCCAGTACTTATTATATGTATTGTTCTGTCAGGTGGATTACTCGGAATAAACAATACGCTGATCACAACGGCTGTGATGGAAGTCTCTCCTGTTGAAAGATCTGTCGCTTCTTCTGCATATAGTTTTGTTCGATTTGTTGGAGGGGCAATAGCACCTTGGTTAGCGGGAAAATTATCCGAATGGTTTAATCCGCATATTCCATTTTATTTTGGAGCATTTGCTGTATTGGTTGGATTATTAGTACTTTACTCTGGACGAAAATATATGATGGAATTAAATTAGATGCAAAGCCTGTTTCCTTACAAGGAGCAGGCTTTTTTTGTTTTCATGAATATATTCGATAATCATTCGATGCATGAAATTTCTTCATCTGGAGCAAAATTTATGTAACTTCTTATGAAAATATAGAACATGAGGGATCGGTATGAAATCAAATGGAGACAAGAACAAGAAAAGAGAGAAAAAACGTTTAAAATCACCCTATAAACCACATAAAACGTCACAAGATATAACCATTAATGATAAAAGTAATAATGAAAACCTATATAAGAGAACCAAGGCACTTTTTAAAGGGAAGAAAATGCAAGATAAAACGGAAAATCCATCAAATTCCGAAGAAGATGCACGAAGTTATTCAAATGATAAATTTAATGAGCAGATAGACAAAGATAACAAACAAAGTGAAATAAGTCCAGAGCATGAGCAAGGACAAAGTAACAGCGAAGATATAACTGATGAGCAATTGACCAAAGATAGTGGATTGAAAAATGACACTGAGAAGCAAGAAAATCTAGAAAGTAGTACCAAAGACACATCCGATGATCAATCAATCAAAGAAAAAGATCCAAATGAAGAGAATACAAACCAAGAGGGTTCAGAAACAAGTGATAAATCTCAGAAAGAGGAAGAAGGACAGGAAGAAAAAAAGAAATCAAAGCCTATATCCGCTTCGTTACGTACTAATATTCGGTATATAAAGGAAGAAACGGGGGGAAGTCAGGATATTGTTGTTAGAGAGATTCATTTTGGAGAAAAACAAAAATTAAGCGCTTGTTTCTTTTTTACTCAAGGTTTGACTGATTCCAACGCTTTCAACCAGTTCGTTTTAGAACCTCTGATGATATATCTAAAAGAAAATGATTGGAAGAACTTTGATGTTTCTCCTGAATCATGGTTTCCGTTTATACAAAGGTCGCTAATGCCTGTTGGTGGGATAGTACAAGTCGAAAACTTTGATGAATTGTTTACTTCCATGCTTTCTGGAGAGATTATTTTCCTTTTGGAAGGAAGCAAAATAGGGTACCGATTATGCTTTAAATCCTGGAAAGACCGAGGAGTACCAGAAGTTGAAGGTGTTGTTCGTGGGCCTAGGGAAAGTTTTAGTGAAACAATGCGAACAAATACTGCTTTAGTCAGAAGGAAAATCAATAGTCCGCGTTTGCGAGTAGAAGGGAAGACCATTGGGGGTATTACAAAAACAGAGATAAGCATTATGTTTATCGATGGACTAGTAGATGATAAGGTTTTAGACGAAGTACATAAGCGTCTTGATCGAATTGAGATTGATGGGATTTTAGAAAGTGGATACATAGAAGAATTGATCCAAGACGAAGCATATTCTCCATTTCCGACAATTCATAACACAGAAAAACCAGACGTCGTAGCTGCTGCTTTATTAGAAGGTAGAGTAGCAATCATTGTGGATGGTACTCCAATTGTTTTAGTTGTGCCAGCGTTGTTTAACCAGTTTTTTCAAGCTGCAGAAGATTATTATGAACGATCACTTATTTCTAGTTTGATTCGGATTCTTCGTTTTATTTGTTTATTTATCTCTTTACTGGCACCAGCAGTTTATATTGCAGTAACTACTTTCCATCAAGAGATGTTACCAACCCCACTGCTTGTAAACTTAATGGTGCAAAGGGAAGCAGTTCCTTTCCCAGCTTTTGTAGAGGCATTTATGATGGAGCTCATGTTTGAGATTCTCAGGGAAGCAGGAGTTCGATTACCAAAAGCTGTTGGTCAAACCGTTTCATTTGTAGGTGCGATAGTCGTTGGTCAAGCAGCAGTAGAAGCAGGGATTGTATCCGCAGGAATGGTTATTGTGGTAGCGATTACTGCGATTTCTAGTTTTGTTATTCCAGCCTATAACATGTCAATCGCATTACGCATATTGCGTTTTATTCTTATGATGATTGCGGCTGGATTTGGTTTGTATGGTGTGATGCTTGGAATTATTGTGATTGTACTTCATTTATGCAGCATTCGTTCTTTTGGTATTCCATATATGACACCTTATGGACCATATATTTCCTCTGAATTTAAAGATAGTGTCGTACGGCTGCCTCATTGGATGATGGATAAGCGTCCAACCAGCTTGGTTTCCGAAGATGTGATACGTGGAAATAACTCACCGCCTACGAAACAGAAAGCAAAAGGGAAGAGTAAATGATGAGAATAAAAAATCTCCTTCTAATACTAATTCTCATAGTGTCTGTGATGGTAACTGGATGTTGGAGTCGTAAGGAACTAAATGACATAGCTCTAGTAATCGGTTTAGGTGTAGATAAAGTTGGAGAAGACTATATTTTATCTACCCAAGTAGTAGATCCAGGTGAAATTGCTTCAAAAGGAGGCAGCGGAAGGGTTCCTGTAGTCACCTACAAGACAAGAGCACGTACTTTAATAGGTGCAGTCCGAAAGCTGACAAGCTCTACACCTCGAAAATTATACTTATCCCATCTACGTATGTTTGTAATTGGGGAATCTGTCGTAAAAGATGGAACAGCTCCTGTACTCGATTTTATAACAAGGGATCATGAATTAAGAAATGATTTTTTTATCATCATGACAAGAAATAGCAAAGCACAAGATGTACTAACGATGGTCACACCTCTTGAGAAAGTACCATCGACTTATATGTATACAATGCTTCAACATGCAGAAAAATATTGGACCGCGTACACGACGCAAAAAATTGATCAATTGGATAATGATATTGCAAGTGATGGAAAAGAAGCTGTTATCTCAGCAATCGAAGTAAAAGGAAGTTTAAAAGAAGGGGAACAGAAGAAAAATGTAGAGAACATAGCATTAAAAAATTATTTGCAATATACCAGTTTAGGAGTACTTCGCAAGGATAAGTTGGTTGGTTTTTTGGAGGAAACAGAAGCTTCTGGCTACAAATATGTCATCAATAAAGTGAAAAGTACTGTGATTGATATGCCTTGCAGCAAATATCACAAAGATGTTACCGAAATTATTCATTCTAAAACGACAATACGAACACGAGTAAAGAATCATAAACCATCAGCCATAGTACAAGTTCATACAGAAGCAAATGTTGCAGAGCTCCAATGTCAAGCGGATTTATTGAAACGAAATGTGATTGATATTCTGGAAACGAAAACAGAAAAAGAAATTAAACATCAGATAGTCAAAGCTTTGCAAAAGGCCCAAAAAGTATACCATGCTGATATTTTTGGTTTTGGGAACAATATTCATCAATCTAATCCAAAAGAGTGGAAAAAACTAAAGAAAGATTGGGGCAAAACGTTCTCTACCATGCCTGTAAAGATAGAGGTAAAAGTGGAGATACGTAACTTTGGTAAGGTAAATAAAACTACACCTAGTTTAGAATAGGGGTGATGAGCATTGTGGCAATCTGTATTTGTTTCTCTTGTGGCTATAATAGTGGCTTTGTTTGAGGTACCACGATTGAAGAAATTAGGATATATCAAAGAAATATGGTTCTTCTCTTTTTTTCTCCTCCTAGCAACAGCTGCAAATGTGATGAAATTTCTTTATTTTTAAATGCTAGGTAGTAAATGGAGGATAGAATATGATAGGAAAAGAAAAAATTGAGCATCGACAATTCGCCATACTTGTTTTTCTGTTTACGATTGGACCTTCTATCATCATTTCTCCAAGTCTGCTCGCAGCTTCTGTGAAGCAAGATGGTTGGATTTCTGGTCTTTTCGGATTTGCGGTTGCTTTGTTTATTGTATGGGCTTTTGGAGCTGTAGGCAAATATTTTATGGATCAAACTTTAATCCAAGCAATAAATTTTTCTTTTGGCAAATATTTAGGTTTTGTGATAGGACTCTTTTTCACTAGCTTTGGGATAGTATTGTCAAGTCTGGTTCTTTCCAACATAGGTAATTTTGTCAATTCTCGATTGCTTGTAGGTACTCCACTAGATGCAGTGGAATATATTTTTATTGTTGTAATTGTGTTTGGTGTGCGTTTAGGAATTGAAACAATAGCACGATCAACGGAAGCTTTGATTCCCATTTTTAGCATATTGTTTTTTCTTCTTATCATCGCTGTATTGCCTCAAATTTCGATTGATAATATAAGACCAATTTTCGAACATAGTTTCTATGATATTTTTCAAGCGAGCTATGGATTTATTTCACTTCCATTTGGCGAATTAGTTCTTTTTCTTATGCTTACTCCATTCATTGTGAAACGACAAAAAATTGTAAGAGGATATGTATTAGGTGCTTTCATGGCAGGGATAGTCCTCATATTAGTAATCATTTTATCCATTCTAAGTTTAGGTGGAGAAGGAACAGCTATTAACACCTATCCAGCATTTACTATCGCTAAGAATATCGAAATTGGGGGAGTTATTCAGCGAATAGAGGTCATAGTGGCAGGAATATGGATGTTTTCAATTTTTGCGAAATTATCGATAGGTGTTTATACGACTGCCCTTAGTATAAAACAATTATTTCGTCTTCGTGATATAAACTGCTTGTTCATCCCGATTGCACTTAGTCTTGTCCCACTATCGCAATGGTTTAGCCCGAATGCAGCCGATTTTCAAATCCACACGGAACGCTGGATGATGTATTTTACTTATTCTATTATGGCAATTCCTTTTCTTACATTGGGAGTTTTTTTTGTTAGAAAAAAATGGAGTGAAAAAAATAAAAAAACCTAAATAGAAAGGAGGAAGTATATGCTTAACCATCAGCAAATAGGGATAAGGCAGTTTTTTATTTTGGTACTTCTTTTTACCATCGGTACCTCTATTATTGTTGGCCCGCGATTAGCAACACTTATTGCATATCAAGATGGTTGGATTTCAGCGATTTTAGGATTACTAATGGGTACAGTACTTATCTGGATATATACTACTTTAGGAAAACACTTTTTGGAAAAAACATTAGTAGAAATGATGCAATTGGTTTTGGGGAAGTGGATTGGTTCCATCATTTCTTTATGTTTTGTTGTTTTTTTGGTTATTTTATCTTCTTTGGTTTTAATGAATATTGGTCATTTCATTAGTAGCACAATATTGATTTATACTCCAATTGTTCCGATTGAGTATATGTTTGTAGCTTTAGTAGTATTTGGGAATATTTTAGGAATAGAGGTATTAGCAAGAGCAGCTGAAGCTCTATTACCTTTATTTTTAATTTTATTTGGGTTGTTTACTATTGGTTTGTTACCACAAATAGAAATAAATAATATAAAACCAATACTAGAATTTGGAATGTATCCTGTATGGGAATCGAGTATACAATATATGATCGTTGTATTTGGTGAGTTATTTGTTTTTTTTATGATTATACCTTATATCAAAAAGAGCAAAGAACAACATAAAAAAATAAAGCGTTACTTTATGTCAGGTGCAATATTGGGCGGGATAATCATCTTGATTACTGTGCTGTTTTCTATTCTGATTCTTGGACCTAGAGCAGCTATATGGACAACGTATCCAGCCTATACATTGGCAAAGAAAATTGATTTTGCTGCTGTGTTTCAACGAGTAGAAGTCATTATGGCTGGAATATGGTTTATCTCCATTTTCTTCAAATTGTCGATTCTGATGCATGTGACAACAACCAGTGTAAAACAAATATTTCATCTAAAAGATAGATCTATTGTTTCTATTCCTTTTGGAATGTTATTAATACCTGTATCTTTATGGTTTACTCCAAATGTAGCAACTTACCTTACTACAGTCACACATCTGATAGGACTTTTAATCTTAATTTTTATGATTCTGCCTATACTTATCATAGGGATAGGGTGGATACGTTTACGATTTTTAAAGAAGAGTGGAAGGAATTAAGGAATGACAGTATTTATAAAACCCATGGAACCAATTTTGTCTAAAGAACTCTTGTTAGAATCAGATTATCTTTATCAAATAAAATGGGACGGCATACGAATCTTAACAAAAATAGAAAACGGGAAAGTAAATTTACATACGAGACATGGCAATATCCGTACTGCAATATATCCTGAAATAGCATCTATACTTGCAAACAAGTTTGCCAATCAAACAATTTATTTAGACGGAGAAATGATAGCTCTCCAAAATGGAAAACCTAACTTTTTTCTCGTAGCAAAAAGAGATCGAATGAAAACAGAGAATAAGATTGAACGATCTATTTCAAAAATACCAGTCAACTATGTGATATTTGATGTTCTGCAATATGATCATTGGCTAGTAGACAAGCCTCTACATCAACGTCTCTCCATTTTGCAAAATATACTAGATGCATCCGAGCAAATACAAATATGTCCTACAACAGATGATGGGAATGCCTTATTTAAGTTTACAAAAGAGTTTGGATTAGAAGGTATCGTAATAAAAGAAAGGGAAGGAAAGTATCACATAGGAGAAAAACATAGCACGTGGAAAAAAGTAAAACATTTTCAATACATAAATGCATTTATCTTAGGAGTAACTTTAAAATCAGGAAGTGTGTATTCCCTGCTATTAGGAATAAAAGAAGAAGGGAATTGGAAATATATAGGAAGAGTGTCTTCTGGATTGAGTGCAGAAGAAAAACGAATATTAACCATGTACAGTAGTTCTTTAGCTATCCCTAATCCTATAACAGCTATTCCCCCTTTTCGGGAAGAAGAAATCCGCTGGTTTCCACCAAATATGCAGGTTAAAATTCGTTTTTTAGAATGGACACCGGATTTGACATTGAGAAATCCAGTAATTGAAAGTTTTCAGTTGGCTAAATAAATAGCACCCCTATAGGTGCTATTTATTTAAAAGAAACGACGACGATGTGGGAAAAAGATAAAGGGTACAGGATCATAAGCAACAGGACGATAATAACCTGGTACATATTGAGATGGATAGATGTCTTGATGTTCTTGAAATTCATCGATTGTTACGTCTGTGTCTACTTCATTTTCGATTTCGTCCCATAAAGCATCATAGTCGATTGTTTTGTTGAACATAAGAAACTCCTCCTTGGTTTGGGTATATACAGCAGTGTATGTGATAAATATCTATTTGCTCATGGAAAGCAGGTAATTAGGCGATATGTATGTTCGAATACAGGATGAAGAAGTAAAAATCTCTAATCCAGATAAAGAACTTTTTCCAGGCATAACAAAATGGAATTATGTCCAATATCTTGGTATCTTAAGTCCCTACTTATTAAAATACTGTTATAATCGCTTATTGACAACCATCCGTTTTCCAGATGGAGTTTTCGGAGAATCCTTTTATCAAAAAAATGTCCCCGCATCTAAGCCGGATTTTGTAGCAACTTCGAAGGCAGAAAACACGCAGTATATAATGTTACAAAATGTACCAACATTAATATGGTTAGCTAATCTTGCTTGTTTAGAGTTTCATACCTCTTTCCACCTATATAGTGATATAAATGTACCAACTGAATTGGTTTTTGACCTTGATCCAACAGGATCACCTTTTGAACAAGTAAAAGAAGTTGCATTACATACAAGATCATTGATGAAAGAAATGGGTTTAGATGGGGTAGTGAAAACTTCAGGAGCGAGTGGTTTACAAATTTATATACCTTTAGAGCCGATTCATACATTTGAAGAGACTCGCAAAGTTAGTTCGTTCATGGCTCGTTACTTATCAGAGAAATATCCAAATTTAATTACTATCGAACGACGAGTAAAAGACAGAGGAACAAAAGTATATTTCGATTACTTACAGCATTGGAGAGGAAAAACACTAATTGCCCCTTATTCACCAAGATCTAGAAAAGAAGCTACCGTATCTACACCACTTGAATGGAACGAATTAGAGACAGATATTTTACCAACTGATTTTACTCTGATGAATATTGCCGAACGTTTGCAGAATAAAGGAGATTTATTTTCTTCTATCTATAATGGATCAAAATACAATCTTTCCCCAATGTTACATTTAATGAAAGATCATCTTTAAAAAAATTTGTTAGATTTTGATTACTTTTTACTTATTGTGATAAGTTTATTCTCAAAGCTCAGTTTTATTGATAGGAGAGTGTAAATGAAAATAAACTGCCAGCGGATTCTTCCTCATGTTCCATTCTTTTTCCTTTTTATATGCATGTTCATGATTAGCCGCTTTATATACATGTATGGTGACGATTACCGATATGCTACTTACTTTAGTTTGTTTCCTCATTTTAGAGGTAGTACTTTTTCATTTACACAAGTCATTGAAAACCAGATGTATGACTATACCCATGTAAATGGTCGTTTTTTTATTAATATTTCTACCATCTATATGCTAGTTCATGGTATTGAACTTTGGAGATGGGTAAATCCATTTCTCCTTACACTTTTAGCTTATGTTATTTTTTATGCTGTTTTTGTTCGCTTTCCTAGAAATGGAGATGAAATGGTTGCGTGGACCTTGGTGTCCTTGTTTTTTTTGGTCCATATTTATATCGCAAGACAAACTTTATTTTATGCTGTAGGATCATTTAATTATGTTTATCCTATGTTGGGATTGATGCTATTAGCTACTTTTTTCCGTCGCATTGATAACCACAAGCCTATTAAACATAAGGCTATTATCACTTTATTTTTATGCCTTGCTTTTCTTTTAGGTTGGTCACAAGAGCAAGTGTCCTTATTGACTTTAGGTTTCATAATTTTTTGGATTTGCAAAGAGTATATAATAAACAGAAAAATAAAATTATTATATGCAGCGTTTTTTTTCACCAGTTTAATTGGTTTTTTTGGATTATACTTATCTCCAGGCGTACAAGCACGTGGTGAATCAAAAGCAATTGCTACTTACAATCAGTTATCTGTTATTGTAAAATTAAAACAAACCTTTCCAGCTATGATCAATTCTTTTATTCATCAACAAGCAATTTTTACTGTTTTTGTCATAATCTTATTTGCCATAATCGGGTACCAAATTTCGAAAAAATGGTATTGGTTACTAGCAGCTCCTATCATATTACTCCCGTTTTTAATGTCCATACCGTTTTTTGGACAAGCTAATCCATTTGATCATTGGTTTTTGCATAAAGGTTATTTGAGCTTATATGGTATCATACTAATTTGTACACTAGTTGCGATGTCTATTTATGTAACTGTCCGATTGCGAAATTATGTGTATTTGATATTTCCATCAGGGTTTATTTTAATTAACATAGCTACTATATTTACCCCAAGTCTAACAGGTGGGAGAGTTGCTTTTCCTGCAATCCCTCTTGCAATGGGAAGTATTATTTTACTTTTTCAAGCGATACATAGTTTGGGAATCAAAAAACAACTGATGATACTACTTCTTTTTTTTGCCATGCTCAATTATCATAACTTATACTATGAATATCGTCATAATGCTAATACCCAAGAAAAAAGACTTTCTATTATAAAACAACACCAAAACATGAGAACAGGGGAGCTAGTATTACCAAAATTGAAGAATCGATCTGCTGCAGGTTATGAACTAAACGACCAAGAATATGTAATGCGAGGTTTCAAAAATTATTATCGGATAAACGAGAATGTCACCATTCTTTTGAAATAATGGAGGTAACATGAAAACAGCTTATATGAATGCAATAATATTGACAATGGAACCTAATTTTTCTCCTTTTTTAGGAACACTTGTTATTGAAAATGATACGATTTTAGGGGTTTTTGAAGGGAAATCATTTCCAATGGCTGTTGATCATACAGTGGATATGGGTAATAAAGTTATACTCCCTGGATTCATAAATACTCATGGCCATACTGCAATGAGTTTACTACGCGGTTATGCGGATGACTTACCACTACAAGAATGGCTAGAAGAAAAAATGTGGCCCTTGGAAGCAAAATACAAACGGGAACAAGTCACTGCTGGTACTGCATTGTCTATTGCGGAAATGATTCGTTCTGGCACCACTTGCTTTTTAGACATGTATGATCATATGGATGCAGTGGCAGAATTGGTAGAGCAAACAGGAATTCGGGCATCGCTTTGTCGAGGTTGTATTGGTTTTGGTGATGATGCCTTACGAAAAAACAAATTAATGGAAGCGACAAACTTTGCAAAAAATTGGAATGGAGCAGCAGGGGGACGCATTAGTACCATGATGTCTCCTCATGCTCCCTACACATGTACACCAGACTATATCGCTCAATTTATTGAAAAGGCACTAGAGATCGGGGTACCTATCCATACACATATGTCTGAAACAGCAAGGGAAGTAGCCCAAAATGTTGAAGATTACGGAAAAAGGCCAGTGGAGCATTTGGATTCTCTCGGGTTTTTCGATCTTCCTTCTTTGGTTGCTCATGCAGTCCATCTAACTGAAGAAGAAATTGATCTACTTGTCTCCAAAAATGTTAAGGTTTCTCATAATCCAGGAAGCAATTTAAAATTAGGAAGTGGTATCGCACCTATTACCAAGATGTTAGATGCGGGTATACGACCTTCTCTTGGAACGGATAGTTCAGCTAGTAACAACAATTTAGATTTATTGGAAGAAATCCAATTGGCAGCTCTTATCCATAAAGGTGTCAACCAAAATCCACTTGCTGTTCCGGCAGGAACGGCTCTACTCATGGGAACAGCATATGGAGCTGAAGCGTTATTTTTAGAAAACATAACCGGAACCTTAAGTAAAGGAAAAAAAGCAGATTTTATCACGATAGATATAACGGGTACCCATATGCAGCCTGCTCATGATATCGTATCACATATTGTGTATGCTTCTTCTCGCAGTGATATTGTAGATGTGTTTGTAGACGGTAAAGCACTGATGAGAAATAAAGAGTTGACCACAATTGATGAAGAAAAAGTAAGTGCAGAAGCTAATCAATCTTTCTTTGATCTTACCATTTAAACTATCTACAAATATTACGGTTTCCTACTCTTTTATTTATAGAAAAACTCCCCATATCTTGATCTGAACCCCATTTTTGGGACAAAGAAAAAACACCTATCCTACCTGTTTCCTATACTCAAAGGGAGACAGGTAGTTTAATTTTTCCTGAATTCGTTCCTGGTTATAATTGTGTTGCACGAATCCTACTCAAACCTTCAAACCCGCAAAATGATTGTCACGAAAATATATAACAATATTGTTTTGTCACTATACTTCCTAAACTCCCTTTTTGGTACAATTGGAACATCGTTTCCATGATCAGGAGGGATTTTTTGAGTTCAGTCAAGTTTGGTTATATGCGAGTTTCCACCATGGATCAACATTTGGATCGGCAAGAGAAACAATTAAGAGAAGTAGGCTGTGAACGTATTTTTTTCGAGAAGGTGACGGGCACAAAGCGGAATCGACCTGAACTAGAGCGACTTTTAGAGTTCCTTCGTTCTGAAGATACCGTCATCGTTACAGATCTCACCCGTCTCTCCCGTTCGACGAAAGATTTGTTGGAGATTGCGGAACTGATCGCAAAGAAAGGAGCGAATCTCAAAAGTTTAAAGGAGTCTTGGTTAGATACCACCTCTGCTCATGGAAAAATGCTCTTTACCCTTTTTGCTGGAATGGCCCAATTTGAACGAGATTTGATCGCAGAGAGAACCAAAGAAGGAATTATTGCTGCTAGACAAAGAGGAAAAAATCCGGGTAGACCTCCTGTCGATCCAGAAAAAATTAAATACGCATTATATCTGGTTGATCAAGGATCTACGATCACAGAAGCCGCTGAAAAAGCTGGGATTTCAAGAATGACGCTATACCGTAGAGCCAAAGATGAACAAGAGGTTATTAAAGAGTAACTTTGATAGCAGATGAAAATGTAAGATAGGCCGTAATTTCTTCTGAGAGGATACATCATGAAAAGACAATGGGAATTAGATGAACTGATTGAGCATTTTACTTTAATCGAGCCTGAGAAACAGTTGGTAGAAAACAAATATTCCAATTCAAGACTTGGTTTTGCTGTTCTGATGAAGTTTTTTCAGCATGAAGCCAGATTTCCAGCTAAATCTAGCGACATTCCAAAAGCTGTGATTGATTTTATCGCCAAGCAACTGAAGATTCCTTCCGAGATGATTCATCACTATTCTTGGAGTTCCAGAACGTTGACGAATCATCGGACAGAGATTCGGACAGAGATTCGGAAATTATATGAATTTCGTGAAGGGACACTTCAAGATGAGAAAGAGGTTACAAATTGGTTGCAGGAGAAAGTATGGGACTATGCTGGGGAGTTTGAACCATTGAAAGAAGCTTTCTATGCTGAATATAGACGCAGAAAAATAGAACCTCCTACCAATGACAGGATTGAGCGAATGGTCAAATCTGCCCTTTGGAATCAAGAGCAGCAATTTTACCAAGATACCTATCAAAAGCTTTCTCCCACTTCCATTTCATGTAGGCCCAGTGACAGGGTTCCTGCTCTAGTCCGTCAGATAGTTTACATAATATGTAAAACGAAGAACCAGCCCTTCTTTAGAGCTGGTTTAACTTATCTAGCATCGCTTTCCGACTAGGATTGGTATAAAGCAAAGTGGTATGGATGTTACTATGTCCAGCGATGGATGCCACTTCATGGACATTTAATCCTTTTTCTAATGCATTTGAACAAAAGAAATGTCGTAGATCATGTGGAGAAATAGCCGTCTCCATATCAGATAACTTGCTATACTTGCTAAAAGACTTGAAAACAGTGATTCTGGAGAGTCGTTGGCTACGGTTACTAAGGAATACATATGGACTAACTTCTGCCAGTCGATACTTGGATCTCTCTTGTTTTAGGTATTCTCGCAGTAATCGAACCACCTTGTCCGATAGAAAAACGGTTCTAGATTTCTTTCCCTTCCCATCTCTCACTAGCAACTCTTGTGATTCCAAATGAAGATCATGGATCATCAATGAAAGAGACTCGCTGATCCGCAGATCAGTATAAGCCAGTAAATTCACCAGAGCATAATCACGTTTGTTTTTCGATTCTAACACCATCTGAATAAATCGTTGTACATCAGCTTCACTATGCACTGCTGGCGATGCATACCCATGTTGAACCTTCTTCCAATCCTCTTTCTGGATCACAAAGTAATTTTGTTTCCCTGTTTGAATCAGATATTCATTCCAAGAACGCAAACCAGCCAGATGAGAGTTAAACGTACTCGGAGCAATTTCTCTTTGCTGAAGGAAAACTTTATAATCTGCTACATTCTCCATAAACAACTGCTGTGGAACCCTCTGAAATCGATCTTGAAACCACCATATGTATGCTTTCGCAGAAGATAGAAAGGAGGAAATCGTGTTAGGAGATTTTCTATTTGAGATCAAACATTGTTCAAAGAGAGAAGAAGATCTTCTTCTGATAAATTATGTTTCCTTATTGATAAATATCGTAGCTGAAATGGTAAAAAAAGTAAACATAAATGATGTTATGTTTCAAAGAGGTACATTTTGATGCAGAAAATGTTAATTTGTGTAAACTATAAAATTAAATAGATTTTAGTGTTAATATAAATCCAACTACATGTTATTACTTGATGAGGGGGATCATCTATTTGTTTACACATAAAATAAATGAAGGTGTTTTTTTAAAAAAGTTAGAAATACGTGACGCAGAAAATTTGTTTACTTTGATTGATCAATCTAGAGAGCATTTACGCGAGTGGCTTCCATGGGTGGATTCTACTCAATCTGTAGAGGATAGACGATCATTTATTGAGTCAACAATGAAGAAATCCGCTGAAAACAATGGATTTGACGCGGGTATTTGGTATAAAGGAGAATTGGCTGGATTTATTTGTTTGCGTGAGATTAATTGGCCTAACCGGTTTACCAGTATCGGCTATTGGTTAGGAAAAGGGTTTCAAGGTCATGGACTTATGATAAAATCTTGTCGGGCTTTAATTAATCATGCTTTTTATGATCTAGGATTAAATCGTGTAGAAATTCGAGTAGCTACGGAGAATAAGAAAAGCCGGTCCATCCCTGAACGATTAGGATTTCAAATAGAGGGGTGTATCCGGCAAGGCGAGTGGATTTATGACCATTACGTTGATACTGTGGTTTATGGAATGCTAGTGGAAGATTGGACAAAGTTATAAACACAAACTTGCATAAATACTAGCTAACTGTTACCAATTCAAATATTTCGAATCTGGAGATGGGGACATTCAATCCAATAGATATAATAAAACTGGTCCTTTTCTATAGTTTCTGTCTCCATTTTTGCACCTTCTTTGATGGAAAGACATTTGGCTTCATATATTCCTGTGACTAGGCAACATTTAATTTAATTGGTATCCGCTTCTCCATATTCAGTTTGAAAGTTCCATATGGATTCACATGATGATAAAACAAGGGAGACAATCCCCTAAAATCTTCGGGTGTCATGTTATTCCATCCATATAGATGGATGTATCTACTTTCAGGAGGGTATATAATTGTTTTCGTATTTGATAAATAGACAGAAGTTTGTGATTGCACTAGGCAATATATTTCTCATGAGATTGTTAAAGCAGGAAAGGCTACCTCAGATGAGTTAAATTCGTTTTGCAGGTATGAACTCGCACAGAAATTTCTTGAATCTCTCGTTTATACAGATAAAAAGGGGATTCAACACACTAATAAACTTGAATATTTATTAGAAGGATCTCTGCCTGGTGAAGATCTAAGAGATGATATTGCAATATACATCGATAGAAGATTACCCCAATCCTTTATAAAGTGGAAATTACAGGATCATGATAAAAAACCCTCGCAAATGACTAATATCAATCCTTCTGATCATGGTCTAATCTGTCATTTCAATATCGAGGGGAAATTCAATAGGCAGTTAATGATGAAAAAATTGCCAACAGATGCTCCAGCTTTATTAAGCAAGTATTTTCAATTTGGGATAAAAACTGAATCTGCAGATAAAAAATACTGAGATTAATATATCTCTAAAAATATTGGCTTTTATTTACCGACTTCTTACTATGGAAGTCGGTTTCGTTGTTTAGACCTAGTACAACTAAAAGTATTTTTTCCTAAAAGTGGAGACAAAGAACGCAACCTTAAGTCTTTTTTCATCCAAATAGAAATCAAGCCATTTTTGGATTATATAAAAGTGATGATAGGAATGATAGAGCTTAAAGGTGACTTCATCTAATAAATTATCGAGCTTTTCTGCTTGTTCGGTCAACTTATACAAACAATAATAGATTCGGTATTCTTGTTCAGCGTCAAAAATCTTCCATTTAATCTTGCTCAAGTCTTTTTCCATAATAAAGGGAAGATGCTTAGAGAAATTTATCATTTGTTCGATTTGACTTGTCACATCTTTGAATAATTCCTGTGTTAAAAGATTAAAAATAGATTTTTGAAAAGATGGCATATTTAATTTTGTATGCAGAAGATATGCCCGTTGAGCCAAATAATATAACCTCATATTTTCAACAGGGATTTTCATTTTAAGTCCGAATTCAAGTGATCTATTAGTAGTTGTCTTTTTTTCATTTTGCTTCATGTAAATAAACTCCTTTAAATTTGCACTTATAGCTTAAGTATAACCCTAAAAATCTAGAAGTTGTTCGAGGTTTTTATATCTTCATAATAAGCAGCAAATATTGGACATCATCATTTAACTTTATTGTCCAGCATGGAATCTTCTTGTGGTAAGGGATTTCCCTGATCTTTCCCATATGTTCGAAATATCCTCTAACACATATGCAATTTTCCTTGTAAGTGAAACAGCCAATATAAACTGCTTTGCCATTCTTACAATCTCTAACATCCCATTTTACTGGATCATGCAAGGTAACACCTTGGTGGTATTCCATCATTTTCACTGACAACTGAAATTCCTTAAAAGTTATTCTGTATACGAACCAATTCATTTCATTTGAAAGTATAACAAAGATAACCAAATGTGGTATTATTAAAATTATTTGAATTTGCTAAGAATCAACATGTAGGCGGTGAACAACACGAACGGTGGACAACATGAACAGTAATTTTGATCGATTGACAGATAAATGGCAGTCGCTTGGTAAACTAGGACAGGAAGCGGAACAATATGTAACTAGTGATCCGAGTGTAGCGTTATTTAAACTCCGGTTATATGCGGAAAAAATGACAGATGAGATCCTTCGTTTTGAGGGGATTGATCCCCTAGAAATGGACAATCAAGTTGATAAACTGGGTAAACTAGAGGAAAAACAACTATTACCCGCAGAAATATTGCTAATGTTTCACAATATCCGTAAAGCAGGCAATAGAGCGGCACATGCAGGAGAAGGTACAAGCGAAGAAGCTAGTATACTACTGGAGCAGGCGTCTTGTCTTAGTTCATGGTTTGTAGAGCGTTATGTAGAAAACAATCATTCGTTTGGTAAATTCAGACGAGAAGCAGAACAATACGTGACTAGTGATCCGAGTGTGGCGTTATTTAAACTTCGTGTATTTGCAGAAAGGATGATAGATGAGATTCTCAATTTAGAAGAAATAATTGTCTTAGAAACGGATCATCAAGTTGATAAACTAAGTAAACTAGAGGAAGAACAACGATTACCGGCAGAAATATTGAATATCTTTCACAATATTCGTAAAGCAGGCAATAGAGCGGCACATGCAGGAGAAGGTACGACCGAAGAAGCTAGTATACTGCTGATGCAGGCGTCCGATCTTAGTTCTTGGTTTGTAGAGCACTATGTAAAAAATAAGGGTAGTAAAGAGATGAAACCCCATGGTAATACACAGGAACAAACTCCTATAGGAGAAAATAAATCTCCGAGTTTCACTATGTTAATGATTTCCCTTACGGCTTTTATTCTGTTGGAGGCGTTTATTGGGATATATTTTGGCGTTGGATGGGCCAGCGGTGCTGCGATCATCTTTATCATCTACATATTGAGTCTTATAAAGTTGGATAGAAAAAGACATCTCTTGATAGGTTGTATGCTTTGGTTTGTTTTCTTGATTGGTGTACTAGGGCTACTCATACAGTTAGAGGTTATAAAAACTTCGTCAAGTTCGGATATTGATTACTCTTTATATCCACCCAGTGATGCAACAGAAAATACAGAGACTATAAAAACTGCGTCAAACGACTCTATCCATTTCGATTTATATGATGATTTTTTGGATGATTACAATTCGACTTTGTATATAAACAATAAACTCATTACTATTCCAGATAATTCTGTTGCCGAGGATATTAAGATTGGCTCCAATATTCATGCAGAATGGACCTTTCCTTGGGGTCAAATGAAAAGTGATACACAGCGTGTAGAAAAACCTGAATCCATGGTAATTTATCCAAAGGCAGATCCACAGTTGCAAAAGCAACTGACTGATTTTTTTAATAAATTCGCCAAACAATGCGTTCAGTCAAAACGGGAAGATAACTCTGATCTTATTACACTTGTGTCAGGAGATATTGGCGATATGTGTGAAGGTGTATCTTTTTTTGATCATAATGAGAAGTTAATTGAAACAGGAATTGATTTTAAAAATTCAAAACCTGTGATCTATGAGTCCTTATTTTCCGATCCTGTGCTTGTTTTTAAATTAAGTGCTTATATCAAATACGAGACGGACGGAGAAATAGAGACCTTGGATGGTGGCTTGCGACTTGTTTATGACAAAATAAAAAAAAGTTGGTCCATAGATAGTTGGTCAACTGATTTGCTTGATCAGGGTGAATACGAAGAAAATCCGGATACTGTCATCACCAAGTTCGAATGATTGGTACGCTGTTCTGAGAAAACCAAAAGACTCATGTGAGTAATTGGTGCTGTTTGTTAATTGTGATTGATATATAAAAAGAAGTAATGTTAGGACCTCACTTAGTGGTCGGATGACTCGGCAACGCTGTAAAACTTTCCGATCAGTCAAGATGAAGGACTACCCTCTTCAAAGGCTCCCCACTGGTTACCGAATTTATTAAAGTGTAGAAGTCAGCATGGGTTGCGAAAATCTACACTAAGGAACTGATTTAGTAAAAATAAGCTTTTCGTCTACTCTTAGACATACTGAAATAGAAATTTCTAAGAATAATGGGTTGTTTTCCCTTCTCTTAATCCGATATACTCAATTTACATCGTAGAACTACAGCTCTACGATGTAAATTCGCTTGACGTAAGTTTATTACAAAATATTGCTGATACCTCTATAAAAGACAGCTCTTTCAGGGGTACGACCACCAAAACAACTAGCTTATCTGAAACGAGAGATCGCTAACCGTTGGTGGATGACCGACTTCATCGACATATTAAAAGAAACCGATTTAAGAGTTGGATTTACGGAACACTTTCAAACATTAGCAACTCATGAGCGGCTAGATCCAAAAACCATTCAAAAACGCTTATTACTATGTCTTTTTGGTCTAGGAACCAATACAGGGTTAAAAAGAGTAGCCTCTGGTAATGCTGATGTGACCTATAAAGACTTGCTATACATCAAACGAAAATATATCTACAAAGATAACGTAAAGGCAGCAATTGAACACATCGTAAACGCCATTTTAGCAGATCGACGGGAAGAAATTTTGGGGAAAGGAACTACTTCTTGTTCATCCGATTCTACAAATATGGCTGCCTATGATCAAAATCTAAGAACCCAATGGAACCCACGCCAACGTGGACCAGGAATTTCTGTCTATTGGCATGTGGAGGAAAAATCCATGTGTATTCATTCGTCCGTCAACACACCCAATTCTTCTGAAGTCGCCGCGATGCTCCATGGATTACTGAATCACAACACCGACAAAGAAGTCGAACGAAATTTTGTCGATACACATGGGCAAAGTGAAGTGGGTTTTGCTTTTTGCTATCTGCTTGGTTTTAAACTCATGCCACGACTAAAAAACATTCATTCCCAGAAATTGTACCGGCCTAAGATTGGAGTCCATTATACTCATTTGCAACCTGTTCTTGTACAAAAGGCAATTGATTGGGATTTAATTTGTAGGCAGTATGATGAAATAGTAAAATATGCAACTGCTTTACGATTAAACGTAGCAGACACGGAGGCCATCTTAAAGCAATTTTCTAAAAACAGCTCCCATCCTACCTATAAAGCTTTACAGGAGTTGGGGAAAGCGGTAAAAACTATCTTTTTATGTGAATACCTCCATGTAGAAGAAGTGCGTATCGAAGTCCACAGAAGCTGCCTTTGTAAGGAAGAGCAGCTTCTTTGATAGGATTAGCGACAAATAATTGTACTAAAAACACAACAAATAGCAATTAAATCTACAGAATAGATCGAAAAGTAACAAATCATTTTCCGATTTCTTATAAAGCCAGTCGTTGATCTAAATCCATTCGAAATTCACCGTATGGATTGATATGGTTGTAAATAAGAGGAGTAAGAGCTCGATAGTCTTCTGCTGCCATCTGGTCCACCCATTCTTTTTCTTGCAGGACATGTTGGATTTTAAGCGTATTGATATATACTAAGCAATTTTGCAGTAAGTGGAGACTAAGGATGGCAATTTCCTGCTCTTGAGGTTGATTTTTTTGGATTTCTCCCCCTTTTCCATAAAAGATAAAGTCACCACCAGAATGCCAGTTTTCCACGACATTTAGTCCAGCTTTGTATATTCACAATAACAAGAGATTTAAAAATATGCTATTCTATAATTAACACCCAACGACTTTTCCTATAGGGGGAATCGTGAAGATCATTCGTGCGACTGACGAGTATGCTGCCCGTGCCATCTCGGCTGCTGTGACGGTCGAGGCCACCTTCGGTGGGTCGGACAAGGTTGTCCGCGGCACGATGGCGACGCTTGGAGTGGGTCTGCCGGATGACAACCGTCCTCTGCCCATTCTGAAGAGCAACACAACTATTCTGATCACTCACATCGATCTCGGAACGCTGTTCTGGGTTTCGGATCTTCTCGGAATCCGTCCGAACGCTCCCGAGTTCTGGGAAGCCGAGCGGTTCATCACTTCGAACGGATCGCATCACCTTCATGAGCTGAACGATGTTACCCGTTATCAGCTCCTCGCGTATTGGGCGTACGCGGAAGAACTGTGGGGGAAGCCGACCGTTCCTCACAAAGAGGATGTGACCGAGCTTGTCATGGAGCACATCGAGGTGCTTAACCGCATTATCGGAGGTGACCATGATCTTGTTGCTCAAGGGATCGAGTGGGACCAGAAGCGGTGGCAAGCCGTGGAGGAATGCTTGGTCGAAGAGGACAACAAGGTTCGAGTCTTCGAAACCGAGCAGGTTTTCTGCAACGCAGCGTACTACAGCCCGGAGCGTGAGGAGATCATTCCCGTGATCGTGACGTTGAACACGTCACGGGGTGCCATCATCATCTCATGTGCAGATGGTAGCTTCGACTGCGGTGCTGTCGCTAGGCTCATCTGGCCCGAGGGTGGCGGTGGCAAACAAGGAATCGGGGGTTCCCCACGTGATCAAATCATGACGGAGTCGGACCTCACCACTGTGGTGGAGAAGATTCGAGAACTCATGAACTGAACAACAAAGTCGCTGGGAAGGTAACTAGAAGCATGTAGGATTGCTACTAGTTACCCCCAGCAAATTATAGTCATAATATTATGACTATAATTCTCCATAGTAAGAAACCCTCCGAAATTTAAAAAGATGTAGTATTGATATATACTAAACATACTCACTGTCACAAAAAGGATCAATCCTTTTTGTGACACTACATATCACTTTGAAATTCAATCATTTTCCATTTATTGGCCAAATTGCGTTTCGCGACACGGATGCTGGTTCTAGGCCCAATAGGATGGACTCATTTTGTCGATCTCCTTTTCAGCTTTGAACTCTGCTATATTTTAAGAATAATTGAAATATAATGTGAAATACCGCATTTTAAAGTTGTCTATGAAGGAATTTTTTTCGTCAACGCTTATTTCGATCTACTTAATGATAGACTTCAACCGTAAAATTACTTGGTGCTTCAACATAAAACGTCCATGTATGCAATTGTGTTGGAGGTTTTATTGAAAATCTATCTTCTTTTAAACGTTGATTGATAATCACTTGATCTTTGCTTACTTGACCGAACCCCACATGAAAAGTTTTTGGATATTGAATCGATGACCCACCTGATAGAGTGAGGTGAAGGATAAACTATTGATTCTTTTGATTGGCTCTTAACTGAGCGATATAAACATGGAATTCAGGAAGGTTAGCAAAATCAAATGCTGCATACCGTTTGGACAGAGTTGCTACAACTTCATCTTTGGTTGTTTCTTCTAAAACAAAGACAGACGGTTTTGTTGGTACGCGAAACTGTGTATGATCATGTGGCAAAACAGTGACGATGATTCCAAGTGGCTCATCAGTTTCATGTTCATACAATGTACTCCACATGCAGCGATACTGATCTGTTTCTTCTGGGTTTGTTCCCCATTCTCTCGAAATTTCCATATCACCAGGCAGTCGGGTAGAAACTCGTAGCCCAGCATCTTTCAACTGGGAATGGATTTTTTGGTAGAGGAAGTTTAAATAAGTTCCATACGAAGGTTCACCTACGGTTGCAAATGCATGGTCCAACTGTGCTTTCTTCTCTGTTAAGATAACATCCCAGTTTTCGGTTACATGATTTTCTAGAAATTGGCTAACAGCAAAAATTTTGGCTCTATTTTGATTTTTTTCGAGATAGGAAACAAGTGTTGCAGTCATGACACATCACTCCTGAAAGAGATTGGCGTTTCCGCCTCTTCTATCTACCAATGGATGATAGAGACAATAGACAGCAGGAATAAATGATAGTTATTAGTCACTAACATTTCTAAGCAAAAAAAATTAAGTGATACCACGGCAATAGGTTTGCACACAATGTTGGATAAAATCTTCCTTTGAATACGTAATAAATTGGTTTCCTAGGAATGTGAGAGAAGCAAAATATCCAAATAAGAAAGTTAAGAAAGAGATTGCTTGTTTATCTGGGTCTTCGATCTTTGCTTTCTTTTTTTCACACATCACTTGAAAATAGTGAGCTAAGGATTGTTTTAGTTTTTTTGGATTATGGGAGACATGATGACTTAACTCTGGCATTGTCGTTCGTTCTTGAACAGAAATAAGGAAAATAGAACGGTTTGCTTCCATTTGATCCAAATAAGTCGAAGCGATTAGATACAAATCTTTTTCCAGCTCCCACGTAATTTGGGTTTCAAAAAGATTTTGAAATGACGTAACAATGGAGTGTTTTTCAATTGCGGTTTCCAATAACCTTTTTTTCGTCTCAAAATGCCGGAAAATCGTCATTTCGCTTACTTGTGCACCTTGTGCAATTTCTTTAATGGTAACTGCTTTAAAACCTTTGTCCTTCATCAGTTGTATGGCTGTCTGTAAAATGCGGTCTGCGTTGCTTGTTTCTGATTTTTGCATCATTCCACCACTTATCAATGCTAGTTATTAGTAACTATCATTATCATAGCACAATATGGCGAGAAGTCGAGATATTGAATTCAAGGTTTAGTAATTCTTGTTTTTAAACGAATTAATGACGTAAAAGTTAATTTTCATGACGTTTTCGTCTCTTCACGTGTAAGGTAGTCGGCTAAGTTGTGTCTAAAATATGTCTTGGTGTGTGTTTTTCTTCTCTGGATACGGTGATCCCTAGAATATGTCCTGTTTTTACACGTATCTCCCCGGTGCCCCTATTTACTTTGTCTCACAATCGCTTTATAATGATATATAAATGATATCATTTATATATCACGGAGGGGTCAGAATGACGGAAAAATCAATTTTTAAAATCAATGGTTATGCAGCACTAATCATTGCACTAGTATGTATTGTTGGTGGAGTTAACTTAGTTAGCCATTCCTTTTCATTTGGAGGAGAAGCAAGCGGAATCGTGGTATTCATTTTAGGTTTGATTATTTTCACAAGTTTAACTATCGTACAGCCAAACCAAGCAAAAGTATTAACGCTCTTTGGTACGTATAAAGGTGTCATTCGTGATCAAGGATTGTGGGCAACGATTCCTTTCACTTTTAAACGAAGCGTATCGTTACGGGTCACCAACTTTACAAGTGAACGATTAAAGGTAAATGATTTAGAAGGAAATCCAATTGAAATTGCCGCAGTGGTGGTTTATAAAGTAAATGATTCAGCAAAAGCGTTGTTTGATGTTGAAAACTATGTAAAATTCATTCAAATCCAAAGTGAAACGGGAATTCGTCATATTGCAAGTAGATATGCCTATGATTCGTACGAAAAGGAAGGAGAAAACACCCTTACCCTCAGACAAAATAGTGATGAAATAGCAGAGGTTCTTGTACATGATTTACAAAAGCGAATGGATGTTGCCGGTGTCGATATTATTGAAGCGCGGATTATGCATTTGGCCTATTCTTCCGAAATAGCTTCTGCTATGCTGCAAAGACAACAAGCGAATGCCGTTTTGTCTGCTCGTAAAGTGATAGTCGATGGGGCAGTAGGGCTTGTAAAAGCAGCGATTGATCAGCTTCAAGAACAAGAAATTGTCGAGTTGGATGAAGAGAAAAAAGCACAGATGGTCAATAATCTGATGGTAGCCATTGTTTCTGAGAAGGGAACACAGCCTATTATTAACACAGGCAGTATCTACTGAGGTTGTGTCGTAAATGAGTAAACGAAAAGCATTTCCGCTTCGAATTGATCCAAAACTATATGAAATACTAGAAAAATGGGCTCAGGATGATTTGCGAAGTGTGAATGCTCAAATCGAAGTCATTTTAAAAGAAGCAGCAAAAAAAGCGGGAAGAATGAAAAAAGAATAAAGTTTTTTACCCGTTTATGATCCCTTAAACCGAAATATGGAAAACCCATATAGTTTCCAATCTCTTAATAAAGGAGTTAAGGAGCAGTCAAACAGGAAATCGGAATATAGTGAAAAAATTTAAATCTATTATTTTACTCCTGGTGCAAACATAGTTACCGTTCATATAACTGGTACTCTGGAACTGAGAAAAATAATGAAGATTGGCACATCTTCAGATAAAACAGAGTGTTTCGTGTTTCCTAAGAAATTCTAGAAATTGCTCAGTAAAGGTGCAACGCAGTGATATGTTCGAGTAAATTCCCTCTGCCGATGCTCCAGCTTATCTTTATATCTAGCTCAAAGAAGCTGATTTACACTACCTATAGGATAGTGAAAATCAGCTTCTTTCCTCCTAAAGAAAACATTTAGATAAAGAAGATTAGTGCTAGAAATTGTTGTTTTGAATGGCACAGGTTAGGGATAATAACATTCATGGCTGTACCATCTAAAAACACCATGAACATCCCGATTACGATTGCGAACAATTGTCCCAAAATTGGTTTGATAGATAAATTATCGTTTGCAGGTATATCTGACATTGAAGTTGTTGTCATAAGAGTACCTTCTTCTTATTTTGGAATGATCAAATGATATGCCAATTTTTTTTGGAATGTAAATTAGTTTGTGTTATACTTCTCTTATGGAAAATAACTTTTTAGCATTTGCAAAAAAATCAGCGGCACTAGGTGATCCAATTCGTTTGGAAGTTCTGAACTTAATTGCTAAAGGGCATGATGATACTTGTGAGTCTCCGCCACATCCAGAATATCCACAGGCAATTTGCCCTTACCTAGATATTCATAAAAAGTTAAAAGATATTTCACCATCAAAATTGTCTTACCATCTCAAACAATTGCGCGAAGTGAATTTAATTAAGGAACATAGAAAAGGAAAGAGAGTGTACTATTCTGTAAACTCTTCGGTTCTCATTCAATACTTAGAAGAAATGCAGAAAAATTTCATTTCCAAAAATTGTCATATACGATTGTGATGAAAGAGGCATAGGTGGTATGTTCATCGCCGATTTGTACATTTTGGAATAAATAAAAAGAAATTGCTCTAGGATGTGTTTGAAAACCAATCATTGAGTCAGTTTGAAAATAGAAGCAATATATACAAACGACAAAACAGACTTGTCTAATTTGTCATAACACGTGACAACTCTATGAAAATGCCTCCATTTATGCCGAATTTAGCGAAAATCAACTCATAATAGTAAAAGGAACGATAGAGATGAAAAACAAAGTAGTTTTTGTGACTGGTGGAACAAGTGGCATAGGAAAAGCAGCTGCTATCTCCTTAGCAGCAAAAGGTGCCACAGTTGTAATCGGAGCTCGTCGAGAAAAAGTGGGACAAGAAGTTGTTAATGAGATTCAAATGAGTGGTAACAAAGCAGAATTCGTCAAATTAGATATTAGTCAGGAAGAAAATGTGAAACAAGTTATTCAATCCATTATTGATAGACATGGAAAACTTGATCTTGCAGTAAATAATGCGGGTATAGCTCAATTACCTACTGCTTTGATCGAGACAAAAATGGAGGTTTTTCAAAATGTGTTACAAACAAATGTACTTGGTACATTTCTATGTATGAAATATGAAATTCAACACATGTTGAAAAACGAAGCTGGGGCAATCGTTAATGTCTCTTCCATCACAGGGGTTAAAGCTCTTGCTTCATCTACAGCATATTCAGCATCAAAATTTGCAATCGAAGGGCTCACCAAATCAGCAGCTTTGGAAGTAGCTTCTCAGAATATAAGATTAATTCAATTGCCCCAGGGCCAACCAAAACAGAAAAAGCGGAACAACTAGATGAAACTCGTCTCACTCATTTAACCAATATGATTCCAATGAAACGAATAGGTTCGTTAAAAGAAATTGTCAACGGTATTTTGTGGTTATTATCCGATGAATCCTCGTTTGTTACAGGTTCCACCCTTGTAGTAGATGGCGGAGCTACGCTTTGATCTATTCTTCAATTAGACATAAGGGCTGGAAAAAAGAATGACAAAACCTTTGGAACTACTTATAACGATCATCTGGTAAGAATGAACATCTTCAGATCAAAAAAAGGGGGCAACACACCAGTCGGACATTGCCTTACTAGGGAACCTGATCTGAATATTTTTTTAGGATCTTCCGAACACCATGATTCGAATTTTTTTCTTCCAAGAAGACTCAAATAAATAAGTGGCCCCTTTTTTCTCCAAGCTGTCAGCATGTAGAGGGAAACGGGACAATTCTATCCTTTTTTCCTTTACCTTGATTCACTCGAATCTGGCATCGTTGAAAATCCACGTCTGTTCAACTTGATAATGGCTTCATAATAGTTCTTCATCTCATCCTCTGTTGGTACATAAGGCAATTTCTTATTTGTCTTTGGCGCACTTCGATTTCCAACTCCGTACGCTAGTGACGGAATATACTCATAAATCTGGTCCCTCTTTACGAAGATATTTGGCAGCTCCCGCGCTTTCTTTTGATGGATTTTTCGGGAAGTTGAGTATAAAACTTGCATCACCAAAAGTGTTTTGTTTTTCGTTTCCTAACCATATATAATGAAATAAGAACCCATAGCCAGTAGATTAGAAAAGGAGAAATCTGGCGTGGGAAGTAAGAATCCTAGAACCAAGAAGGTTCCCAGGATTTCGAATCTTCGAAGGGAAATTCAGATGTCATCACCTCTGACATCTCTGGACGCGCCGTCACGCGCCGAGATCGGAGAGGTTCTCAGGCAGAGCGAACATCCTGTTCTGCTCCTCCTCGCTGAAGGACTCGGCTGTGGTCGAGTAGGAACCTTCAGTCTTTTCCAGAGCAGGTCCCGTCGGGGCCGTGAGGAAAGTTGAGGGATCTCTAAGAACTAGAACTCCTACTAGGTAGGAAATCGCCCCCTCTCCAACGGAAATTGGAGAGGGGGCGATTGTATTTTATTGAAAAAGATATATATAAGAGCAAAACTAGTAATAAAATAGTTAAATGACTACCCCCCTTGAACGAACATACAAGGGGGGTCTGTTACCTCTCACACCTATTTCTCTGATGTATTAGAGGGGGATATGTGCAATCTCACCTTGAAGACGGTTCGAGATATGCACGATGATTCTTTGCAAATCATGACAGTAGACGGACCGGTTAAGAAAACCGTTTGTTTCTTGGTAACGATGGGGGTAATAGCCACCACCACACACCGTTTTCAAATAGCATACCTGGCATTCAGGTCCCAGTGCTTTTAGGCCGATTTGACGAGCAATGACACCTGGGTGTTCTAGAGCCTCGTCAAAATCGTGATGATGCACATTCAGTCCAGTCTCAGGCGCACCTTCGTAGGTTGACTTGAGTGCATCGACCTGTTGGATGGTTCCATCTGTTTCGACAACGATTCCTGCGTATGGAGAGAGACCCAGCGACTCGATCGTACTGGGTTCCCCCAGGAGCAGATACATGATCTCCATAAAGTAACGGATCTCTGGTCTGTACTCAGCTTTGTCATCAAACCATCGATCAAACAGTTTGACAAGCCAGTCCCCATAGAGAGTAGAGGTAGATGGCAATCCCGGTGGCGGATCAGAGTGATTGCCAAGTGGCAGCAAAAAGTCCATGGAGGGTGGATTGAATCGGAGCAGTGATTCATAGACTTCGACTGGATCGTTTTCTACGTCGATCACACAAAGGATACCGTTGTATACCTCAGGGTGTTGCTTAAGTAGCTCTAGACCCATTGCTGTCCTCTTCCATGTAGATCTTCCAACATGGTTCACTCGATGGCGGTTGAATGTATCAGATCCACCGTCTAAACTGACTCCAATACCAATATTCTCTGAAGCCAGTTTTCGAATAATTTGCTCAGTGAGTAGTGTCCCATTGGTTTGGATAACCACAATAACAGAACACTGCTCACCAACAGCCTCACGTACTTTTCTCACGCACTTGATGAGTAGCTTCCATCCAGCCATCAATGGCTCACCACCATGAAGGACCAGTCTGATGCTGTCCAACTGATGGGTGTGTACGTGCTTTGCAATACGCATGGCTGTGTCAGCGATGACTTTTTCAGACATAGTCACAGGGCGACGCTGATAGCTCTTGTCTGCTTTTTCGTAGACAAAGCAATACGTGCATGCAAGATTGCATAGTTCATATATCTTCAGCACGAATTCCCTGAATGCATATGCTGTAGGTGACATTTTCTCTCTTTCTACTATCTAGATCCATCCCTACCAAGTATAGAGAATTGCTAGATTAGTTGGAATAATTATAACATAATTTGTGGTGCTAATTGAAAATCTGATTGATTCATTTGGTACTGTTCCATTTTTTAGAATCGTTCAATAAACGAGAACAGAAGAAGCAAAAAGAATTGCTTCCAAAGCAAATTCATAGCCGATTAGAGTTAGGCTTTAAATGAGTAAGGCGAAATACATCGCAAAAGAAGCAAACAAAGTTTCCATTTGTTTTCTACGAGAGTGAAAAAACAGAGGAAGTTTAGGTGGATAAGAGTGTTCAGTCGCTGTTTGCTGGTTTTTATATCTCATATTGTTATATAGGATCAACCAAGAATGGTCTCACAGTAAAAAGCATGTCGAAAGACCAAAAAAAGCCAGTCTAATAAGGGATACTGGCTTTTCATCTGCCCCAATGATGCCCGCCATTTGCCCGCGGAGTACTATACATTGAGACGAAAATAAAGGACACAATAAACATTGATTTTCTGGACTTATTCGTACATAAAAAACAGGTAAAAACTGGCGAAGGAATAGGTAGAAGATTTTTTGAAAAACTAAGACTAACCAAAGTTATGTTTCTACATCAATATCCAATCGAAAACGTAATGGTGGATCTTCATCTTCGTTCCAATTTCGGTATCGGGCTGCGGGGGAGGCCCATGATTCCGCATGAATAAAAGATTCCACCTTACCTAATTGTACCTCAGACAAATGAGTTTCCAACAAATCGTACAACCAACAAGTAGACATCTAATACCCTCCCTTGCGGTGTATCTATAGTATCACCTTACGAATAGAAGGTATGTCTTACACATTTTAGAAAGACCGTATTTCCGGTCTTTTTTCTTGTTTCCAATCTTTCCTTCCTACGGATGTATATAACATATGATATACTACATAGTGTATTTTTCTGATATACCGAAAAACTGGAGGTGCGTGACGATCATGACAAAACAAATAAAAGTCATTATGATTAGTTTGGTTGTCACGTTAATTGTGCTTTTTGGAGGATACCAAGGTTATCAGTACTTTAAAATAGAAAAGCCTATAAGAGATGTAATCAATGCTCAAAAAGATATTTCTCTCACAAAAATAGAAATGGATACTGAAGGTATAGAAGTGCAGTTAAACGTGAAACCAACCTACGATTTCTCAGATGAATTCCCAGAAGTAACCATACAACTGGATAAATATCTTGGTAAAGGAAAATGGTATATTACTTTCACCAATCCTCAATCAAAAAAAGTGAAAATGGCATGGCATGAGATGGTGTTTGGAGTAAAAGAAGGACTAGAGACCGGAAAGTACACGTTAATTCAAACTACTGTTAAGCAAATTTCCTCTAAATATCGTCTGTCTTATCAATTATATATAGATGATCAGTATGTTTATCTTTCACTAAAGGACGAAAATAAAACATGGGTCCGAATTTTACCAATAAAGGTGGTGAAATAGTATGTATATTCCATTCATCGGAGCAGGGTTAGGAACTTTTTTATTTCTTGCTTATTTGGGTGTGCCAATGTTACCTATGATAGTAATCATAGGTATTGGTATAGCGATTTGGTACTACTCCAGTGCTGGAACAAAAGTCGGATCGCGTTGGAATAAAGGTAGTTCACAAGACCAACGTAACACTGTTCCAAATATCCAATTTACAGACATCGGAGGACAAACAAAGGCAAAACAAGAGTTAATGGAAGCACTCGATTTTTTAATCCAACAAGAAAAGATGAAAGATTATGGAATACAACCCCTAAAAGGAATCCTATTAACTGGACCGCCTGGAACAGGTAAAACATTGATGGCCAAAGCAGCAGCTCATTATTCAGATGCCGTTTTTCTTACTGCATCTGGTAGTGAATTCGTTGAGATGTACGTGGGGGTTGGTGCAAATCGTGTACGTCAATTATTTGCTCGAGCTAGAAAAACAGCAAAAAGCAAAAAGAAGAATAGAGCAGTTATTTTTATTGATGAGATTGATGTGATTGGTGCTAAACGGGAAGGCTCTCAACATAAAGAGTATGACCAAACGCTCAATCAATTATTAACGGAAATGGATGGAATAAAGAAGAATGACATCCCAGTTTTTGTAATTGCAGCAACGAACCGAAAAGATTTGTTAGACTTAGCATTAACGCGCCCTGGAAGATTCGATCGACATATAGCAGTGGATTTGCCAGATAAGACAGGTCGTAAACACATTTTATCGCTTCATGTTAAGGGTAAACCAATACATGATGAGGTAGATCTTGATAAGATTGCAAGGGAGACATTTGGCTTTTCTGGTGCTGGTTTGGCAAGTGTCGTAAATGAAGCAGCAATATATGCGATGAGAGATGAGGCAAAGCAAATTAAAATGATTCATTTTTCCCAAGCTGTAGATAAAGTTCTAATGGGAGAACAAATTGATCGTTCTACCTCTATGGAAGATAAAAAAAGGGTTGCTATCCATGAATTGGGACATGCTTTAGTTGCTGAGTTATTGGAACCTAATTCTGTCGCCCAAGTGGTGCTTACCCCCCGTGGTCAAGCGTTAGGATATGTCCGACATCATCCTAAAGAAGATCGTTATTTACACACGAAAGCTCAACTTGAAAAGCAAGTCATGATTTGCTTAGCTGGAACAGCAGCCGAGGAAGTATGGTATCAAAATCGATCCACTGGAGCAAAAAACGATTATGAACAAGCAATACAACTGTGTAAAACGATGATTGATACAGGACTTTCTTCTTTGGGGATAATCGATATGTCTTTGATCGATCCTGACATATTATCCAAAGAAGTTACTCATATTTTGGATGAGTTGTATAAACAGACTTTAAGTATCACCAAGCAGCACTATTCATTTCTCCAAGAATGCTTGAACATCCTGTTAATAGAAGAGAGATTGGACGGAGATCAATTTCGGGATTTGTTAGCACGAGAACTAGTGAGCTAGGGAAGGAGCATCTTGTTTTGGCAGATGAAATACAACAAATCGCTGTTATTGGCGGAGGTACGATGGGACAAGGAATTGCTGAATTGTGTGCTTCCAAGGGGTATGAAGTTTTGTTATTAGAAAAGACAGAAGAATTAGCCCAGTATGCAAAAGGGAAAATTGAACAGAGCCTAGATAAAAAGTTATCAAAATGGGGGATTACAACCGCAGAGAAAAAAATAACGTTATCCCGAATTGTATTTACTTCAAATATAGAACTTCTGAGAAACGCAGATTTTGTTATCGAATCTGTCGTTGAAGATATGAGCACCAAAAAAGCTGTTTTTCAAATATGTGATGAGCTTTGTCGGGAAGATGTGCTTTTAGCAAGTAATACATCCACACTGAGCTTAACTGAGATAGCAGCTGTAACCAATCGACCGAAAAAAGTTGTTGGCCTACATTTTGTATATCCTGTAACCAAACGCCCCTTGGTGGAAGTAGTTCGAGGTTTAAAAACATCTGAAGAAACCGTAGCTGACCTTCGAATGTTGTTGACAACACTTCAGTTAACGGGAGTAGAGGTTTTTGAATCTCCGGGTTTTGTAACCACAAGAATGATTGTTCTGTTTATCAATGAAGCAACTTATATATTGATGGAAGGCGTTGCTGAAGCGAATGAAATTGATTTTGCCATGAAACATGGCTACCATTTTGCATTTGGTCCATTTGAAATGGCTGACAGATTTGGGTTAAATTCTGTGTTAGCAGCATTGGAACGTTTGTACAGGGAGTTTGGAGATACCAAATTCCGCCCAGCTCCTTTATTAAAAAAGATGGTTCGGGCAGGTCATTTAGGGATTAAGACCGAAGAAGGGTTTTTTAAGTACGATAAAGATGGAAATCGATTGTAACCAAAAACCAGCTTTCTATAGCTGGTTTTTATACATAATGGTAACTGCTGATGAATTTAGTTTTGAATCCCATTTACTGAAAACATACATATAAGATAATGTTAAAATGGTCATTTTCAGTAGGAGGATAGCGTTATGATCGATACACGGGACCCCATTTCAGAAGGTGTGCTACGACTTCCTTCCGGAAGACTCGTCCGAGGACGGGCACTAAGACGTCCACATTCGCCGGGGTTACAAACCTAGATTTGCACTCTTTCTATTGTCACATCAGCCACCATCCGTAGCATGGGAGAACCGGTGGATTCGTTGGCCTGACTTTCGGCTACCTTTCAACTGTGTTACAGCTGCCGAAGCGTTACGAGAGGCATGGGAACGTGCTAAAGTTGAGCGTTTAGAAATCGCTTGTTCAGGAGGAAAAGGACGAACCGGAACTGCACTTGCATGGCTTGCAGTGCTTGATGGTGTACCCAATCACTTAGCAGTTGACTATGTCCGGCAATACTATTCTCCACGCGCTGTTGAGACTCCTTGGCAACGACGATTTGTTTTACGTTTTCAATAATTTCATGTTCTTGTTTTCCTCTTATGGAGAGCCAAAAAGAGTATAGTATCAATCGTATGCCTATGATAAATAATATGGAAGGAACCAAGAAACGGAGCGGGAAGAAATGAAAATTCTAGTTATAAATTGTGGGAGTTCTTCTATAAAATATGAATTATTTGAAATGGAAGACGAATCTGTAATTGTTGAAGGTTTGGTAGAAAAGATCGGAACAGAAAGTGCTATCATCACCTATCAAGTGACAGGTAAAGAAGAGATGCTGAAAACAGCAGAGATTTTAGATCACCGTGAGGGCTTAAATCTTGTCCTCCGGCTTTTGATGGATAATAAAGATGGTGTAATTGCTAGTGAAAAAGAAGTGATTGCAGTTGGTCACAGGGTTGTACATGGTGGAGAGTTTTTTTCTGAATCAGCAGTGATCACAAGTGAAGTAAGACAAGCTATTCGTAAAACTGTTGACTTAGCTCCTTTGCATAATCCCCCGAATCTTTTAGGGATTGCTGCTGCAGAGCAACGGTTACCTGAAGCGATTCATGTTGCTGTCTTTGATACTGCCTTTCACCAAACAATGCCAAAACATGTCTATTTATACCCTTTGCCATATGTATTGTATACTCGCCACAAAATTCGCCGTTATGGATTTCATGGAACTTCTCATAAATATGTGTCTGAACAAGCTGCTGTATTTATAGAGAAACCATTAGTGGACTTAAAAATTATTTCAGCACATATTGGTAATGGTGCCAGTGTTACTGCGATCAATCATGGAGTATCTGTTGATACAAGTATGGGGATGACCCCTTTAGAAGGATTAATGATGGGGACACGTTGTGGTGATATTGATCCTGCTATTGTACCTTATGTGATCGCAAAAGAAGACTTAACTTTAAGCGAAATTCAATCCATGATGAATAAACACAGTGGATTATTAGGAGTTACGGGAATGTCTAGTGACATGCGCGAAGTAACTCAAGCAATGGAAGAAGGAAATGAACAAGCAAAATTAGCAATAGATATGTATTTGTACAAACTTCGTAAAACAATTGGATCTTATATTGCAGCGATGAATGGTGTAGATATACTACTTTTTACAGCTGGAGTAGGAGAAAACTCTTCCTTTGTAAGGCAAGAGGTATGCAGAGAGCTTAGTTTTTTTGGTATCGAGTTAGATAACTCCGAAAACAATATTCGCTCCAAAAAAACAAGAGAAATCAGCACCCCAAATTCCAGAGTGAAAGTTTTAGTAGTTCCGACCAATGAAGAGTTAATGATTGCAAGAGAAGCAAAACAACTGGTCGACCAACAGTAAAGGTGTTATCATAAAGAAAACAAACCAGATAATTGGAGATAAAGGAGAAAAATATGACACTTTCTGATCGCGTAAAGCAACTAACACCCTCCCCTACATTGGCTATCACTGCAACAGCAAACGCATTAAAGCAACAAGGCCACAATGTAGTAGCATTAGGTGCTGGTGAACCAGATTTTAATACACCTGAGCACATCCTTTCTGCTGCAAAAGAAGCTATGGATAAAGGCTTTACCAAGTACACTGCTTCAGGCGGAATCAAAGAACTCAAGGATGCGGTTATCGACAAATTTTCAACTGAAAATGGACTTACGTATTCAGCTAAAGAGGTTATGGTGACAGTTGGAGGAAAAGAAGGGCTCTATAACCTTTTCCAAGTCATTTTAAATGAAGACGACGAAGTAATTATCCCTGCTCCATATTGGGTAAGTTACATAGAACAAGTAAAACTAGCTGGTGGAAAGCCTATCGTAGTGGAGTCTAAAGAAGAAAACAATTTAAAGATTACAGCTGAGCAGTTAGAAGCAGCTATTTCTGATAAAACAAAAGCAATTATCATTAATTCACCCTCCAACCCAACCGGGATGATATATAGCTCTCAAGAACTTCGTGAGTTAGGAAATATAGCTGTAAAGCATGATTTGTTGATCGTGTCTGATGAAATTTATGAACATCTTATCTATGATAATAAACCTCATGTGAGTATCGCTACATTGGAAGAATCATTTTTCAAACGTACCATTATCATTACAGGTGTATCCAAAACTTATGCTATGACGGGATGGCGTATTGGATATGCAGCAGGTCCCCAAGAAATCATCCAAGCTATGACTGATTTGCAAAGTCATAGTACATCTAATCCTACCTCTGTATCTCAATATGCGGCCATCGCTGCTCTCACAGGCCCTCAAGAACCTGTCGTTCAAATGAAAGCAGCATTTAAAGAAAGGCGAGATTATGTGATCAATCGAATTCAAAACATTAAAGGATTCCGTTGTATTACTCCGCCAGGTGCATTCTACGCTTTTATTCATGTAAAAGAAGCTCTTGGTAACAAATATTCATCTGTTGACGAGTGGTCTACAGCACTCCTAAAAGAGGAATTAGTAGCTGTTGTCCCAGGGTCTGCATTTGGAGCAGACGACTATATACGTATCTCTTATGCAACATCTATGGATAACTTAAAAGAGGCTTTTAATCGAATTGAACATTTCGTTAATGCTTCTTCCCTTGTTTCAAAATAGCACTGAAAAAAGCTGATCCTAACTAGGATCAGCTTTTTTCTATTTATTTCCTTAGCACAAGAAACAAATTTATATATGAAAAATGTTCTTCAAAACAAGTGGCTGTTGTTATTTATAAAGCAGAATTAAAGATCGTCCTGAATGAGATCACCTATTAAAAGCTTTAAATGAGGTTCTGATGCACCTAATACCCTGGAAGAAGGAGCAGATACTGCTGTTTGGTTAGCTACAATAGATGAAAAAGGACCTAATGGTGGTTATTTCCGTGATAGACAACTGTATTTGCACGCATCATTTCAAAGTCATTGACAGTTGTTGACAAATCTCGAATCCGTTTCTCTCGATTATACGAAACAGTAAGAATTATATGAGAGGTGATAAGATCATACTTTAAAACAGATCAAAAATAACAACGCCCGACCATCAGAAACAAATTCTAATGATCGGGCTGGGCAGCTTTAGCTACCATGAAAACGGGATCAGGTGCTGCTCATACGGGAGATCGCTTGCCGTCGTTCCTTCGAAGCGTCACTTCCCAAGCTGTTGAAGGGGTCCTCCGGTTCCGACCTCCGATTATACTTCTTCGAAGTGTCGGTCAAATGGGCAGACCCTCCAGTTCCGGGGGTTGTTGCACTACGAGTGGCTGCATCTACCACACGGCGGTTACTGGCTCGCATTTGAGGCACAGAAACTCCTTATTCTTCCGTTTGGTTAAAGTATAGCATGAATGGAGAAATTAGAAAGGGCTGATAAAATAGTGCCAAAACTCAAAACAGGAGCCAAAATCAAATTCAGAGATCGTACGGGACCATTGTCGTTAGATCAAGGTTGTGGGTTCGTTAGTTTGAAAATCGGTAACCAATAGGGCGCCGGCTATTACGACCCCTCAACACCCTGATATAACGACGACAATAACTCGAAAAGTATCTTTATGTTTCTATTATTTCACCTTGTCAATAGGCTGAATCCCGACTTGTTGTTCACTCCACTGCCAAAGTTGTTTGGCTAAATCACTATCTGTAGCTGAACCTGATAGTTTCTTTATTTTTTTCTTATAAAAATATTCACCAGAAACTCCTTCAACTTCTGGACTTTTAGCCAAATAAATAGCTGTTTGAGCTCCTTGCAAAGGTGTTAAAAAGAACGGCCGCAGTAGAGTATGAATACCTTTTCCGAAGCCCGTTTCCCGATCCACTCCTATATTGGTAGAGACAGCACCCGGATGTAAACAATTGGCCGTTATTTTCGTACCTTCTAGTCGATCACTTAGTTCCTTGGTAAATAAAATATTAGCAAGTTTAGATTTTCCATAACCTGTAAAATTAGAAAATTTTTTCTCCATATGCATATCATCAAATTGAATTGCTCCGTATTTGTATGCTCCTGAAGAAACGATTACGATTCGTCCACTTTTTGAATGCTTTAATGTCTCCAAGAGTAAATGGGTCAACAAAAAATGTCCGAGATGATTTATTCCTATCATGGATTCAAATCCATCTTCGGTTACTTTTCGCTTGGTAGTAATGACCCCAGCATTGTTGATTAATATATCCAAAGTATCGTATTTTTCTTGGAAGTGTTTTGAAAATGCACGTATACTTGTGAGCGAAGCTAAATCGAGAATCATGAATTCAATTTTATCCGAACCACTTTGGATGCGTGCTTCTTCTATAGCTCGTTTCCCACGTTCTTCATTTCGACAAGCCATTATAATATGATGTCCTTCTTTTGCAAGTGCAATAGATGTTGCTAAGCCCATTCCAGTGTTAGCTCCGGTTATGAGTACTTTTTTTAAAGAATCCATAGAAAACCCTCCTATGTAAACGTCTCATTTTTAGTGTAACAAAGGTTTGAAATAATACAAATATACAAAAGAAACGTTTGTTTGTGTTTGATTGTTTCCTATGGTAACATATCTAGCGTGTTAAAAAATGAAAGGAAGAGGGATAAAAATGGCTTTACGTATGAATCCATACATTACTTTGGATGGTAACACAAAGGAAGCAATCCAATTTTATCAAGATGCTATTGGTGCAAAAGTGATTTCTGTTCAAACCTTTGGAGAAATGCCTGAAGATCCATCATTCTCTTTACCACCTGAAGCAAAAGATCGCGTTTTACATGCGTTATTAACAGTCGGAGAAACTAATCTGATGTTTTCTGATACTTTCCCAGGTCAACAACAGCAAACAGGCTCTCGTGTTTCGATTGCTATTGTCGTCAATAGTGTAGAAGAGTCAAAAGTTATCTTTGACAAGCTATCTCAAGATGGTAAAGTCTATATGCCATTACAAAAGACTTTTTGGAGCGAGTCCTATGGAATGGTAGTCGATAAATATGACGTACAATGGCAAATTACAACAGAATAAGAAATTCAAAAAAGAACTGACTTATTATGTCAGTTCTTTTTTGCGATTTTTTCTATTCTTGTGGAATCATATATATAAAAACCTGATGTTTCTTCTTTTGAAACATGAATCATAGCTCGAGCTACGGATTGTACTTGGTTTGGTTTGTATTTCTTCAATGGACCTCTAAGAAACCATTTGCTGAAAGGAGTTGCTAATTTTTCGCCCAGTCGAAATTCTGATCTATCTCCTAAAAGTAGGGAAGGGCGGAAAACATGTAGAGATGGGATCTTTAGTTTTTGTAAGTCTTGCTCCATTTCACCTTTTACTCTGTTATAGAAAAACATCGATTTCGGATTTGCACCCATCGAGCTGATGACGAGAAATTTTGTGTTATTTTTAGCAGCTAATTTTCCAACATCCGTGACATAATCATGATCCACACGATAAAAAGCTTCTTTTGTTTTTGCTTTTTTTATGGTAGTTCCAAGGCAACAAAATATACTGTCAACTTGAAATATTTCTGAAGAACGGGGGAGTTGTTCAAAATCGATGACATGCTCAACTAATTTGTCATGTTTCCAATTTGTTGATTTCCTAACGAGAATATGTATTTTATCGTGTGTGTTGTCATCAAAGAGCAAACGAGTCAAAGAAGTACCAACTAACCCGCTCGCTCCTATAACAAGCGCATTTTTCGTCATTATACAATTTCTCTAATTAGGCTCACTACTTTACCAAGTATGGTAACTTGAGGTAGACGTAATGGTTGCAGGCGATCATTCTCTGGTTGCAAACGAATATGATCTCCTTCTTTAAAAAAGCGTTTTACTGTTGCTTCTCCTTCTCCTGTCATGGCTACCACAATTTCTCCATTATCAGCTGTATTCTGCTGGCGGACAACAACATAATCTCCATCCATAATTCCAGCATTTATCATGCTATCACCTTGAACAGATAGTAAAAAAGTAGTCTGATCTTCTCCAGCAATTCGTGTAGGAAGAGGGAAGTAGTCTTCGATATTCTCTACAGCTGTAATTGGTTCACCTGCTGTTACTTTGCCTATAAGTGGTACCATTACAGTATCTTTCTTCAATACGTTAGAATTTTGATCCAAAATCTCGATTGCTCTTGGTTTTGTTGGATCACGTCGGATATAACCCTTTTTTTCTAGACGATTAAGATGTCCATGTACAGTAGAACTAGATGCTAAACCTACTGCTTCTCCGATCTCTCTTACAGAAGGAGGATATCCTTTATCATAAACTTCTTTTTGTATATAGTTTAAAATAGCTTGTTGTCTTTCTGAAAGTTTATTACTTTTCACACTCTCATCTCCTTTTCTCCCGGAAAATTCCGAACATATTGTATCGGTCTGTATCATTATAGCGAAACAAGGTTAAAAAATCAAACGGTTGTTCTAGAGAATGTCTGCTTGTATGGATGCTAACTTATCCAATGCATCATCTTTTTCTGTATTGATCACATGGGTATAGATTTGTGTTGTCTGGATACTAGAATGACCTAAAATCTCTTGCACTACCCTTAAATTCTCTCCATTTGACAGCAGCATGGTTGCAAGCGTGTGACGAAGTTTGTGTGGAGATATATTGGCAGCTTTGGGGGGGAGTTTCGCTTCACGAACATATTTGGTAATAAGTTCAGAGATGCCTTTTCTGCTCAATCGGTTAGCATTTTTATTTAGAAAAAGGGCAGGATCATGAGATGAAGGTCGTTCTTGTAAATATCGCTCTAAAGAACTAACTACAACTGCATTCAATTTTAACATCCGTTCTTTTCCGCCTTTCCCCATGATCACAATCCTCAGGGAATCACCAGCTTTTTGCAAACTATTCATATCTAAGTTGACTAACTCAGATACTCGCATCCCAGTGTTTAATAAAAGCAATAAAATGGAAACATCTCTTGTTTTAATCCAAGATATAGTAGTCTTTCGATTGTGATAAGTTTGAACAGCTTGAAGAAGACGAGTCACTTCCTCCATCGTTAAGAAGACAGGCACTTTTTGTTTTGATCTCGTTCTCAAGCTAGCATCTTCATAAGCTTGCATTGGGTCTTTATCGAGAACTTGTGCAGTCACCATATAACGAAACAGCGAACGAAGAGAAGCTCTTTTTCTCTGTTTTCCACTCCTTGTATTCTCGTGAAAATGCTTTCTGGTTATCCATTCACCTTTTCCTGTTTGGACATAGATTGTACGTTCATATCCATTTTCTATGTAACGAAAAAACCTTTTGATCGTGAGAGCATCTAATGATTCTATGTCTTTGTTCTTTTCTTTTAAAAAACGAAAAAACAAAGAAAAATCGTAAGCATAATTGGCGATTGTTAAAGGTGATCTCTCAGCACTAATCATTTCTAAAAAGAAATCCTGCACATCTTCTGGAAAATCACTAATAAGTCGATTAATATTTGAGGGTAGTCTTCGAGAGTGAAACATTCTCTCATCATCCTTATCTAAACTCTTTTTGTAACTATAGTCTATCGAAAATAAAAAGATACCTGCAAATAAATCCATGTCCATCGTTTGAATTTTCTATTATATACATACTGTGTTATAGTAGCAGTAGAAATGTTCCCACAAAGGAGATTTGAATTACGTAAATAGGTTATTTGCAAAATAATAGAATAAAAACAAAGCCGCCCAATGATAGGCGGTTTATTTTTAACAATAAGAAACTGCTTCCTTTGGCTAGAAGAAATTATATGTTTGGTCACTGTTGAATTATAGAAGGGAGGCATAGAGTTTGATAAAAGAAGTGGAAAAAATCGCTAATCAGGTAGTGGGAGTATACCGAACTCACACCAGTAACAATTTTATTGGTCTTATTGTTCATGGCTCAGCGATGAAAGGTGGATTTATCAAAGGATCTAGCGATATTGATTTTCAATTGTTCTTAGAAGATAAGATTTTTGAGGAAAATGGGATGCTTCCTCTAGATTTATATCTGAAAATCCATCAAGATCTGGCTAATATAAATACCTCTCCATTTCGATACATTCAATGTAAAGCGTTATCAAAAAAATTGCCAAGAGATTACGTTGGGCCAGTAGCTGGTACATATAAAATAGTAGCAGGGAGACTACCAGTTCCAGAAGCAACTAACGAACAACTAAAACAATCTGCTCACGAATCCTTGATAAAGCTAACAGAGACACCCGAGTATCTTTCTTCACTATTGGATCATGGCAAAGATCGGTTAACTCACCTAATTCGACTTCTATGCACAAGGGTTTCACCTTTGATATATCAAATATTAGCTATAGAACATAAAAATGCTATCCAAATATGGAATATGCCAAAAAACATGGCAATCCACTGTCTTCCGAAACAGCAACTTAAAGAGAGTGCTAGGGCATTTTATAACCATGCGAATACTTATTATCCAAAAGAAACATCCATCTACGAAGCATTAGAAATGGTAAAACATGCAGTTTTATTTATGCGACACGCCAAAAGTTGGTATAAAGAAAAAATGTGGAGTATCGAAAACCAGCATTAAAGCAATTTATTTTTATGACAATGGTACAACTCAAGTATACGATCATTAGCGTCTAGATCGAATATTCCGCCATGGTAACATAGGACAGTTTCAATATCATAGTGAGTCAAGCGGCCGATAGACTTTATTGCTTTTTCCATATTGAAAGTGAGTAATGGGGATGGGATAACTAGTTCATTGTTCTCTACTGCCAGAGCATCTCCTGCAATTAGCGTTTTACTAACCTTATGATAATAGCTTGTATGGCCAATCGTATGTCCTGGTGTATCTATAACTTTATCCAAAAAACGGAAGCTCATCCCCGCCTATTACGGTTTTATCTACTTTTGCGGTAGGGGGATTTTCTAATGTATGTTGAAACGCTTGTTTCCATTGTAAAGAAACATCTGAAGGGAGATTCTTTATCGCTATTGCAATGGCTTCTGGTGTAAGCTTCTGTAATGTTTTTTCTCCTTGTATATATGGTTTTTCTAATAAAGGAGCGATTACTTCTATAGGATGAGAGGATATGTTAAGGAGATTGGACACATTACCAATGTGATCTATATCTTGGTGAGTAAGGATAATTTTTTCAACAAATGACAAAGATGAACCAACTTTCTCTAGTGCTTGTTGAAGGAGAGAAAGTTGGCCTGGATACCCTGTATCAATCAATACCGAAAAATTATCTTCTTGCAAAAGAGCAGGGAAGATGGTATTACTTTTACCCATCATGGTAGTAGTTAACTTTAGTGGAATCAGTTTGGACATTGTATTACCTCCAAAGTAAATGATATAACTATTTTACTCCAGAGTATTATCCGAATCAACGAATAAAAATTATAACACAAATAATGAGATTTGTCAAGTTTTATTATAAAAAATACCCCGCTACAAGCAGGATAATGAAACTCAAGCTTTTTGCTTTTCAACAACTAACTCTTCGCATTTTTTTGAGCAAAAATGTTGGTGTTCATCTTGACAAGTAGGGCAGACGATGTGTTGTCGATGGCAAAAATCATTAGCGCAATTGATATATGTTTCGGCTGGTTGATCACAGTGATAACATTTTCCGATGACAGTAGGTGCTACCTGATTGACCGGAACAGAAATCCGCTCATCAAATACATAGCATTTCCCATCGAATAATTCTCCTTTTACTTCAGGATCTTTGCCATACGTAATAATGCCTCCATCCAGTTGAGATACATCCTCAAAGCCTTCAGAAATGAGAAAACTAGTCAGTTTTTCGCACCTAATTCCACCTGTGCAATAGGTTATGATTTTTTTATCTTTGTATTCATTGAGGTTATCGCGAACCCATTCCGGAAGCTCTCTCGTTGTGTTTACATCAGGTCGGATGGCACCACGGAAATGACCAAGATCATACTCAAATTCATTTCTTCCGTCAATGATGATCACATCATCACGTTTCAAATGCTCATTAAACTCTTTCGGGGACAAATGTTTCCCTGTGATTTCACTCGGATCAACTTCTTGATCCAATCTCCAAGTTACTACTTCTTTACGAAGTCTGACTGAAAGCTTTTTAAAAGCATGATCATCATGTTCATCAATCTTAAATTTCATATCGTGAAATAGAGGATGCTGATGCATGAAATCCATATATTTGTCTGTATCTTCTTTAGTGCCAGAGACAGTACCATTTATCCCTTCGTAAGCGATCAACACTCTGCCTTTTAGGTTCAATTCTTTACAAAAAGCTAGATGCCGTTTAGTGAATGTCTCGTGATCTTCGATATGAACATATTTATAATATAACAACACTTGGTATTTCTCTGTTGTTGTGAGTGTACTCATGATTTTTCTCCCTTTCCATGCAAATAAATCATTCAACATTTTACCACAAGAAAGGTAAAAAAGCATAGGAAGAGCTAATTTTGATTTTTTTCAAAAACATAGGTATATGCGATTTTTATTTTTTTGTATAATAAAAAAGATGAGAAATCATCTGAGTGTTTCCATTTCCCACTCAGGGGGTGAATGAGATGATTCGTTCGAAATGTCCCAAAACTGGAAAAGATGAATGCAACTGCGATTAGCTAGAAATCTGGCAAAATATCTACTATGAGATGTAAACGAAACAACCTTAGGTTCTTACTAGGGTTGTTTTTTATCAAGCGGAAAACACTCTTCCGCCAAGAATAGAGAGGATGTAAGGTTGTTATCTTTGATCGATTTATTTCAGATATTGAAACACATGGTTATGAACTTCTTTCGGATGAAAAAGCATCAATAATAATAGGACAAAAGCAAATAATAACAAAAAAATCGGATCAGTATCTATTCCACGAGCTACAACGTTACAAAATTAACATTTTGTAACGTTAATTCGGGAGAAAACAAAGGAGATTGGACTCATCTCGATGTCCATGTAACCCTCCTATTTCATCTCTTTAGAAAAAGTTAACTATAGTATTGAGAAATAAAAGAAAAAAACGAAATCTAATAAGAATAAATTAAGCGCATTAGCCTAGTAGTGATTAGCACTCTTGACTATTTGTAAATTCATAGAATCATATGTTTGGATGTTTTTTATTCAAGAGAAATCAACCACTCCCTCTTTTTGGTAAATCAAATACAATTGTATTCAAAAGCATAAACAGCCCAGTACTAGTCACTCGGCTGTTGTATATACTCACTATTCATTTATCGATTTCTTTTCAGACAATAGTACTTCTTTCTTTAAGAACCAACACAAAACAAATACAAGTATAGAGAGAATGAATGCATATAGATAAATATGCTGGAATGCGCCAATGATTGCTGTCTTGATCAGGATCAGTATATCAGGAGACAAGTTAGATGGAATTTGCCCAGAGGCAATGTTGCCTATATTCGTTAAACCATGTCCAATGCCATCTAAATGAGTTGTCAGAGACGAGGATAACAAAGTCCCAAATACACTTACCCCTACTGTCGCGCCAATGGTCTGAAACAAGGGAACAGTCGCTAATGCTACTCCTTTATATTTCTCTTCTACTGATTCTTGAACAATTAAATTATCTCCACCAAATAAGACTCCCAAACCTAGGCCGGTAATCAAGAAGAAAAGAATAATATGAACTACAGTAGTGGAAATATTAATATGAGTAAATAAGTAAAAACCAACAACAGGTAAAATGAATCCTATTGCCATCAATTCACGATATCGAACTTTTGTCAATAAGAAACCACAAATGATAGACGAAACGACTGCACCTACCATTAATGGTAGTGATAAGTAACCAGCATTCGTGGGTGTTAACCCTAGTACATGTTGTGCATAATAAGGGAATGATGAAAAAGATCCCATCAGCCCTACGCCAACGGCAAACACAATTAATGACAACACTAAGATATTTCTGTTTTTAAATAAATGCAATGGGATAATTGGTTCTTTCACTTTTGATTCTACCCAAATAAATATACCAATTAAGACGATCCCAAGGAAAATCAAGCCGAGTATAACTGGAGAACCCCAAGTAAATCCTTGATTTTCAACCAATACAGGTGTAATTAACAATGTCACTATCGAAGCCATAAGCAAAAACGCCCCAGCCCAATCGATAATTACTTTTTTTGTTTGCGTGGTTTCTTTTAAACCAATCAAAAGTAATACAGCTGCTAAAACACCTACCGGAATATTGATAAAAAATATCCAATTCCAATTCATTTGATCAACAAAGAATCCTCCCATCATCGGGCCTAACAACATCGGGATAAACATAATCGGTCCCATGAACCCTTGGAGCTTTGCCCTCTGTTCAATCGGAAATAAATCACTTGAGATTGTCATCGCAAGCGGCATTAACCCCCCTGCCCCCATCCCTTGAATGCCTCGGCCTATTAATAATAACGTCATCGAATGCGATAAACCGCATATGATTGAACCACTTATAAACAAAAGCATCGCTAGTAGATAAATCTTTCTTCGACCAAATAAATCGGACAACTTACCAAGAATGGGCATAAACGCTGACATGGATAGCATATACACGCCAGCAACCCAACCATATAAGGGCAACCCTCCTAAATCACGAATAATGGTTGGCAATGCTGTATTAACAACCGTTTCATCCAGCTCAGAAAAAATCAAACCTAACATCAGTCCGATCATTACTAAAATGCGATTACTTCGAGGAGGTATATACGCATTTGCCGAAACACTTACATTTTCCATATTATCGTTCCTTTCGCTCGTTCTATTGGCTACTATAAAGGGAATTTATGAATAGAACATGAACAAAAGCAATCAACTATAAAAATAGACAAGTGCCCCCTTATCAGGAGCACTTGTGGAGTTAGGCTTCTAAGTATTTTTTATATCGTTTAGCTGAGGCTTTTAATCTCTCTTTTGCATTTTCCCAAATAAATCTTTCTCTCCAAGCCCCATGGATTCGATCAAATTCATATGTTTCTAACTTGGTTACAATTCTTTTTATGGTATTACAGGAAAGAGGAATATGATTAGGATAACTGTACATAAAACTAAGATAATGGCGGTCACTGTTAACTTGTATAACATCTCCGGTTAATAAACTTCCTCTTCCTTCTGCGCCTTGTTTCCATAAAAGTACTGTAGCTCCATCAAAGTGCCCACCAAGATGGATCAAATCCAAATCAGGGGTTAGCGGAAAAGTTTCTCCTTCCCAAAGGGAGATTTTATCACTGGGGCGCATGATCCAATCCACATCGGATGCATGCAAATAAATCGGAACATTAAAAGCATCTGCCCATTCTACCATGGTAGAATAATAGTGAGGATGAGAAATAGCAATAGCTTCTAGCCCACCTAAATCTTCTACTATTTGAATGGCACGATCGTTAATATAAGGAATACAGTCCCATAAAATATTCCCTTTATCACCTGGAACCAACAAAGCTCGTTGTCCTATTCCGAAGGAACGATTTAATTCCAATCCCCATAAACCAGGTTCTTCCTCATAAGGAACCACTTCAAATCCGTCATTTTGCATGACAGCAAGTGTAGTCCATGCTTGTCCATCCCACCTTACATACTGCCTTTCGTCTTCGCAGACCAAGCATTTAAGAGGTTCCGTTACAGAGTCAGCATACTGGGTTCCACATTGTACACAAATAAATTTCGGCATGGAGATCCCCCTTTGGAGAAATGTATTTATTTGTTAACTGTATTGTAACATTTAGAGGCCGTTGTGTAACGCCTATACATTTTCCAATACTTGTATATACAAATAGGTTTATCCAACTGAATGGTCGAAATGAAATAGATAAATAAAAATGGAGGTAGATAAATGATTATCGCTTTAATTATATGTATTGTATTGATAATTGCTGCTTTTATTGGCTACCAAGTGTATATATGGAGAAAATACATACCTCCTATGAATGGGATGATGATTGCGATGACTGTAGCGATGATGGTTGCTCTTACTATCGGAATAACCATATCGTTAAGAGTTGTGAGCGATCCAACCATTACCACTATTTACATGATGGTAGTTGGAATATTTACTGGATATATCATAGGTTTCCCATTTGGAATATTGGCACAGTTAGATGGAGTGTTAGCTGGGATCATGGGAGGATTAATGGGTCCGATGACTGGATTGATGGTAACAAATAGTCATCCTAATGTGTTTATCGGTTTTTTTCTTTTGCTCTATGTATTTATAATCATCCTTGTTTACCAACTAATTCAACAAAGCATACCTTCTTCTGCTTCAAAAAAATTAATCTTACATGGTATGTGTTTCTTCCTATTTGTTTGGTCTTAACGATTCTTGCCATTATCCAATCCAGTGCAGAAACACCTCTGCTTGCAACCCAAGAAATAAAAGGCATTCAAAAAAAAGGATATCAAGAAGCAACCGTACAAGTGAACGAGAATGGATACTCGCCTTCTAGCATTTCGCTCAAAGTTGGAGTCCTTACAAAACTTCATTTCAAAAAAACAACTGAATCTGGCTGTCTTTCTTATCTTTTGATTCGAGATTTGGGAATAAACAAAGAATTAAAAAAGGGTGATAATGTTATATCCTTTACTCCAGATAAATTAGGAAAAATAACCTTTACATGCGGGATGGGAATGTACCACGGCTCCCTTACTATAGAATAAACTGAATCTATTTCTTCATTTATTAAAAACATTAATAAATAGAATATTATAAAAAATTTGTTAACAGCGTATATTATATGGTAAAATCTAACTGTGTTTGATTTTATTATCTATTATTTAAGTGAGGTGTCTGTTGTATGGTACAAGGATTTTTGCGTGTTTTTGGGGTAATATTTCTTTTGTTAGGAGTTGCTGGTTTCTTTTTACCGACAACTGGTCCTATCCACGATTTACTTCATTTAACAGCGATGCATAACATCATTCATCTACTCACTGGAGTTATCTTCTTAGCCGTTAGCGGGAGTTTCCAATGGAGCAAAACTGTTTCCATCATCTTCGGCATCGTTTATGCAGCTGTTGCGGTACTTGGTTTATTCACCACAGACATCTTCGGTCTAGTATCCGTTACTCCAACCATTGAAGTCGTACACTTCTTAGCGGCCCTTTTAGCATTATTTATTGGATTTAAAGCATCCAAGCCTGCAGCGGAAAGTAAAACAACTGAATCAGTGTAAAATGAATACACCCCATTAAGATGCTAGTGGAAGCTAGCATCTTTTTTCTTATTTTTATAAATATAAACATGCGAAATAAAATCATTGGAAATCTTTTTTAAAATCGATTATACTTTATCTGTAAAAAAAATACAATTTATCAGGAGTTGAATGAATGAAAATTCGCTGGTTTTCTGCTTCACTATCTGCTTGTCTAGCTGCTACTTTGACACTTACTTCCTGGTCTGATTTTGCAACTGCAAAGGAAAATCTAAGTGTCCGTTATCATCCAGTTTATAAAACAGCTTCCTTTATAGAGGAAAATTGGTCATCATCCAAACGAACAATAGCTCCTAATGAATTGATATGGGATTACTTAAATGCAAGAAAAAATCTCTTGAAATTTGCCAATCAAGCCCAAGATAACTTTCAATTAGAGAGCAAAAATACAGATAATTTAGGAATGTCTCATTATCGTTTGCAACAAGTACATTTAGGTATTCCGGTATATGGATCAGAACAAACCGTACATTTCAATCGTGCAAATATCGTTACTAACTACATGGGTCAAGTAATTCCAAATATTAACCTTCCAGCTTTTCAACATATCAAGCATATCTCCACTTCTACAGCAATCTCCATCGCAAAAAAACAAACCAAGCCAGTAAAACAATATTTGTACCAACCTACTTCCCAACTAGTAGTTTTTCCTTACCGTAAATCATTTACTTATGCCTATGTGATCAAGCTTGCTTACTTATCTCCTCAACCAACAATTTGGCAATATTTCATTGATGCAAAAAGTGGGAAAGTTTTGGATAAAATCAATATTCTTCACGAAATCAATGGAGAAGGAAATGGTGTAAAAGGAGATAAAAAAACCTTTGAGATCACAAAGGACGGTAATTTATACTATCTCAAAGATCAAATTCGCAACATTTCCACTTATGATGCAGAACATGAAAATGAAAACTCACCTGTTATTACAGGTAAATTAGTTTCTAGTAAAACCAAAACTTTTTCAGATCCTTCATCAGTGGATGCACATGCATATGCAGAAGTAACCTATAATTTCTACAAAAACAGCTTCGGTAGAAACAGCTTTGATGGCAAAGGAAGTGCTATCAAGTCATATGTTCATGTGGGTGACAAATGGAATAATGCAGCTTGGGATGGAGAAAAAATGATTTATGGTGATGGAGATGGAAAAACATTTATTTCTCTAGCAGGAGGATTAGATGTTATTGCACACGAACTCACTCATGCAGTAACTCAATATACCGCCAATTTAGAATATCAAAATGAACCTGGAGCATTAAATGAGTCGATTTCAGACATTATGGGTGTAATGGTAGATTCCGATGACTGGTTACTTGGTGAAGATATCTATACGCCAAATAAACCTGGGGATGCCCTCCGTTCCATGGCAGACCCAACCAAATACAATCAACCTGACAACTATGATGATCGATACTTAGGCTGGCAAGATAATGGTGGCGTTCATATTAATAGCGGAATAAATAACAAGGCTGCCTATTTGATCGCAGCCGGCGGAACTCAATACGGTGTTACAGTAGAGGGTATTGGAAGAGCTAAAACAAAAGCAATCTACTACCGTGCACTTACAAATTATCTAACACCTACTTCTCAATTTATCGATATGCGTGATGCGGCTATTCAATCAGCTAAAGACCTTTATGGAGCGAACTCCAAAGAAGTAACATCAGTAAGTAAAGCATATGACGCTGTAGGGGTTAGCGAGTAAAAAAACAAAAAACAAGAGGACCTTATCGTCCCTCTTGTTTTTTGTTTCAATAAAACGAACCCTTCTATAGACCTATACTGCTTCTAATAGAAAAAGAATGATCTACAAATCATCTAAACTTCTCCAAAGATAGAATACGGCATAGGACTCCCAGTTTTTCCAAGGAATAAAAAGGCTATGAATCTCGTTTATTTTCGGCTTTTCTTTTCGTTGAAGAATATTTTTCAAGGCATTGTGGAGACCTACATCTGCTACTGGAAAAGCAGATGGGCTCCGAAAACAACGCATCATGGCATAATGAGCAGTCCATGGGCCAATCCCACGAATCGATAATAATTTTTGTTCTGCTTTCTTTAAATCAAGTAGTAGATTTTCTTTTGACAAATTCCCTTCTTCTATCTCTTTTGCGATTCCGACGATATACTCAGCTTTTTTCTGTGTGAATTGTAACTTACGTAACTGCTCAATTGTATCGTGCTTAATGTCACCAGGACTCGGAAACTTCCAATACTTTCTCCCATTCCACTCATAAGGTGTTCCAAAGTTCTCCACAAATCTTCTTTTTAACGTGTAAGCAAATGTAAGATTAATTTGCTGTCCAATAACAGCCCAACTAAGAGCTTCAAACAAATCAGGAATCCCGACAATACGAAGTCCATTATATTGAGTCACTAGATTTTCTAAAATGGCATCTCCAGTGGCTAGTTCATAAAACAAATGAAGCGGTGTATCTAAATCTAACCAATCTTTTATATAGTTCACCAGGAGAACAAACTCTTGTTCCGTCTTTGGGTGCTGATCCACAAAACGAATTTGCAATTCTTCAGAGTTCGGTTGGCTTACTTCTATTAAAATCAATTGTCCTTCTATATCTAATAATTTTAAAACCTTTTTATCAAATACATAATGGAGTACTTCGATTGATGATCGCGATAAATATCGAAGTACTTCATCAAAACTAAATTCCTTTGGTAGTGGGATATACACACAGTCCTGCTCTTGTCTAAAATTGGAAGCGTAAATGCCCTTTGTCGATATAGTCATCGTATCCCTCCAGATGAAGTAATCTTTTTTTAATTTCTAGACCTCCTCCAAATCCAGTGAGCGTTTTGTTTTTTCCTATCACCCGATGACAAGGTACTACAATCGGTATGGGATTTGTTCCATTGGCTGTGCCTACTGCCCTTAAAGCTTTCGAGTTTCCAATAGCTTCAGCTATATCCGCATAACTTCTAGTTTCACCATGTGGAATTTGTTCAAGAGCTTTCCATACCTTGATCCGAAATGCCGTACCACGCAAATCTAATGGAAGGTTAAAGTTTTTCCGCTTTCCATGGAAGTAATCTTTTAATTGTTGCACATATTCTGAAACCTCCTGTTGTCCTTCCTGCAAATTGGCATCAGGAATAATTTTATTAACCCAAGCTTCTAGATCATCCAATGATTCGCTTGGCCATAGAACCCTGCACAACCCTTTCTCCGTTGCTGCTAGATAAAACTTGCGGTTTTGGAAAAAGGGAGTGACTACTTCTCCCCAATATACATTTGTTTTTTTAGAGTTAGAATACAATACTTTCCCCTTCTTTCTTTGCGAGTTCTCGATAATGGTTAGGTGACATGTCTGTATATCTTTTGAAAACCATAGAAAAGTGCGACGGGCTTTGAAATCCTACTAACTTTGAAATCTTTATTATAGAGAAGTCACTTTTCTGCAAAAGCTGCTTTGCTTTTTTTATTCTTGTTTCTTGAAGAAACTTAGCTGGAGTCATTCCAGTCACATGTTTGAAAACTCGTTGCAAGTGATAAGGACTGATAACCATTTTTCGGGATAAGTATTCTAAGGTAACGGATTTTGCATAGGATTCTAAAATAATTCGTTTCACATCATAAGCAATGCAGGCATCTGGCCCTAAATTACCTAGTTGTTCAGGTCTGCATCTTTTACAAGGGCGAAAGCCTGCTTTTATTGCATCTTCCACACTTTGGAACAATAGTACATTTTCTTTCTTTGGAGTTCTGGATTTACAGGATGGTCTACAAACAATCCTTGTTGTTTTAATTGCCGTATAATAAATTCCATCATATTTGGTATCTCGCTGCACAACGGTATCATAAACGGATTCAAAAATAGCTTGATTCATAAGGATACCTCCTAGTCAATCCCATTATACTGTTTCGTATATCTGTTTGTAAGAACTTAACAATAGGATAGCAAGATTTCGATAGAGTGGAGGAATAAATTTTGTTGTAAAAACTGTATATCCATAGGATTTCATATAAAAAAAGAAGACCAAAATCAGTCTTCTTTTTTCTCTACTATATATTTGAGCATATTTAATTTGTTATCCCAAAACTGATCAAAATAAGATAACCAATTCGTCAACTCCACCAATGGTTCAACATGTAACGTATATCTCTTTTCTCTTCCCTTTTTTTCGCCCTTAACCAATTGAGCTTCTGATAAGATAGTAAGGTGTTTCGAAACTGCTGTTCTACTCATGGGAAAATGCTTACTTATTTCTGCAATGGGCATTTCTTGTTTGGAGAGAATCTGCAAAAGTTTTCTTCTCGTGGGATCTGCAATTGCTTGAAAAACATCATACTTTGATGCTACTGACATTATTCTTCTACTACTTTACGAAGATTGGACTCAACGAGTGCATCCCAACCTTCACCCATCGTTTTACGGATAACGGAATGCTTTTGGTTAGCTTTTGGAACAATCTCATCTGCACCTTTCCATCCATCATGAGTTAAGGTGAATTCCGTCTTTCCTGATACCTCTTTTAATTCAAATGAAACCACCCATCCATCTTCATCCCAAGCAAAAGTTAGTTTGTTAGGTGGATCAATTTCTAAAACTCTACATGGTGATGGACCAAATGGGGATTGTAAATAAAATGTATGTCCTGCGATAGCTTGAAAATCATTTGGCATAAACCAAGAAGCTAGACCTTCAGCAGTAGATACTACATCCCAAACTTTTTCAATTGGTGCATCATATAAGACAGATTTTGTTATAGCAGGTAGTGTAGTTTTTGTCATGATTATCCTCCTAGAAATAAAACCATTTGGTTGCATATCGGATTATATAAAATCATTTGGTTTACAGTCAATAAAATACATTTGGTACTATTTACTACTGATTGATTCTGGTTTACTTTCTTTCCCCCATGTGAAAACCGTCAACACTGAGACAATGATTGCAATACTAAAAAGAATGAATATGTTAGAAACACTTGTATTTTCAGCTACTAAATAACCAATCAGCAAGGGACCTAAAACACCTCCAATTCGACCAAAAGATGCAGCCATTCCAGCACCTGTCGCTCGAATGTCATCTGGGTACTGTTCTGGTGTATATGCATATGTTGCACCCCATACCCCTAAATGGAAGTAAGATAAGAAAACTCCGGAAATAAGCAATGTATATTGTGTATCTGCGTTTCCAAAAAAATATGCACTAACTGCTGTACCAATTAAAAACGCAACTAATACTGGTTTTCTACCAATTTTTTCAATTAGCAAAGCAACTGTTAAATATCCTGGAAGCTGTGCTAGTGTCATGATCAAGACATACTGAAAACTTTTAATTAATGTGAAACCCTTTAATACCAATACACTTGGTAACCACAAAAACAATCCATAGTAAGAGAAAACGACACAAAACCACAATACCCATAACACTATTGTTTGTTTTCGATATGGATTCGCCCAAACTTTACGAATGCTTTCCCAAATACCTAGTCTTTTTGGTGAGGTGATAGTAGATTCATCAGTCAATTGACTCCGTAAGTAAAATACATAAAAAGCGGGCAGTGCAGTTAGAATCATTGCCACTTGCCACCCATATTTAGGAATCACAAAGTAAGAAATGACTGCTGCTACCAGCCAACCCACTGCCCAAAAGCTTTCCAGAAGTACTACCATTCTCCCTCTTTTTTCTAGCGATACTGATTCAGATACCAAGGTAGTTGCAACCGGTAGCTCTCCACCTAAGCCTAGTCCTATAAAAAAACGAAAAACCAAAAACGACCACAAAGTTGTGGTAAGTGCTGTTAATCCACTAGCTACAGAAAATAAAAGCAAGGTAATCATAAAAACTGCTTTTCGACCAATTCGATCCGCTAATAATCCAAAAACAAATGCTCCGATTGCCATTCCAATAGAATTAATACTACCAATCCAACCGATCTCATTGGCACTTAAACTCCATTCTGATTTTATTGCTGCGATGATAAAGGACAGTATACCAACATCCATCGAATCAAATAAAAAACCAAGTCCAGCTAACCACAGTAATTTTTTAGAGGACAACCCAACACCTCCCTACGAATGAACAAAACACTTTTCAAATGAAATATTTCCTTTTTTTGCTAAAATTAAACATCAAAAATCTACCGACTACCGAAATAAGGCAAAGGTTCTGAAGGACATGTACGTGTCATTTCGGACCAATGATCTTCAGGAACTAAGTCTGCCATTGCAATTAGTCGAGTTGATTTCTTCCTTCTTTCCCCTGTTTTGTGTTTCTCTTTTTATTCGACAAAAAAAGCCTATAGACCTTAGAGATCTATAGTGAAATCATTAGCTAAAAAACAAGCTATTTACTTTGATTGATTGGGTTTATTATTGGAATCGTAGGAACCATATTGCTGTCAATTGGCGGTTATCAAGATAGTAGTTATTGGTCAATCTTACCTGGTCTTATCATTTCAAGAATCGGTCAAGGGATCACTTGGACCTGTATGTGGATTGTTGCTTCAATGAGAGTTGCTTCCGCAATGGCTTGAACTGCTTTAAACATCGGAAATGCTGTAGGTATGGCTATCTTAATTGCGATTGCTAATATTGGGACTCAGGGAAAGGCTGGAGAAGCATTAATATCCGCTCTAGCCTCAGGAGGACGAACTACTTTTTACTTAACAGCAATAGGAATGCTAGTTGGATTAATCGTTTCTTTAACACTACCGCGTTCAAAAGCGAAGAAAATAAATCAAGAGTTAGCCAGTTAATAAATGAATGTAGCCTGTAATTGAATATAAAGCTTTCAACAGAGTAGGTTGGGATGTTGGTTGACAGGAGTGTGTTACCTGACATCCCTAGCTTCAGAAGGGTATACATTTGAGTGAAAAGTGAATAAATTGTTATGGGCCTGTTATTCTTTGTTACCTTCACATTTTTCAGACTACAAACATCAATCATTTGTTTTAGATACAAAAAATTGAAACCATTTCCTCCACTTTTCCGCAGTTTCCCCTTCCCCATCTATACCTTCATCTGTTAGGAAAGGACCATATTGCCAGCTTTCATTGCCAATGCAATAAAGCGAAGTTATTTGATCAATAAAGACATGAAAGGAATCTGAGAGATAAGTCACCTCTTCTGTTTCGTGATCCCAGTACACAACAGGTGGTTCCCCTTCTGTAAGCAAATCAAATGCAATAACATCTCCATTATCCACGGACATAAACTTTAATTTATTATGTAAGGAAGAACGATATTGTTTACTATTTTTCCAATTTTCCTCAGATTCCTTGGTGGATTTTTCATAATCATCTGGATTACCCGAACCAGTTACACGCCAGATTATTTCCATAGCTGATTGATATTCATTATAGTCATTTCCTCTGGCATCCATTTTTTCAGCACGAGATTCTAAATCCTCTAAATTAAAATCATCGATACCCCAGCGAATGGTTCCTGAACTTATACCTTCAAACTCTTCAGGAATCGTATCTTCTACCTCTTCATACATATTCCAATAAAGATCAACTCCCTTAGAAAAATGAAGAAGTGTATGTCGAAAAGTCGCAGGTAATGCATAGCCCAGCTGTTCTTCTATTTGTTCTACTTCCTTAACAGTTGCAGGATGTTGAATGGTAAGTGGATAAATATTCTCCTTCGGTAACACAGGAAGAATTTTCTCATGTGCAGAATTCCAGATTTCTACCCATTTCTTATATCTTTCCTGCATAGTGCACTCTCCTTCTACTTTCCCGAGTTATTATCTATTCACAAAAATATATTTAAACAGTCTATCTGTTTTTTACAGTACAATTCCTTTTAAGTATTTGTGTTCTAAAGTATAGTTATTAAAAATGTATGAACAGAAAATTTATAATCTTACTCCAAATTCTACCAAAATATCTGATATAATATGACGTGCCACCTACTTAATTGTCACTATATAATGTAAATGAAACAACTTCAATTATAAATGTATGATCAATTAGTAGAAAGATTCTTTTGTTAACTATCCTGCGAAAAATTAACTTTTACAATTTTAATGTGAAAATGATTAGATTTACATTAGTGAGGAATATTTATGGAAATATCGGATTACTTTATCGGTTATCTAGTACGCAAAACTAGACAGGAATTAGGATTAAACCTCAAAGATTTATCAGCAGTAGCTTCATCCAGTACGCTATCAAAGTTTGAACGGGGACAAAGCACGCTTGGAAAAGAAAAATTAGAACAGCTATTTTCCATTCTAAACATTCAAACTAAGGATATACCAAGCATGCTTAAAAAACTAAAGCAAGATCAAGCAACACAAGATCTTGTTTTTCATGGTATTGAATCCATGATTAGACAAAATGTCTATTCTTTAGCACGTTTCAAAGAAGCAGCTAACTATCTTCATTCTCAGACAACCATTATTTACCTAAAAGGAAAATATTATTTGCAACGAGGAAAATTAGAAAAGGCAAGTCAGCATTACAATGAAGTAATAAACGCTAAAGATCACGACTATATCGACATGCATTTAAATATCCTAGCTTCTGCTTATTTAGATTTAAGCTTGATCGCAGATAAAGAAAATAATTTTAACCTTGCACTGGAATATTCCGAAGAAGGAAAAAAAGCATTTCATCTAAATGGAAAAAGAAAATATGTAAAGGATGATTTAATATACAATAAAGCTCATTTCCTTCTTAAGCTTGGAAGAATAAAGGAATCGGGCTATACCCTTGATGAGATTTGGGAGAATAGATTCAGAATAGAAAATGTTTCAACCAAGACAAGAGTCTACAAGCTGATGGCAGTCCTGCTAAAGTATAGAGGTAGATATGATGAAGCAACAAATATACTAGAAGAAGCAATTGAAATAACTACTTCTAATTCTCTCGTTGACATTGGGTTTGAGTTGTGGGTTCAATTAGGTGATATTGCCTATGTAAGAGATCTATATGATTTCAGCGAAAAAGCCTACGAGATAGCATTGCTGTCTAAAAATAATCTAGAATCCAAAACCATCATTACAGAAGCACATATAAGCCTCGCTAGGCTTTATGCAAAAATTGGTTTGTACAAAAAAGCAGAGACGGAAATCCAAAGAGCAATAAACAATGCAGAACAACACAAAGATATGTACAAACTAACAAAAGCTTTGTTTTTACAAGGTAAAATACTTATCGAAAACAACTTAGAAAAAGCCATGCAGGTTTATCGCAGGACTTGGGAACTAACTAAGACCTATGACCTCAAGAGATTAGAACACAAAATCCTCTATCATTTAATCAAACATGAAAAAAATAAAGAAATCCAACAAGAACTTCTATTAAGAAGATTGGAATTAGAATTGCAAATGAACAACTGAATATTGGGATTAGGATAATAAGCATATCATTTTTTGCAACTAAGTATAATTTGAAGAAGTACTATCTAAGAAAGTTTAGAATGTACTTCTTCAGATACCTTTTCGGAAGAATATGCAAATCCTCCCAAATCCATAAGGCAGTTCTTACAATCTTGCAATTCGTAGTTCGATAGGATCTTCTTTGGGATTCCATTCTAGAGAATTTTTTGTTAATGCAAAGGAAAGATCATGATCAGGATCAGCAAAACCGACTGTGCCGTTGATACCATGGTATCCAAAGACGGATACTTGTTTGCTCATAACCGGATATGCTGAACTGCCAAGCAAATAACCTAATCCTCTTATTTTTTTCTCATGAATGGATATAAAAACAAATAAAGAAAATGAGTTTCCAAAATTGAAAGAGTAGCTTCACAGCTACTCTTTCAATTTTTCACAACATCTCTTGAATTTTTCTATTCCATGTAGCTGCATTCTCAAGTGCACGCCGGTCATTTTGAACTTCTTCTGGTTTTGTACCTTGCCCAATCAAATATCCAATCATAGACATGTTCATAAAATCAAAAATGTATTGAAATTGTTGAACCAAAGGTAACGCTTTGATATGTATGCGGTCTCCCCCAACAATTAATACAAATGCTTGCTTTTTAGCCATTTCTCCACGGAAATCCATTGTTTTATCACGCAAACTCTGTGACCAACGATCAACAAAATTTTTCATGAGACCAGACATTCCATACCAATAAAGAGGCGTTGCAAAAAGTAGGATATCCTGTTCTAAGACTTGTTTTAAAACTTGATCATACTCATCATCAACTGCATCGAATCCGTTTTCCTCATGTCTCTGATCAATAATGGGATTAATACGATGATCCCTCAAAAATAATGTGGAGTGAGGGATATCTTTTAATAACACTTCTGTCAAATACTCAGAGTTCCCTTTTTTTCGAGAACTACCGTTAATAACCAAGACTTTCATAATTGATCAACCTTTCTTCCTTTGCCTGTGCTTTCTTTTTCATTATAATAATAGGGAGTGAGAATAATTCAATAAAAGGAGTGGTGGGTAAATGCCGAATCATGGAGAGGTCGATCCCAACTACAAACCATTTAGCCCAAGAGAAATTAGAAAATATTGCTCGAATTGCAAACGTTGGCACGAAATCAATATTAATTACCAGCCTATAAACCAATGTCCTAAATGTCGGGTAATGATCTAAATAACTTTGCGTTCCTCCCAGAGAGGAACGGCTTTAACTAATATCGAAGAAATGAATCTATTGTGCTTTTATCTAACTTTTTTGCTATTGCCTTTGCAAATACTTCTGCTGCTTCTATGTCTTCTCGATCTACAATCGTTGCATGAGAATGAATATATCTACCACATATACCAATCGCAGCTGAAGGAACTCCTTCACCAGACAAATGAACTACTCCTGCGTCTGTTGCTCCTTTGGAAATAAAAAATTGGTAAGGAATTTGTTCAGATTCTGCAATATCGAGTAAAAAATCACGAACTTGCGGATGCGTAATCATGGATCGATCAAGGATACGAATCAATACACCCTTTCCAATTTCTCCAAATGCATCTGAAATTCCTGGTGTGTCCCCTGCTGGACCAACATCAACTGCGAAAAATACATCGGGTCTAATCAAATTCGCTGAAGTAACAGCCCCCCTTAGACCTGCTTCTTCTTGTACTGTTGCACCTGCATATAGTGTATTTGGTAATCTTGTGCCATTTAGAGCCCGCAATAATTCAATAATCAATCCGCAGCCAAAACGATTATCCCATGCTTTAGCAAGTATCCGTCTTCCTCCCAATAAAGGAGTATACGGACTAATTGGAACAATAGGATTACCTATAGAGACTCCCCACTCTTTTACCTCTTCATCAGAACGTGCTCCAATATCAATAAACATCGATTCCATATCTATCCCTTTTCCTTTTTTCTCTTCTGATAAGAGATGAGGTGGAACAGAACCTATTACCCCTGTAATGCATTTTCCAGATTGTGTCATAATCTCTACGCGTTGCGCCGGCAAAACAGTCGGACTCCAGCCTCCCAATGTTTGAAATCGAATAAATCCTTTTTTCGATATTTGAACAACCATGAAGCCTACTTCATCTAAATGACTAGCGAAAAGAACTTTTGGCTCTCGAGATAACCCTCTTTTTACTCCAAAAATACTTCCTAATCGATCTTGAATGATCTCATCTGAATACCGATTAAGATAATAACGCATATGATTTTGGACCTTTTGTTCAAAACTAGGAGGTCCAAATGCTTCTGTAAATGTCTGATAAATATTGTCATCCATTCTGTAATTCCTCCTGTTCAGCTAACCATTCTTTATATCTTCTATGTACAGTTGCCCTGGAAACTTCATAGCCAAAACCTTTTAATGTAGCGGAAATCTCTTCGTATGTAAGCTTTTTTTGCTTTAAAGCTACAATCTGTTCGATTGGAATCTCTTTTTTCTCTCTACCGCCTAGACCTTGATTTTTAAGGTTTTTAGCTGGATTATATCCTTTTTCCTTTACAGCTCGCTTCATTCCCCAACTAATTTTTTGATTCATCATTTTACGCTGCAACTCTTCTACTTTTGATATGATATGTAATACAGTAGATTCACCAGCATCAAGCGCTAATTCTCCTCCGTGAAGCTTGCAATATATTCGACAGCCTGCTCGATGTAATTGATGGATAACTGCAAGCTTTGCTTCTCCTCTACCCAGACGTGTATCGTCTTGTACTAGAATAGCATCTACTTTGCTCTTTTTCATTATCTCTAACATCTGATATAATCCTTCTCTATTCAAATCATATCCACTATGCTGCTCTTCAATAACTTGAAGAACATTCATCTTTAATTCTTGGGCCCAACTCTTAAGTTCCTCTTGTTGTCGAGCTAAGCTAGACTCTTGTGTATCTTTTTTGGTACTCACTCGGGTATAAATAATGGCATTCATTTTTTCGTTCCCTTCCTGCTGTACTTCTGTTACACTCTAACTGAAGGAGTGTATATTCGTGATAACACCTGAATTAATTGCACGTATTAATTACCTAGCAAACAAAAAAAAGGATATTGGCTTGTCTGAAGATGAAATACAAGAACAAAAAGAATTAAGAGAAATATATTTGCAAGGAATACGTGGTCAGATGCATGATCATCTATCCCGCATTAAATTTGTAGATGAAGATGAAAAATAAGGATAATTAATTATACCAAAGAACCGGTATTTTTTTCCGATTTGATCTGCAAACTAGTTTAAGGAGGTAGAATTGCGATGATGCCTTTTCAAGAGATGGCCAAATTAAATAAACTCATTCATGAGCCTGCCCGTTTAGCCATTATGAGTGCTTTGGAAGCTTGCTCCATGGCAGAGTTCTTATTTCTCCAAGAACTCACAGGCTTAACCAAAGGAAATCTATCTAGTCATCTCTCCAAATTGGAAAGAGCAGAGTACCTTCTCATCAATAAAAACTACATCCGAAAAAAAATCCCGCAAACCACTATTCAGATCACACATGAAGGTGAAGCGGCACTTCGAGCATATTGGGAACAACTTGATAGGATAAGAGAAGTAACGAAACAATGGCAAAAGACGTCATTTTAAACATGCTAGGACGTATCCATACACACAAAAAGCGAGCCGTTCTCACGGTTCGCTTTTTTAGAGGGAGAAAAATATGCAAAAAGTAGAGATTCGAAGACCACATTTGAATGATGTAAAAGAGTTACATTCATTTTTTGATGAAGTCATTCATGATACATTTACCAAAGAGGGATTATCTGATTGGGATGAGGATATCGCAACAGAGGTGCGAAGCAAACAACATCACTTACAATTGGATCTCTCTAGTAATGGAGAAATCTGTTATTTTTTAATTGCAATCGATCAAACCTCTAGTAAAATTGTCGGCACCGTCGAATGCGGCTCTCCTAACAACATAATCACAAAACACACAGATGAATCATGGGAAAAACTAATAGAAATCGCAACTGTATTCGTACACCCAAATTATCAGAGAAAAGGTATCGGCAGTACTCTTTTTCATTCGATGTTACTTACATTACTCAGTAGAGGAATCCAAGAATTTTGTTTGGATAGTGGATATTCACATGCACAGAAAATTTGGAAGAATAAATTTGGAACACCAAATATTGCGCTCAAGGACTTTTGGGGTCCAGGAAAGGATCATCTGATCTGGAGACGATCGCTAGATGAAACCCCCATCCTTTTCTCAACAAATAAATGAGTTCCATCGGTATCTTTACATATACTTTGTTAGATTTGAGGGGTAATAGCAGGAAATCAACAAATATTAATCAAATTTTTCGCAATTAAAAATCCGAATTAAACCCACACTTCACCCTTACTATCAAAACCTATTGTCCGTTCATCTGGTTACCATATCTCCGATCCTTTATAACAATAGTCTAAATTCATGGTAAACTATCCTATAGAAGGGCTTTATTATAGTCTCATAATCTCTCGAAAACCCGAACATCATGAAAGGACATGGCAACATGGAGTCTGGTTTTTTTTCCACTAAAGTTGTCTGTTGATTAGTTAAAACTGACACTAGGACTCACCGACGTCCACGAAAAGTTCGTCGTAAGTCCTCAACCCACTTATCTGGAATTTTCCAAGGGATAAAGTGTCCACCATGTTCGTGAGTTGTAATGTTGACATGGTTATACCAGGGAGCACGATCGCTGTCGAGAAAATTCTGTACGCGATTTTCAGTCGTGATACCAGGCGGATTTTCATAACCCACGAAAGTTATACCAGTGGGTGCCTCAATAACAGGCCAGCGATTATGAGCAGGTGTCCATGGATAGCGATTATTATTCGCATAGACTCGTATGGACGTTTCAATGGTATTGTTTACCCAAAAGATGCTTGCATGGGTGAGGATGTCGTCCTTCGAAAAAACATTCTCAACGTTTCCGTTATTATTACTCCATTTGATCCATCTCTCCAAAATCCATGCAAGCATTCCAACTGGGGAGTCACTCAATCCATAGGCAAGTGTGCTAGGATCAAGAACATGTACGGCTAGATGGGATGCAAATTTACGATCAAGCTCCAAAATCTTCTCTTTCATTTTTTGAGAAATGTTGTCCGGAAGGATACGGCCTCTAGCAAAATTCCATCCATCATCCTCATTAAAAAAATTCAATTTAAGGGCAGATCCGATGTGTATTGCGTAGAGACTATCACTATATTTGTGTCCCAGTTGCCCCGTTACAAGCGCTCCTACATCACATCCTCCTGCTGCATATTTATCATAACCAAGAATATCAGTCATAAGGGTATGCCAGAGATCGGCGATTTTCCAAAAGTTCATGTCTGGGTTGCTAGGAAGTGGCGACGAAAATCCGTAGCCAGGAAGTGAGGGAACAATCACGTCAAATGCTTCAGCTGGATCACTTCCAAATGCACCAGGGTTCGCAAGTGGATCAATGACTTTGGACCAATGCCAAAAAGTCCATGGCCAACCATGGGATAAAATCAATGGTACGGGATTGGGACCCGTGCCTGGTTTACGCATAAAGTGCACAGGAACTCCGTTCACATTTACTTTATAGTGCTCGTAAGCATTGATCGCACTTTCGGATTTCCGCCAATCAAACTGATTTATCCAATAGTCTACTAATTCCTCTAGATAATTCCTATTAACGCCATAAAACCAGTCATCATTACCAGTATCAAGCGGCCATCTGGTATACTTTAAACGTTTTTGAAGATCAGATAGTAACTCATCCGATACATAGATTGGACTAGGTTCAAGAGCAAAAGAAGCTTTTGCCACTAAAATTCCTCCTTAGACAATTAAATTTGTTAATAGGAATGTTTGTCTGTTATCCCAAATGAACAACCTTAATTATGAATCTTTTCGTTCAACGTTGGTAATTCGAATACCAGATGAGGGCGAAGTACTTTCTGTAAAAAGAGTTTCACTTCATTTCTATTTTTTCAAGGCTTCTGCATCTGTTATCTTCTTTTGTTTCCAGCCAAATCGAAAGTACGATTAATTCTCGTCATTTCCTCAAATTTCGTTTTTCTTGGAGAAGCAGTTGGAATTCTTTTTCTAATTCTGCGGAGGGTTCCATACTTAATCTACTCAAAACTTCTGTGATTTTTGTTTCGAGTAAAAGCTTTTGATCTTCATCGTTATGTTGGTTTTTAGATTGCGATTGTTCCTTGTACTGTTTATAACTACCATCGAACAAAGTGATGCTTTTATATTCAATCGCTAATATTCTAGTCGCAAGATTTTCGATAAAACGACGATCATGCGAAACAAAAATCACACTACCATTGTATTCTTTTAACAATGATTCTAAAGCACTAGTAGCTTCGATATCCAGAAAATTTGTAGGTTCATCTAAAACAAGTGTGTTGATAGGACTTAAAAATAATTTTGCTAATGCTACCTTAACACTTTCTCCACCACTCAATACTTCTACCGTCTTATGTACATCATTTCGATAGAAATGCAGTCGCGCGAGTACAGTTCGAATAAAGGACTCATCTCGATGTGAAGTGGAGCTGACGTTCTCGAGAATAGACTGATGTTTGTCTACAATATTTAAATTCTGACTAAAATATCCGATTTTGACAGATGGAGATAGGAATATGCCTTCCTCTTGATGAATCATCTTTTTTACAAGTGTTGTTTTTCCTGTTCCGTTCGCCCCAATGATTGCAAGTTTTTCTCCCCCACGAATATGGAAATTTGTTTTCTCCCAAAGGAGTCGACCAGAAACACGACCGATCACATCCTCTACACGAATAATGACACGATCACGAAATACATCTTCATTTGGTATATCCATTCTTAATGGGATATCTTTTTTTGGTTTTTCTACTTTTTCCAACTTTTCGAGGCGAGTTTCTATTGCACTGGCAGTCTTTTGCAATTTCTTTTGTTTTTTTGCAAAATATGGTTTTGTTTTTTTTGCTTCTATAGAACTTACTTTTTTGGGAGCTTTTGTTGCTCTTTCCGCTCTTTGCTCCTTTGATTTTAATGCTTCTTCTAGCTGTTTTTTCTTTGTTTCGTATTTTTCATATGCCAATTGCTTTTGTTGAATCTCCAGTTTCTTTTGATCTTCATAGTTACGGAAGTTTCCTTTATATACTTTTACCTGTTTATCATTCACTTCCCATATTATCGTGCAGATATTATCCAAAAATGCACGATCATGCGAAACTACGACAAAGGCACCTTTCCATTGCATTAATTTTTTCTCCAGCCATTCGATGTGTACGGTGTCTAAGTTTGTAGTTGGTTCATCCGCCAATAAAATTTCTGGAGCCTTACTAATTGCTTTATTGATATATTCTTGAGTAACTTCGCCACCACTCTTTATAGTAGCTGTATTTTTAAATTGTGGTAAAAGATCACACTGCGCTTGTGTATTCACTTTTCCTTCTTCAGGATCTATTTTTTGGGCTAATATATTTAATAATGTAGTCTTTCCACTCCCATTTGAACCTACTAGCCCAATTCTATCCTTTGTACGAATCTGTAAATATTCTACCTCAAATAATAAACGATCTTTTATATAATGTTTCAGTTGAATTGCTTCCATCAATAACATACCATCATTCCCATTCCCTTAATTTGAGGGACAAAAAAAGCCCCTATTCCATTTCAGAATAGGAGGCATAATAGAAAAACACCAAATAACAGCAATTTTTGGGTTCAACTATAGAATACCAATCCTATTCTGAAAACATGATTGAAGGAATTCAGCCAAAAAAACTGCTAGTTAAACCTTCAATTAATTGCTTTCGAAATAGGATTAGTTAATCATTTAGTCGGTTCACCCTTCCGTTCAAAATAATGTATTTACTCTATATCATAAACAATAGTTTGTCAATTATTACTACTTGGGGTAGTTAATTATGATGATAGAGCAATTAACTTAATTGTTGAGGATTTCGCCCTACAAAGAGAGACTAGGAAAAATAGAGTGTAGTTCATTAAAAGTATCAGTTCCGTTGGAAGCATGTATTTGGCTTTCAAGATCTAGCAATTCTAAATCCAATATCATCGGTATAAAAATCAGGCATACTCTTTCGACGACAAGTGGCTCCACAACCTCGCTCTTCTTCAGCCCAACTCCCTCCTCGAATGATCCGATAATTACCAAAAGTCTCTAGGTCATATAAATCCCAACACCATTCCCAAACATTCCCGATCATATCGTTCAGGCCCCATTCATTAGGCATTTTCTCGCCTACTTCATGGCGTCTTTCACTCGAATTACCTTTATACCAAGCTATTTCATCTATATCACCATATCGATATCCTTTTGAATTTGCTTTACATGCATATTGCCATTCAGCATCTGTCGGTAAACGGAAACCGTTCGCACCACTATTACAAATAATCTCATTGCTTTTATTGTCAGAATCATAAAACTTATCATAACCCAAAGCATCAGAGAGTAAATTACAAAAACTCACTGCATCGTACCACGAAACACGAACAACTGGTTTCCGAACTTCTGCATTTTTGATTAACTCTTTTCCCATAATTGCTGCATAAAGTTCTTCCGTTACTGTATATTTGGCAAGATAGAATGGCTCTATCGCTACATCCCATATAACTTCTTTTAAATTTTTCCGAATACCAGGCATTGCAAATTTATAATTGGAACTAATCCACTTTTGCTCGTTTCGATAATCTCGTAAACGTGTTTCTCCTTTGGGGATATATACCATCATATCTTTTACGTAATCATTTATATTAAGCATTGATTTTTCCTTTGAAAATGGATTCTAGTTTTGCTTTGGACTAAAATATGATAAGAATTCTTACACTCTAGTAATCTTCGGTTATTAATGATTAAAGTTACATCGGTGTGATTTTTAACAGGCAGTTGTCTTAAAATAATGGTGTATTTTATTTAATTTTTCTTTTTGTTTTCCTTTTGGACTCTCCATATTTCCGAATTCAAAAAACTTGACTTTTTTTATACCAACAAAACGAAACAAAGCTTTCTTCATCAACACTTTATGTGCATTATTTAGCCAAAACAAAGGATAGTATGTTGGTCCTAACATAGTAGAAATACATACAACAGACTTTCCTTTTAATAGTCCTTCCGGGAGAAGCCCTCCTTTATCTTTATAAGCAAAATTCGAAGCAAACATCTGATCTATGTATCCTAAAAGCATAGCTGGAGGCCTTCCCCACCAAATCGGGTATATGAATACAATTTTTTCGGCCCAAATTATTTGTTCCCGATACTTTTCTAGTTGCGGATCTTTATGCATATCCCTTCGCCTTTTTTTCTCATTAAAAATCAAAACGGGATTAAACTTTTCCTCATACAAATCCAGCACTTTTATTTCTGTTATATTCGGATTTTCACTGCTTCCTTGGATGACTTTTTGCAAAAATGAATAACAAAGACTTTGGTGATTAGGGTGAGTAAATATCACTAGTGTTTTCATTTCTTCACCTCATTACTTGTCATTTGATAAATAAATCGTAGCATCTCCACATTTAGTTGTCAAATGATAATTGTCTTTTGATAATCACTCTGCTATTCTGTGGAGTGAGGTGAAACGATGGATAAAAAATTATTTACTTATAGATTTGTGGATTTTTTAATATCTGTTCATCAAGTAACCGATGAAATCACAAAAGATGTTAAGCCTGACGAGCTCACCCCTGTTCAATTCAAAATGCTCGAATATATAGCAGCTAGCTCTCCCGTAACGCTTAGTCAACTTAGTGATTGCCTTCAGATGTCTATGCCAAATACAAGTCGTGAATTAAAAAAAATAGAGGAAAAAAAATTATGCAAAAAAACATCTGTATCAGAAGATCGACGAAAACAATATATCTGTCTGTCTCAAAAAGGGGAAGTGCTCATGGAGGAAGTCTTCCAAAAAGTGGAATCTAAGTTATTAAATCGCTTAAAAGGCGCCTCCCAAAAAGATTTGGATGAAATTGATCAAGCTTTAAGTTTGCTTTACAACAAAGTATTTTATTCAAACAAAGCTCAATAATGCTGAACGCAGTAAAGTATTAAACTCCCTATGGTAGTGTTTTTCCTTATTAACACACAAACGTTAATAGAATAGACTTGATCAATCACAAATCTATAAATCTTGTTAATGAACCGTATCGACAACTTAAGTAGAAATACGCTTTTCCTATAGCGTATTTCATTGTTCTCCTTCGAGCTCTTTAGCTAGCATTAGTTCATAAATTTTGCGAGTTGTATTTACATTCCTTACTGTCATTCTCTTATATAACTTGGTTCCAATGATTTTGCTCATACCACTTTTGGTAACATTCTTTTTGTCAATGGACCATAGAATTGCTCCTAGAACATATATGACGGTATCAATTTTAGGTTTGATAGTCAGGTGTTTTATCACAGATTCATCATCCATATCTTCCCATAAAAACAGTACATCACTTTTCATCAGTTGGTCGTTCTTCCAAGAGTCCGGAAGAGCTTGCATGATTCTTTTCATATCATCTAAATGGAGAACCAAAACTTTGATAGATAGACCAAAGTTTGTATGTATGGCTTCCTCTAAAATGTGTGTTATTTTGGTTTTTGATACCTCTTCTGCTGTGAAAATAATGTTACCAGAATTGATATAAGTTAAAACAGAGGTCATACCCACTTCTTCAAAAGCTTTCTTAAGCATTTTCATATCAATTTTATTTTTCCCACCAACATTAATCCCTCGAAGCAGCGCTACATACACCATACTTAAAACACCTCGACTTTTTTCCTTACTTCTCTTCTAGAATACGATAAATAGTAAGGATAGCTGTCTAAAGATTGAATCAAGACACGATTAGAAGATCGTGTCTTGATAGTTTATTTATCCCATGGATTCTTTCGTGGTGGTTCTAAACCTTTGTCAGGCTTAGCTTCTAGATACTGTCGTGGAACACCATCGTAATCTCCTTTTGGTCCTTTTGCCCAATTTGATTTCGGATTAGAAGGTTTAATATCTTCTTTTGCTTTAAACCAATCTGACATAATTACTCCTCCTGTGCACTTTCAATGAAATTTTATTGCATTCTTACTATTCTTTCTAGAGAAAGAAAGTCCTGTGCTTCTCCTTCATTCAGATCGGAAAATTTATAACTGGAAGATATGGTTTACCTCAATTAATACCAATTATAATAGAACGTTATCAGAAGTTAGTTTGGCATACCGTACAAATACCCCATTAATAAAATAATGAAAATTTTGTATAAGTGCTTCTACCTTTTTAAGGTTACTTCGTCGACAAGCTTAAGTTCCATTTTAACAAGATCTATGTTCGGTGCGAATCCGTCTTGGTCGATCTCCTTCACAGTAAACCCAAATCGTTCGAAAAATCCGCAGCTATGTTGCGATGTCTCAATCATCACAACAGAAAATTGTTGCTCTGCTACAATTCGCCTCAAACGATCAACAAGAAGTTGTCGGCCGAGTCCACCGTGGTGAAGCTCCTGATGAACCATTCCCCAACAAAGTATAGCAATAGTTCGATCTTTTCTATCAACTGCATAACCACCACAAGCGACAATTTTACCTTTCCTATTTTCCATAACAAAATACGGGAATTTCAAATCATTAAGAAATGCTACAAAATCTTTACGTTCCATAGAAGCAAAATATGTAGGCACATTACTGTCGAATAGCGAAAGGCAAGCTGCCATATCTTTATCCTGATAACATCGTATGGCATATTGCTCTCTTTTTTTCGAAGAGCTCATATTTATACATCTCCTAATCTCTTTTTATTGCTCCTAATTCGGAGGTTAAAACAAACGAATACTTGGACAATGATATTTGAAAATCAAAAAAACTAAATAACCTAGAATGATACCCTAATATACCACTATGCCCATATCATAACCGGTAAAAAGGCTTTTCTTCTGTTCATTTCATGATTTCACGCCTTATT